>NZ_JBITIE010000020.1:45245-199584 GCF_044458665.1 Streptomyces sp. NPDC050422
CGGGGGCCCCGGGGGGGGGGGGGGGGGGGGGGGGGCCCCGGCGGGGGGGGGGGGGGGCGGCGGGGGGGGGGGGGGGGGGGGCCCCCCCCCCCGGGGGGGCGGGGGGGGCCCCCCCCCGCCCGTCCGGTATCCGGCTCAGCCGAAGAGCTTGGCGACGTACGCCGAGAGGTTGGCCCTCGTACGGTCGATCTGCTCCTCCACGGTCAGCGACTCCTTGAAGCGGGCGCCCGAGGCCACGGCCTTCTTCCCCCGTACGTAGAGCGAGCAGGCCAGGTCGGTACACATGTACAGGCCGACCGAGTTGCCCTCGCGCCCGGCCGGGCCCGCCTTGCGGGCGGTCTGCAGGGACACCCCGCTGCCCGGGTGCGTGGTCAGACAGAGTGAACACATGCTGCGGTGGAGGAAACCCCGCTGCTGGGAGGGGTAGCGCAGCGAGATGCCGGTCAGCCTGCCCTCGTGTTCGGTGACGATGTAGCTGCGCCCGGGAGCGGAGAGATCACGCCACCCCAGGAAGTCGAGATCGTCCCACGGCAGCTCGTCGAGATTGCGGGGCATCGGCAGGCGCCCGGCTTCTCCCTTGGAACAATTGACGAACGATGTGCGGATGTCCTGCTCGGTCACGGCCTTCATACCGACGACGCTAACTCTGCCTATGAGCCCTAGGCAAATGATTAATGGATGTAGGGCTATGCCTGTGAAGTATCGGTACTCTCGGTCACGATGTCCAGCCGGTGCACGGGCGGGTGCGCGATGCCGAGGTCGGGGCGCCAGGCCGCGAGGATCTGCGCCGAGGGGTCGAAGAGCGGCACCGGCAGGTCCTCGGGCCGGATCCATCGCCAGGTGCTGATGAGATGGGGTTCGGTCACCCGGGCGGTGACGTCCCCGACGGTCACCAGCGCGGCCATCGTCACCCGGTTGATCCCGTGGACCGCGTCGTGCAGCATCGCGAGGACGCGCACCTCGTGCTCGGCCGCCTCCAGCCCCGTCTCCTCACGCAGCTCACGCACGGCCGCCGCCGCGATCGACTCGTGCGTCGGGTCGACCTTGCCGCCGGGCAGCTCCCAGGTACCGCTGTGATGCCGCCCGAGCAGGATCCGCCCCTGCCCGTCCTGCGCGATCACGCCGACGCCCAGCGCCGCCTGGGCCAGGGGCGGGCGGGAGTTGCGGGCGGGGACCGGGGGTGTGGCGGTGCTGTCCATGGTGCTCCTCATGAGGTTCGGCAGCCGGTACGAGGCGTAGAGCTTACGGGCGGGGCCGGCGTCCGAGCGCGGTCATCCGGCCAGCCGCAGTGAGGTGGCCGAGATGGAGAGCCGTACGGTCTGGCCCCAGGTCAGCTCCAGCGCGTCCGCCTCCATGCCGTCGCCGAAGACGACGAGGCGGTCGGACTCGACGGTCAGCCGCAGACCCTGCTCGCGGCCCAGCTCACCCGAGACGAGCGAGGTGCCCGTCGCCGGTGACGGCCAGGCTTCCCGGACGAACCAGAGCAGGCGGGGGTCGGTCGGGCCGGGCAGGGCGAGAGGGCTGTGGCGCTCCTGCCACAGGGAGCGCAGCCACCCGGTGGCGCCGGTGCCCGTGCCGACCAGGACCCCGGACGAGGCCTGCGACTCGGCGGGGGAGTCCGCCGGGCCGGTGCCCAGCCGGTAGCGGGCCGTCTGGTGGCCGGAGGGGCCGAGGTAGATCTCGTTGAGAGCCAGGAGCCGCTGGGTGTCGTCGGCCACCGCCTCGACCATGGTGAGCTCGTCCGCAGGGGCGCCCGGCGCCACGGCCGCCCGCAGCAGGGCCGCCGCGTCGGCCGGGCGGTGGCGCACCAGGACGCCGGGGTTGCGGCCGGGGTCGGTGTCGATGCCCACGACCGGCTGGCCGGAGAGGTACTTGGCGGAGTTGGCGACCAGCCCGTCCTGGCCGACGACGACCACCACGTCCTCGGGTGCGAACAGGAACCGGTCCAGGTCCGCCCGCTCCACCCGGGAATGGCGCCACTGGAGCGGAACGGCCGCCGCCACATCCGCCAGCGCCTGCCGGGTCCGCTCGTGCCGCCGGGCCACCTCGTCGATGGACCGGCCCCGGCTGGAGAGGAAGAACGCCGCCTGGCCGTGCGTCCCGTGCCGGGCCAGCAACTCCTCGTACTCGGTGGTGCGGTGCACCAGGACCGCCCGCGGGGCCAGGCTCACGCCCGGGTCTCCGGCGCGGGCCGGCCGAGCTTGGTGAGCAGACCGGTGAGGACGTCGGGGGAGAGGGTGAGGCTCTCGATGCGCGGCAGGTTCTCGGCGAGCCGGGTCGCGGCCAGCGCGTGCAGGGTCGCGGGGGCCGCCTCGCCGTGCACCCGCAGCCACGCCGCCTGCGACTCGGCACGGGCCGCGCCGATCTCACGGGCCGCTTCCGCCTCGGCGCGGGCGAGGCGCACCTTGCGCGCGGCTTCGGCCTCGGCGCGCACCCCGTCGGCCGCGGCGTGCTCCTCCGCCTCGCGGCGGGTGTTGGTGCCGCGCTGCTCGACCAGCTGCTCCTCGCGGCGGGCGAGCTCGATCTGGCTGGCCAGCTCGTTCTCGGCGATCGTCCGCTCGCGCTCGACGGCCACGGCCCGGCGTTCGTAGGTGGCCCGGTCGGCCTCCTGCTGGATCTGCTCGCGGGCGGGCGTGCGCAGTGCGCGTTCGACCTCGGCCTCGGGGCGGATGGCGACGACGCGCACCGCCACCACGTCGATGCCGGTGGCGGGCAGCCGGGGCTCGCCGCCCAGGCCGGCGGCCACCCGTTCGCGTACCGCGGCGACACCGTCCACCAGCGCGGCGGCCAGCGGGGTGCGGGCCAGGACGTCCAGGGTGTGCTGCTGGGCCGTCTCGGTGAGCAGCGTCGCGATCTGCTCCAGCGGGGCGCCGCGCCAGGCTCCGGTGTCGGGATCGACAGAGAAGTCGAGGCGGGCGGCCGCCTCGGCCGGATCGCTGATCCGGTAGGTGACGGTGGCCTGCACGGTGACGTCCTGGAAGTCGGCCGTACGGGCGTGGAACGCCATGGCCAGCTCGCGGTCGTTGACCGGTACCTCGGAGAGCGCGGCGCTCAGCGACCGGTACCAGAAGCTCAGCCCCGCCCCGTCGTGGGCCAGCTGCCCGCGCTTGTGGTGGCGGATGTGGGCGGTGGGAGCTGAGCGCAGATGACGCCAGCCGAACCGCCGGGTGATGTCGGCCATGATGGATCCCCTCGTTTTCGTCATGACGACGATAACGCTGCTCGCTCTATATCGTCAAGAGGACGAGAAGGGGTGGGTTCAGGGGCCCGGCGGGCAAACGCGGGCGGCCGGTGGCTTCCGTAGAAGCCGCCGGCCGGCCGGGTTGTGCGCCGCCCCCGTCCCCACGGTGCGGCGCAGGCGGACCGTCGTCATCCGCTGGGACGACGGCCCACGTCCTTCAGGATCCGGACGCCTGTGCGTCCAGACCGAGTGCGGGAAAGACCGCGCCCTCCACGAAGCGGATGAGGAACGTCTCATCCGCGTAGGCGCACTCCAGCAGCGGGCGGGCGCGCATCACGCCGAGCAGCTGGGCGGAGACGAACTCCGTGGCCGGGTTGTCCGCACCCACCTCGCCCCGCTCCACGCCGCGCGCGACCATGGCGTCGATCGCCGCCAGCTCGGGCAGGATCAGCGACTCGCGCAGCGCGCACAGCAGCTCGGGGCTCTGCAGTGCGGCATGGCTCAGCGCAAGCATCAGGGGCGTGTCGCGCCCGGATCCCTCGCCGATGGCGCGTGCCGCCTCGCGCAGGTCCCCGGCCAGGGTGCCCGTGTCGATCCGGCCGAGCAGCCCGCGCCGGGTCCCGTGCAGCGCGGCGACGACCAGTTCGGGTTTCGAGCCCCACTGGCGGTAGAGCGTGGACTTGCCGCAGCGGGACCGGGAGGCGACCCCCTCCATGGTGAGCGATTCGTAGCCGCTCTCCCTCAGCATGTCGAGAACGGCCGTGTAGAGCTCCTGGGCCCGTTCCGGCGTGATCTTCGAGCGGCGCGACGCGGTGGCCCGCTCGGGCTCCGTTTCCAGCGACGACATGCGCTTTCCCTCTCTGCGACTCTGCGACGAGGTCCATCGATACGCCAGTGTACCGATACGCGAGTGTTCCGATACGCCTCCGTATCGGTACACTGGCGTATCGATACGGCACGGACCCGTCCCTGCCACCGAAACACCGCTTCGTCAGCAAAGGGGCACCGGATGATGTTCGCCGGTAGCAGGCCCGCCGATCGGGAGCCGGACAGTTCTGCCCGACCGCCCCTCGTCCGCGAGCTTCTTCTCGTCGTAGGACTCTTCGTGATCTACAAGTTCGGCCGCCAGGCGGCCAACGGTCACGTCGACGAGGCGTTCCACAACGCCGGACGCGTATGGGATCTCGAACGCGCCGTGCACCTGCCCGGCGAAGGCGCCGTACAGGGGCTGCTGCTCCACGACGGGACGCTCATCCACCTCGCGAACACCTACTACGCGACCGTGCACTTCCCGGCCACCCTGCTCTTCCTCGGCTGGCTGTACTGGCGCCGCCCGCGCCACTACGTCTGGTCGCGCCGCATCCTCGCCGTGCTCACCGCCGCCGCGCTGGCCCTGCACCTGCTCTTCCCGCTCGCCCCGCCGCGCCTGCTCGCGGCGACCGGCCTGATCGACACCGGCCAGGTCTACGGACCGACGGTGTACGGGTCCACGCCCGCCACGGACTCCATGGCGAACCAGTTCGCCGCCATGCCCTCGCTGCACTTCGGCTGGGCGGTCATGGTCGGCGTCGGCCTCGTCGTCGCCACCCGCTCGCGGTGGCGCTGGATTTGGCTGCTGCACCCGGCGATCACGCTGCTCGTCATAGTCGGCACCGCCAACCACTACTGGCTGGACTCGATCGTGGTGGCCGCGCTGCTCTCCGTGGCGTTCGCGGCGCTGCGGCTGCCGCGCGCGGAGCCGGTCCGGGCCCACCTGCCGTGGCCGACCACGGCCGGCGTCGCCACCCATGTCGTTGCCGCGCCTCGCGTTTCCGCTCGTTCCTACGCTTCCTCCGGGGCCGGGCGATGAACGCCACCCTTGTCGCGGTCGCGCTGTCACTCGTCTCCGCCGCCGCGTACGCCTCCGCCGCGGTGGCACAGGCGCGGCTCGCGGGACGCACGGCACCGGGCACCGGGACACTGCGCCTGCTCGGCAGCGGCGCGTGGTGGTCGGCCGTCGGGCTGAACGCCGGCGGCGCCCTGCTGCACGTCGCCGCACTGAAGTACGGTCCGCTGACCCTCGTCCAGCCGCTCGGCGCACTCACCCTGGTCGCCGCCGTACCGCTGGGCGCACGGGCCGCGGGCCGCAAGGTCTCGACGATCGAATGGCGCGGGACGCTCCTGACCCTGCTGGGCCTGGGGGCCCTGCTGACGACGGCCGGCGGATCCGCCCCGCACGAGACGCTGAGCCTGGCCGAGGCGCTGGCCGTCGGCGCAGCGACCATGGCCGTCGTCGCCGGACTCAGCCGCCCGGGCACCCGCCCCGGTCTGCGGCACGCCGCCGCCTCCGGCATCACCTCGGGCGTCGCCTCCGCACTGACCCAGACGCTGACCGTCGCCGTCACCGACCACACCACGGGCCCGCTGTTCAGCTGGCGCCTGGTGGTCGTCGCGGTGCTCGTGTCGGCCTTCGCGATGGGCGGACTGCTCCTCTCCCAGACCGCCTACCGGGGCGGCCTCGGCGCACCGCTCGCCGTCGTCACCCTCGCCAACCCGGTCGCCGCTGCGGCCATCGGCCTGGCCCTGCTGGGGGAGCGGTTCCAGGGCGGGACGATCAGCCTGGTTCCGGCGCTGCTCGGCACGGCCGCCGCCGTACGGGGCGTGATCCTGCTCAGCCGCGCCCAGGCACAGACCGCGCCCGCCGCCGAGGCGGCCGTGGCAGGACCGGCTCCGAGCGTTCCGTCGAGGGTGGTCATCAAGAGCCCGCGGGCCGTGCTCCACCAGGAGCACGGACACGGACACCTGCGGCGGATCCGGGCCGGTCGCTCGTAACGACCCCGAACGCGGTCACCGGAACCTACCCGAGGTCGGCCGCCGCGGCGCCGGCGTCCTCGGCCAGCGCCCTGGTCAGCCAGCCGATCCAGAAGTTCTCCAGATCGATGCCGCCGCGCAGCACGAGATGGCGCAGCCGGTCCTGGGCAGCGTCGCGCCCGGGCGGGAAGTCCCGCTCCTCGATCTCCAGATACTCCGCGAGCCGGAGCCGGTGCAGAGCGAGGTGGCGGCGCAGCTCCGCGTCAAGACCGGGCGCACCGACGACCGCCGCCGCCCGCATCCGCAGCAGCAGGGGATCGCGGATCTGCTTCGGGTCCTCCGGGCGGGCCACCCAGGCGGACAGCGCCTCGCGGCCCGCGGGCAGCACCTCGTACTCCTTCTTCTGTCCCCGGGCCGGCTGGGCGGTCGCCAGCGCCCTGATCTGCCCGGCCTGCTCCAGCTTTCCCAGCTCCCGGTAGATCTGCTGGTGCGTGGCCGACCAGAAGTAGCCGATCGACCGGTCGAACCTACGGGTCAGCTCCAGCCCCGACGAGGGCTTCTCGAGCAGGGCGGTCAGGATCGCGTGCGGGAGTGACATGGGGTGCATCCTAAGGACAGGACCGCAGCGGCGGACGGACCGTCCGCCGCTGCGGTGCCCCGGTCAGAGTGAGGCGGCGAGTTCCGTGCCCTGGCGGATCGCCCGCTTCGCGTCCAGCTCGGCCGCGACGTCCGCACCACCGATCAGATGCGCGGGACGGCCCGCGGCGAGCAGCTCCTCGTACAGCTCCCGCCGGGGCTCCTGGCCCGCGCAGAGCACGATCGTGTCGACCGGCAGCAGATGCTGCTCGCCGTCGACCGTGACGTGCAGACCGTCGTCGTCGATCCGGTCGTAGCCGACTCCCGCGATCATGGTGACGCCGCGGTGGCGGAGTTCGGTGCGGTGGATCCATCCCGTCGTCTTGCCGAGACCTGCGCCGACCTTGCTCGCCTTGCGCTGGAGAAGATGGACGGTGCGCGCGGACTTCGGGCGCTCCGCGGTGCCGAGTCCGCCCCGCTCGCGGTACTCGGTGTCGACGCCCCACTGCCGGAAGAACGCCTCCGGGTCGAGGCTCGCCGCGTCCCCGCCGTCGGTCAGGAACTCGGCCACGTCGAAGCCGATCCCGCCCGCCCCGACGAGCGCCACCCGGTCGCCCACCGGGGCCCCGTGCCGCAGCACGTCGAGGTAGCTGACCACGCTCGGGTGGTCCACGCCCGGGATTGCCGGCGTACGCGGGGTGACCCCCGTCGCCAGGACCACCTCGTCGTAGCCTTCGAGCTCCCCGGCGCCGACCGGGGCGCCCAGCCGTAGCTCGACCTTCTCCTCCGCCAGCCGGGTACGGAAGTAGCGCAGCGTCTCGTTGAACTCCTCCTTGCCCGGCACCCGGCGCGCCACGTTGAGCTGCCCGCCGATCTCCTCGGCCGCGTCGAAGAGCGTCACCGCGTGACCGCGCTCGGCGGCCGTCACGGCGCAGGCGAGTCCGGCCGGACCGGCACCGACGACCGCGACGCGCTTACGGGTGCGGGTCGGCGACAGCGTGAGTTCCGTCTCGTGGCAGGCGCGCGGGTTGACCAGGCAGGAGGTGACCTTGCCGCTGAAGATGTGGTCCAGACAGGCCTGGTTGCAGCCGATGCAGGTGTTGATCGCGTCCGCGCGGCCCTCGCTCGCCTTCGCGACGAAGTCCGGGTCCGCGAGGAACGGCCGGGCCATCGACACCATGTCCGCGCGGCCCGCCGCCAGGATCTGCTCGGCGACCTCGGGGGTGTTGATGCGGTTGCTCGTCACCAGAGGTACGGAGACGGCGCCGCGCACCTTCTCGGTGACCCAGGTGAAGGCGCCGCGCGGTACCGACGTCGCGATGGTGGGGATGCGGGCCTCGTGCCAGCCGATGCCGGTGTTGATGATGGTGGCCCCGGCCGCCTCGATCTCCCGGGCCAGCTGCACGACCTCCTCCAGCGACGATCCGCCGGGCACCAGGTCCAGCATCGAGAGCCGGTAGATCAGGATGAAGTCGCTCCCGACCCGCTCCCGGACCCGGCGCACGATCTCGACGGGGAAGCGGATGCGGTTCTCGTACGAGCCGCCCCAGCGGTCCTCGCGGTGGTTGGTCGCCGAGGCGATGAACTCGTTGATCAGGTAGCCCTCGGAGCCCATGATCTCGACGCCGTCGTACCCCGCGCTCTGCGCCAGCGCGGCCGCCGTGACGAAGTCCTCGATGGTCGACTCGACCTCGTCGTCGGTCAGGGCGTGCGGGACGAACCCGCTGATCGGCGCCTGGATCGCACTCGGTGCCACCAGACCGGGATGGTGCGCGTAGCGCCCGAAGTGCAGGATCTGCATAGCGATCCGGCCGCCCGCCTCGTGCACGGCCGACGTCACCGCGGCATGCTGTGCGGCCTCCGCCTCGGTGGTCATCTTGGCACCGCCGGGCAGTGAGCGGGCCCGCTCGTTCGGCGCGATGCCACCGGTGACCATGAGGCCCACGCCGCCGCGGGCGCGGGCGGCGTAGAACGCGGCCATGCGCTCGAAGCCGTTCTCGACCTCCTCCAGGCCGATGTGCATCGACCCCATCAGCACCCGGTTGGGGAGGGTGGTGAACCCGAGGTCGAGCGGGCTCAGCAGATGCGGGTACGGGCTCATGCGGGGGCTCCTCGCGCGGTGTGGTTACGCCAGTTCTAGACCACCGAATCGTCATTGTGCAACAAGTTGCATAATGACGTACGTCGCACTGTGGCCCGGGTCACGTGCCGCTGCGGCCTGCCCGGACGGCGTAACAACGTGACCCGTCGGCACCCCGGTGCGCGGAGAGTGGTTTGCGTACTGCACCCGGGGCACCGCCTTCCGGCCGGGCCCCCGAACCCTCCCGGAGACCCTCATGGGCAGCGTCAACCGTCGTGACCTCGGCCTGCTTGTCCTTCGCGTCGGCACCGGCGCGGTGCTGGCCGCGCACGGCAGTCAGAAACTCCTCGGCTGGTTCGGCGGCGGGGGCATCGAGGGCACCACGGCCGGGATGGAGGCCATGGGCTTCCATCCGCCGAAGCACAGCGCGATCGCGGCCGGTCTCGGCGAGGCGGGCGGCGGCGTCCTGCTGGCCCTGGGCCTGGCCACGCCCGCGGCCGGAGCCGCCGCCGCGGGCGCCATGGCGGGAGCCGTGGCCGTCCACGCCCCCGCCGGGTTCTTCGCGCAGGGCGGCGGCTACGAGTACCCCGCCTTCCTCGGCTTCACCGCGGCCGCGATCGGCCTGACCGGCCCCGGCCGCTACTCGGTGGACCACGCCACCCGGCATGCGTTCAACCAGCCCTGGATGGTCGCCCTGGCCTTCGTGGGCAGCGCCGCGGCCGCGGCCGCCGTCGTCGGCAAGCGGGCCAAGGGGCAGGCCGCGGAGCCGGACGAGGGCTGAGCCCGGCCCCGCGGGTGGGACCGGGCGCCCGGGTCAGCGCGGCGACCTCCACAGGCTTCCCTTCGACGCGGCGATCAGCGCGGGGACCGTGTCGAACTTGATCCGCGGCCGGCCCTGTTCGCGCCCCCGGGCCTGCTCGGCGCGGTCGATGGCGGCCAGCCCCCGGGCGTCGACCACCCGGCGGCCACGGCTCCGGGCCAGCCGCCCGAACGCCCTCGCCGGGTACGCGGGCGAGCGCAGGGCGCCCGCGACGGCGTCGGCCAGGAGGGTGCCGACGGTCTCGGCGGCGCAGGTGCGGTTCGCCCCGATGCCGCCCGAAGGGCCGCGCTTGATCCAGCCCACGACGTAGCTGCCCGGCATGCCCGCCACCCGGCCGCCCTCGTGCGGCACGGTGCCGGTCGCCTCGTCGAAGGGCAGACCGGGAACCGGCACACCCCGGTAACCGATCGCCCGCAGGAACAGGCCCGTGGGTATCTCCTGGTCACCGGCGGCGGCCGTCACCCGCACCGCCTCGACGCCCTCGTGGCCGAGCACCTCCACGGGCGCGGAGTGGAAGCGGAAGACGATACGACGCCCCGGCGGCGGGGACTGCGACCAGTCGACCGTCTCCCGGGTCAACTCCCGCAGCAGCGCGGCCTTCTCGCCCGCCGCCGCTCCGTCGATCGCCACGCCGGTCCGCGGGTCGCCGTCGTCGACCACCAGGTCCACGCCCGGCAGATGGCGGAGGGCGAGCAGCTCGGACCCGGTGCAGGCGAGATCGTCGGGGCCGCGCCGCCCCAGCAGGACGACCTCGCGCACCTTGGATTCCCGCAGCGCCGCCAGCGCGTGGCCGGCGATATCGGTGCCGGCCAGTGCGGCGGGATCCGTGACGAGGATGCGGGCCACATCCAGCGCGACGTTCCCGTTGCCGGTGACGACCACCCGCTCCGCGGTCAGATCGACGGTCTCCGGCGGGACTTCCGGGTGGGCGTTGTACCAGGACACGAACGACGTGGCCGGAATGCTGGCCGGCAGATCCTCGCCCGGGATGCCGAGCCGGCGGGAGGCGGAGGCGCCGACCGCGTAGATCACCGCGTCGTGATGGGCGGTGAGCTCCTCGACGGTGAGGTCCTTGCCGACCTCGACCCCCAGGTGCATCCGGACCCGGGGGTGGGAGTGGAACCGCGAGAAGGTCTCGCCGACCCCCTTCGTCGCGGGGTGGTCGGGCGCCACGCCGTACCGGACGAGGCCGCCCGCCACCGGCAGCCGGTCGATCAGCGTCACCTCGGCGTTGGTGTGCAGCAGCAGGTCCTCGGCCGCGTACATCCCGGCCGGGCCGGTGCCGACGACGGCCACCCGGATCGGAGCGAAGTCGGACGGCAGACTGCGGACGAACGACGGCTCTCCCCAGGCGTGGAAGTTCGGCCCGGCGGCCGGCTCCGGCTCCCGGTCCGCGTAGTACGCCGCGTTGATGCCGGCGTACTCCTTCTGCGCCCCGGACAGGCTGTCCACAGGGAAGACCGCGTCGACCGGACAGGCGTCGGCGCAGGCACCGCAGTCGATGCAGGTCGCCGGGTCGACGTAGAGCATCTCCGTACTGCCGAAGGCCTGTTCCTCCGGAGTGGGATGGATGCAGTTGACAGGGCACACGGCGACGCAGGTGGCGTCGCTGCAGCAGGTCTGGGTGATGGCGTAGGTCATCGCGTCAGCTCGGGCTCTCGGCTCGGATCAGATCGGGGCGGCGCGCTTGCACAGGGCTCTGGTCGGATCAGGTGGGCAGGCTCGCAGAGGGCTGCCTCCGGTCGGACCAGGTGGGTCAGATCAGGTGGGCGCGCCTGTAGAAGAAAAGGGCCGGTTTGGTGAGGAGGCGGG
This sequence comes from Streptomyces sp. NPDC050422, assembly GCF_044458665.1. Lineage (NCBI taxonomy): Bacteria > Bacillati > Actinomycetota > Actinomycetes > Kitasatosporales > Streptomycetaceae > Streptomyces > Streptomyces sp. NPDC050422. The sequence goes on from NZ_JBITIE010000020.1 coordinate 56,505, forward strand.
CCGAGGCCAGGAACTCCATCAGGCCCGAACAGCTGGAACGCATCAGGGACTTGTGGTGCTCATTGGCCCTCGCCTCGGCACGGGCGCGTGGACTGTCCAGCCCCGCGTTCGCGTAGACGTCCCGGTTCACCATGCTCGTGACGATGTAGTACGAGGCGATGGCGACCACGAGCGAGTTGATCTGCCGGCGAAGCGGCCCCGCGTTGCGCAGGCGCCTGCGGGTCTCGTCGCGGGCGAACTTCATGTGCCGCGACTCCTCCACCACATGGATGTTGTTGATCGTCCGGACGAACGGTGCCACCCGCTCGTCCCGCATCCAGTCCCGCTGCATCACGTCCAGCACCTCCTCCGCCACGAGGATCGCCGCGTACGCCGCCTCGCCGAAGGCAAGTGTCTTGAAGGCGCGGCCCAGTTCGACCACCGCGCGGCGCGGCCGGTAGGCAGGGGCGCCCAGCTTCGCGGCGCCGCGCGCGAACATGATGGAATGTCGGCACTCGTCGGCGACCTCGGTGAGCGCCCACTGGAACCGCGGGTCCGTGGGGTCCTTGGCGTACATATCCCGCAGCACCATCTGCTGGAGGATCATCTCGAACCAGATGCCGGTGCTGGCTACGGACGCCGCCTCCTGGCGTGTCAGTGCCTTGCGCTGACTGTCGGTCAACTCCTGCCAGTACGCGGTGCCGTAGAGGGTGCTCCACTCAGGGCTGGCGCCGTGGTGGCCGGTGTCCAGCGGTGTGTTCCAGTCCACCTCGGTGGCCGGGTCGTACGACAGCTTCGCGGCCGAATCGAGCAGGCGCCGGGCGACGTCCTGCTCGGCGAGCCGGTCCTGGTCCTCCGGCCGAACGGTGCTGCTTGCCATGCTGCTGCTCCTTGAATCGAGACAGATCGACCCGACGGCTGCCCGGCCTCTTCTCCCATCCCGTGTCTGCCCGATGAGATCGACGGCCGCCGGGCGCCGCCCCGCTTGTTAGACGTCGCGTCTAGCAAGCTGTTAGACGGAAGGTATAGCAAGAGGGGTGCGCGGGCCTACCCCCGCGTAGCGAATCCGTACGATCTCTCCACGACGAGGCGTACTTCGGGGCCTCGAGCGGGTCCTTGCGGCCCATGTCTGCCGGACCCGCACCCGGGGGGCTGTGCCGCTCGCTCCAGGGCGCCCGGCCGTCATGCGGGGCGGGCGCCGGACCGGACCCAGCCTGGAGAGTCATGGCTATGGCTGTCGTCTGCTTCGTCGTCGCTGTGACCGCGGCCTCGGGTTTCGCCATGGTCCTGGACCGGCGCCCCAGGGGTCGAGACTGCGCACCGCCTGGGACAGCCTCATGGCTCATGCCCGGGTGCGGGGGTGCGTACGGGGGAGACCCGGGACGCCGAGGGTCTCCCGAGAAAAGGCTGTTCAAGCAGCTCAAGTCCCTACATCCGCGACACCACCTTCACCGAAGACGCCTCACACCTCCGGACCGGCAACGCACCACGCGCGATGGCCACCTACCGGCGCTCTCCGGACGGCCGGAACGAAGAACATCGCGGCCGGCCTCCGCCGTAATGCCCGCGACACCCCCGCCGCCCCCTCACCTGCCTCGGGATCACATGATCACGAACTGGACATCACGCGACAACGCCGAAGCCTTGGGGGCTGGGTCCGGCCCTGCCGGACAGTCACCCATAAGACCGAAACCGACTGCCCCTGCTCCACCGCCGAAGCCATAAGCGCGCACCCCGGCAGCTACTTCCGCCTGCGAGCTCTCCGCCGCGGGGCGGGCCCTGTGCGCGCCCGCGGCGCGCGACTTCCACCAGCAGGCGCACAAGGTTGTCGAGCGCGGGGCCGAGGTGGTCGATGATTCGATCGGCCGCAGAGTTCGATGCACCGGAGAGCGGAGCGAGTTGGCGCATCGTCAAGTTCGTGCGCCAGTACGCTGCCACGAGCAGCACCCGATCCTCCAGGAAGACCCCACGGTCGGCGCTCGGGAACCGGATCCGCACTTCGTGGCGCAGCGCGGTCCCGAACTTGCCGGGCTGTCCAGGACAGCTCCGACGCCGCGATCACACACCGGAAACCGCGAAGTCATCTCACGTGTGCCCGGCGTACGTGGGCGGTCGGCCCGCCCGGTGCCCGGTCAGGGCGGGCCGGGAGCGAAGGACAGCATGCGGGCTTCATGCTGATCGTCGTCGCCGCTCACGCCCGCCGACGTGAGGACGACCCGTCCGCCGACATAGGCCAGCCGCCCGCCGGCCATCTCGAACTCCTGCGTCGTGGTCGATGCGGGGTGTCGCAGCACCACCTTCTCCGTACCTGCGCCACCCGGGCCCATCAGGAAGGTCCGGCCGGGGCGGCTCGGTGTGGCCGACTCGTAGACGAGCACCGCCTTGCCCTTCTCCGCACGCAGGGGGTGCAAGGTGCGCAGCTCGTTGCTCTTGACCCCCCAGAGGAACTTCCCGGTGGCCAGGTCGTACAAGCGGATCCTGTCGTTGCCGCCCAGAATGATGTGGCCGTGACCGACCGCGGTGCCGCGACAGGGCTGGATGTCGCCGCCGCCGGTCCCGTCCCCGGCGCATCGTTCGAGACTCGTGCCCCGTGGGTCGATGGTGGCGCCGGGCTTTCCTCCCGGACCCAGGGTCACGACTCGCCAGTCTTCGAGGCGGTCCACAGCGTTTTCCGTGGTGAAGACGACCGGATCGACGGAGATCATGTTTCCGACCTTCCATCCGGTCCTGGTCCGGTGGCGCCACAGGACCTTGCCGGTGAGTGGGTCGATCTCGCGGAGCTGGCTGTAGTTCTTGCTCGAGTCGATGGCGATCGCGCAGTCGGACTTCACCAGAAGCCGGGAACCGCCCGCCACGTCGTCGGGGAAGCACTTCCCCGGGTTCTCCCAGGGGATGTCGAACAACTCGGTACCGTCATCGACCCGATAGGCGGTCGCCTTCATGCTCCGGGCGATCGCGAAAGTACCGGCGCTGATGGCGCTGTGCACGATGAACGTGCTGTCCCCGTCACCGGTCTCGGGAAGCTCCTTGTGCCATCCCGGCTTCCCGGTCTTCAGATCGATCATCTGCAGTTGGTTGCACCGGTTGTTCCTCCCGGAGTCGGCCCTCTTGTGGTGGACGAGCACGACCTTGCCGTCGGGCGTGGGGTTGACCGGTGTCTCGCAGACGGGAGTGGGCAACGGCATGCTCCAGACCTCGGCGCCGTCCGAGAGACGGTAGGCCGCGACCTTTCTGTGCAGGGCCTGGACAACGGTGTCGCCGACGATCCACAGGTCGTAGAGCCTCCGGCTCCCCCCGGGAAGATCGGTCTTGTCGTCGACGATCCACGTTGCCGCGTCCCCCGGCTTCCGTGCGGCATTGATCTCCTCCGTGGTCGGGATGTGCTTCGCCTGCGGGGTTCTGACCGCTGGGGAACTGGGCGGGGCCGTCGGCGCGGAGGGGCCGGATGATTCTTTCGCCACGGGGGTGGCGGGCCCGTCCTCTCCCCGGTCGACGAGGGCGTACACCCCTCCTCCCACGGCCACGAGCAGGAGCGCGACGGCGGCGGCGATGACCGGTGCTCCGCCGAAACGCCGCCGACGCGGTCCGGGCGGTGGCCCGGGCCGACGCGGTCCGGGCGGTGGCCCGAAGCCTTCCGAGGCATACGGGTTGCCGGGAACGGGCTGCTGCTGCGAGCCTGGTGTGTACCAGGGCTGCGGCGGGTTGGGCATGGGTCTTCCCCTTAAGACGTGCCACTCGGTCAGGAAACTACTTCTCGGGCTCATGCTCGGGAGACGCCGGGCGGAGGCCTGCTCCGTCGTCGCACGAGGCCGCCCGCGAGAATCGCTGGTATGGACGCGCTACGCGCCGATGCGGTTCTCCCGCAACGGTAAGGGACCGCATGTTCGCTGAGAAGCCGTCAACCACCGTCGCTAGAGCGTGTATCCGGTCGTGATCACTGAGTGGTTCGCGTGAGGCCCTTGATGCAGATCATGGAGTCGCGGAGGTGAAGTCCGGCTTGACAGCGCTCGGACGTCCTTATACACGCCCGCCTCCGGATCGAGGACCATGCGGGCGTCAGGACTTGCGCTGCGGGGAGAGGCAGGCGGTGGGCTTTGCCCGGGGCCGTGGCGGTCACCCTCGGGGGTGACCGAGGATCGCAACTCCGAGATCATGTCGCGCTGGAACTCCAGCACGGAGACAGAGCCCTCGTATGCGTCCGGGGAGAACCCTGGCGCTGGGGTGAAGATGATCATGAGTGCTCTTGAGGGGAGCGCTGCGTAGGTGTTGAGGGTCGTGGAGTGGAGGTCGGGAGAGCAGCCGGGTCCTCCATCGCTGCCTGATGATGCGTCAGGAAAGTCGGCAAGTGGTCAGCATGAGTCCTGGAAACCTAGGTACAGCTGCCTGAACCTGCGATTCGTTGTAGAGTGCGAAAATAGCACTTGACCTGCAAAAACGCAGGCAGGGAGCCTATGTCCAGGAGTACCTCAAATGATGCGAACGATATTCAAGTCCAAAATCCACCGTGCCACCGTGACCCAGGCCGATCTGCATTACGTCGGCTCCGTCACGGTCGACGCCGCGCTGATGGAGGCCGCCGACCTGCTGCCCGGCGAGCTCGTCCACATCGTCGACATCGACAACGGTGCCCGGCTGGAGACGTACGTCATCGAGGGTGAGCGCGGCTCCGGTGTCATCGGGATCAACGGCGCCGCCGCCCACCTCGTGCACCCCGGTGACCTGGTCATTCTGATCAGCTACGCACAGGTCGACGACGCCGGGGCGCGCGGGCTGATTCCGCGTATCGTCCATGTCGACGCGGGCAACCGGATCGTCGAGCTCGGTGACGACGCCTCCGCACCCGCGCCGGGGACCGACGCCGAGCGCAGTCCGCACGCCGTACCCGCGGCGCGCTGAAGCCCTTCATCGAGCGAGGGAGCATCCGCCATGGCAGAGCAAGCCGAACAGGCAGGGCCCGACATCCGTGACGACCGGGCGGCCGGCAAGCTGCTCGCGTACGTCGACGGCGAGGCCGCCGGAGTCATCGTGTACTTCGTGATGGACGGGGCACCCGCGGCGCTCGTCGCCGTGCACACCGTCGTCGAGCAGGGGCACGAGGGCAAGGGCATCGGCGGTTCCCTGGTCAGGGAGTTCTACGCCATGGCCGCCCGCGAGGGTGTCCCTGTCGTCCCGCTCTGCCCGTACGCCGCGAAGTGGGCGTCGCGCCACCCGGACGAGGCTCCCGAGGCCCCTGCGGAGCTGGTCGAGCGGGCCAAGCAGGAACTCGCCTCCCACCCTGAGCTCTACTGACTCCGCCCGGCCGGGCAGGCGGCGGACACCTGCCGGGCGGGGACCGGCCCGGCACCGTGTCGCCCGGGCAGGCGGCGGACACCTGCCGGCGTGGGCCGGCCTGCCGATACCGTGTCGCGGATGAGCCTCGCACTCCTGCACACATCCCCGGTCCACGTCCCGGTTTTCGACGCCTTGCGTGACGCCCACCATCCTGGTCTCGTCGTGCGCCACCTCGTGTACGAGGACCTGCTCGACCGGGCGGGTGTGCTGGGGCCGGAAGCGGTGACGGGCGATGTCGAGGCGCTGGTGAGCGGTGCCGTCGCCGACGGGGCCACCGCGGTGCTGTGTACCTGTTCGACGATCGGCGGGGTCGCCGAGTCCGTCGGAGCGCGCCTCGGCATCCCGGTCCTGCGCATCGACCGGCCGATGGCGGCCGCCGCCGTCCGCGCGGGGAGGGTCACCGTCCTGGCGGCGCACCACGCCACGCTGGAGCCGACGTGGGCCCTGCTCGCGCAGGAGGCGGAGCGGGCGGGGAAGCAGGACCTGGACGTGCGCACCGTCCTGGTAGACGGCGCCTGGGCACGCTTCGAGGCCGGGGATCATGACGGCTACCTGGACCTCGTGGCGGCTGCGGCCGACGCCGTGACGGACGCGGATGTCATCGTGCTGGCCCAGGTCTCCATGGCGGGAGCGGTCACCCGTTCGGTCACGCGCATCCCGGTCCTGTCCAGCCCCCGGCCCGGTCTGGACGCCGCGGCGGTCGCGGCAGCGGGCTGACCGGCTCCAGCCCGCTGCCGTGGGCCGACCGGAGCATCCGCAGCCCGTACGTGTGGACTCGCCGGGCGCGGGCAGCCGCTCCGGGAGACGGTGGAGGAGATCCACCCCGACCGTTCGGAGGCCCGAGATGACCCACCCGTTCCCCGACCCGGTACCGACGCCGCCCACCCCCGGGCCGATGCCGGGGCCGCCCCGGCCGCTGCCGGAGCCGACGCCGGTTCCGCCCGGGCCGGGACCGACGCCGCCCGTGCCCACGCCGCCCGGCCCGGCTCCGGACCCGATCCCGCAGCCGCCCGCGCCGAACCCCGAGCCGGTGCCGTCGCCCGAGCCGGAGCCTTCACCGGTCGGCTGACCGGCACCGGCACCGGCACCGGCACCGGCTGCGGCCCCCGGCCTCGGTACCGACCGGTTCAGCCCTCGGCCAGCACGCGTTGGCCCGTGCCGTGACCTCGGTCAGGACCCGGCCCGCCGCCGCCAGGTCCTCGGCCGGCAGGTCCGCGTACAGCCGGGCGGTGATCTCGGCGAGGGCGGCCCGGTGCGTACGGTGCAGTGCGCTGCCCGCGGCCGTCTGGGCCAGCCGGTCCACCTCTCCCGGCTCTTCCTCCAGCAGTCCTTCCGCGATCAGCCCGGCCAGCACCGTCTCGACGGCCGCGGCGTCGATCTTCAGCGTGGAGGTCATCCGGTCGACGAGCCGGTGACGCTCGATGCTTCCGCCGCTGTCCGCCGTGGCGTTCAGTGCGACGGACTGGTGGAAGGTGGTGCCGGTGGTGGCCAGCAGCCCTTCGAGAACGGCGCGCGTGGCGTAGTGCGCCTGTCCGATGACCTGGCCGTTGACGGTCGGTGCGGTGGTCATGATGACTCCTCCGTGGAAGAAGCGGTGACTGCGGGGACCGGCACGTCGAGCAGTGCCGTGAGTGCTTCGGTGAACGCCTCGGTGCCCGGGCCGTCGAGGCCGCCCAGGGGAGCGAGCAGCCCGTCGACGAGCCGGTGTACCACCTCGACCGCACGCCCGGTGACCGAGAGGCCCTCGTCGGTCAGGGACAGCCGGACCGCCCGGGTGTCGGCGGGGTCGGCGGCCCGCTCGACGAGCCCCGCGGCCTCCAGGCCGCGGGCCAGTTTCGAGACGTAGAGCGCTTCGAGTCCGGTGTGGTCCGCGAGTGCGCGCTGGCTCGGCCGGAGCCCCGCCCGTTGCATCCCCAGCAAGGACCCCAGCAGCGAGTACTGCGCGTGCGTCAGCCCGAGCGGCGCCAGAGCCCGGTCGATGGCCACCCGCCATTTCATCGACAGGCGCCAGACCAGGAAGCCGGGGGTCGGACCCTCAGGTGCGTTGCTCATGACCGATACTGTACATGGCTACTATGTCCATGGCTATTGAATTGAGGGATGTGGAACGGACGTCAGGCGTCCAGCTCCAGCAAGGCCTCGACGTGCGCCAGTCCGCTCTCCGCCGCGATCGAGTCCAGCGACTGGGCGTCCCGCACCGGGGCGAAACGAACCGCTGGGCCGTCCCGCCCCGCGCCCGCAGCCGTGCGGAATCCGTACACGGCCGGCCGCGGCAGGCTGTTGTAGGCCCACGGGGTGGAGAAGTAGTACGCGCCGGTGTCGTACAGCACCACGTAGTCGCCCGCCCTCAGTTCGGGCAGCTCCCGGGCGTGGGCGACGACGTCTCCGGCGAAACAGCACGGCCCCGCGATGTCCTGAGCGAGCGCCGGTCCGGTCTTCGGGAGCCCTTCGGCGTCGAACGCGCCGACCCGCAGTGGCCAGGCGTCCGGCATGAAGACGGTGCGGGTGGCGGTCTGGGCGCCCGCGTGGGTGAGCGCGATCCGCCGGCCGCCGGCTTCCTTCGTGTACTCCACCAGTGCGCCGATGAACCCGTTCTTGGCGAGCAGCGACCGGCCGAACTCGGTGACGAGCTCGTACCGTCCCTCGAACAGCCCCGGCACCTCCCCGCGCAGCGTGGCCACGTAAGCGGCGAAAGTGGGGCGGGCCGTGTCGTCGGCGAAGTTGACCGGCAGCCCGCCGCCGATGTCGAGGCCGGTGATCTGCCGGTGGCCGAGCCGGGCGTTGATCTCCTCGGCCAGCAGGTACGTCTCGCCGATGCCCGCCGCGATCAGCTCCAGGGAGCAGCCCTGCGAGCCCACATGGGCGTGCAGGCGGGTCAGCCACGGGTGTGCCACGAACGCCTCCACGACCCGCTCCCGCGCGTCGGGATCGCCCAGCGCCACGCCGAACTTGGAGGTGGCCGTGGCCGTACTCATCGCACCGATGGACCCGCCGCCGACCTGAGGATTGACCCGGAGCCCGATCGCGGACACCGCGTCCGAGCGCCGCAGTGAGGCGATCCGGTCCACCTCGTCGAAGTTGTCGGCGTTGAGCGCCACACCGAGCGCCAGGGCCCGCCGGATCTCGTCACGCGTCTTGACGGGGGAGTCGAGGACGATCTTCGACGGCGCGAACCCGGCGTCGAGGGCGATCCGCAGTTCGCCGGGGCTCGCGACCTCGCATCCCATGCCGCACTCTGCGAGGAGCCGTAGCACCGGCACGAGCGAAGCGGCCTTCGCGGCGAAGGTGTGGAGCACACCGGGTACCCCCGCGAACGCCTCGTGGAGAGCGGCGATGGAGTCGCGTACTCCGTCCGTGTCGACGAAACCGGCGACCGGTTTCGTCTCGCAGAGCAGACCGGTCGCGACGGCGTGGCGGACCGCGGCCGCGACACGCGCGGCGGAGGAGGGCGGGGACGCGGGGGAGGCGGAAAGGCTCATGGCATCGGAGTCGGTGATGGTTGCCCCCCAGTCTCTGTCCGGCAGGACAGCCTCGGTGCGGGCCCTCGTCGGTGTCGGGGTCGTCCAGGTCCGGTCCACGCCCGCCGCCGGTCACGCGATGATCGGGACCACGGCCTCCGGAGTCAGCATCCGGAAGGTGAACGACTGATGGAAGTACAGCCGGATGTCCGTCGCGTCGTGGTCCTGGTAACCGATGGACAGGTCCTCGCCCAGGCACAGTTCGAAGTCGCCGCCCCGGGTGGACAGCAGCACTCCGCCCGCGACCGCCGGCGCCCACAGGATCTGGTCGTCCAGCAGCCGGGCCAGGTGCGTGGAGACCGGGTAGCCGTGGTCGGACGTCTCGGTCGCCTCCGTGAACGCGTCCGCGCCCAGCAGCAGCCGGTACGGGCCGTCCACACCGGCAAGACGCAGCCGGGTCAGCGCCTGGCTGACCGTGGCCGGATAGTCGCGCGCATCGGCCGGCAGTGGCAGCGGGGTGTGCGAGGAGCCGTCCCGCAGACCGGCGATCCCGGCCGAGGCGTAGCCGTCGATGATGGCCATGTCCTCGGCGAACGCACAGGTACGGGCCGCGTCCTTGACGGGCTGCCAGTCGCTGTCGTCCGAGCCGCGTTCGACATCGTCGACGGCCGCCCGCGTCACGGTGAACGGCACCCGCCACTCGATGACCGGCATCGACGTGCGGGCCCGGGCGATGACGTCGGGGGTCGGCGGATCGATGTCGCGCAGATGGCCGTCGCCGACCGCCGCCAGCCGCGGACCCTCCGGGCCGCTGACGTCGACGACGCGGCGCCCGGCCAGATGGCGGCTGAAGGTACGCCGGGCCTCCTCTTCGATCTGGTCCCAGGCGGCCTGGGTGACAGGGGCGAGTTCGCGATGGAGGTTGTTCATCACTGGGCGCTTTCTTGCAGGCTGCCGATGCGCAGCGAACCGTCGCGGACCACCGGCGCGACCAGGGCCCTCGCCACCGGCGCGGACGCCCGTTCCGGCTGGGGTGTGGCCTCGGCCGAGGCGGGCGACGGCGGCGGGGCGCCGAGGAAGTCGGCGCCGGGGGCGTGGAAGAGCGTGCCGGTGACCGCGGTCGAGAAGTCGAGGATGCGGTCGTGGGTGCCGGGCGGATCGCCGAGGAACATGTTGCGGAGCATCCGCTCGGTGACGTCCGGGTCGGCGGCGAACCCGATGAAGTACGTACCGAACTCGCCCTGCCCGAAGCTCCCGAAAGGCATGTTGGCGCGCAGGATGTCGCGCTCCGTTCCGTCCGGGTCGGTGATGGTGTTCAGCGCGACGTGCGAGTCGGCGGGTTTGACGTCGTCGGCCAGCTCGATGTCGGTGAACTTGGTCCGCCCGATGACCCGCTCCTGCTCCTCGGTCGACAGCGCGTTCCACGAGGCCAGGTCGTGCAGGTACTTCTGCACGATGACGTAGCTGCCGCCGGCGAAGTCCGGGTCCTCGTCCCCCACCAGGGCCGCCGAGCGGGCGTCGTCGCCCACCGGGTTCTCGGTGCCGTCGACGAACCCGAGCAGATCCCGGTGATCGAGGTACCGGAACCCGTGTGTCTCGTCGACGATCTTCACTGCCCCGCCGAGCCGGTCCAGCAGTTGCGACACCCACTCCCAGCAGACGTCCATCCGCTCGGCCCGGATGTGGAACAGCAGGTCGCCCGGAGTGGCGGGGGCGTGATGCCGGGTGCCGTGCAACTCCTGGAAGGGGTGCAGCGAGGCCGGTCGTGGGCCGGAGAACAGCCGGTCCCAGGCATCGGAGCCGAATCCGGTCACACACACGAGCCCGGCCTCGGGGTAGCGGAACCCGATGGAGCGGGCGAAGGCCGCCAGATCCGGCAGCGCCTCGCGGACGACGGGCTCACCACCGGGCTCGATCGTGGCGACCAGGATCAGGGCCGCACTGGTCAGCGGCGCGACGACGGGCTGCGCCGCGGCCCGTTCCTCGGTGATCTCGGGCATGCGGCGGCTCCATGAGCTGGCTCGGGTACGACGCGGTGGAACACGGCCCCGTCGCGGGTGCGGCGAGTCGGGATCCCGTTGCCACTTACCCACACCCCGGCCCTTGCCGCACCCCGGGTCACCCGACCGGGCGACGCGGTGCGGGCCCGACTGGTTGCGTCTCCCCCCGGGGGAGACGGGAGAGTGGGGCGCATGAACGGCGACACAGATCTCTCGATCGGCGAGCTGGCACGGCGGACCGGGCTCACGGTCAAGGCCGTCCGCTCGTACTCGGACCGCGGGATCGTGCCGCCCGCCGGCCGCAGCCCGGCCGGCTATCGCCGCTACGGCCCCGAAGCCGTGGCGCGGCTGCACCTGGTGCGGACACTGCGCGCGCTCGGACTCGACCTGTCCACGATCCGCGAGGCCGTTGAGCGGGACACCCCGCTCGCCGAGGTCGCCGCCGCGCACGCGGAGGCGCTCGCGGTGCAGATCCGGGTGCTGAGTATGCGGCGCGCGGTGCTCATGACCGCGGCCGGACGCGGCTCGACCCCTGAGGAGATGGATCTCATGCATCGACTGGCCAGGCTCTCGGAGAGCGAACGAATGCTGCTCACAGAGGAGTTCCTCGCTGATGTCTTCGGCGTCCCCGAGGCGGGGACGGGCTTGGCAGGCGTCATGAGGTCGATGACACCGCAGCTGTCCGACGACCCTGCCGAGGAGGAGATGGAGGCGTGGATCGAACTGGCCGAACTGTCCCGGGACCTTGGCTTCCGGGCGCTCATGCGGCGCACGATCGCTCACCACACCGCCGACCGGACCCGTCCCGCGGACCCTGACCCGGACCGAACCGGCCCCCGGCGCCCTGCTTCGGACGTGGCTGCTCAAGGCATCGGCGTCCTCGTGCGTGACCCGGAAACGGTGATCCGCGACCACACCGCCCCGGCACGCGCAGCGGGCGTCGACCCGGCCTCCGCCCAGGCAGGTCCCGTCGTCGAGGCCGTCACGGCCGCGTACGCGAAACTCTGCGGCCTGCCGGACGACTCCGCTCTCCGGGAGCGGCTGCTCGCCCGTCTCGACACCGTCGACGATCCGCGCAGGGAGCGCTACCTCCAGCTGCTCGCCGTCATCAACCGATGGTCCGCCCCGGATCCGCTCTCGCCCGAACTGGGCTGGTTCCGCGCCGCGTTGCATGCACGGAAGGCCGCGTGATCCGGCCGGCCGGGAGCAACTACCAGCTGAGGCCCGCTCGTACGAGGCTGTCGCGGACCAGGGCGACATGGGGGTTGGCGGCGGAGCCGGGCCGCTGCACCAGATAGGCCGTGTTGATCGGCGGGTCCTCCGGGTCGGCGAGCAGCGTCAGTGCGCCCGAGGCGAGTCCGGCAGCGCAGAGATAGCGGGGCAGCACCGAGAAGCCCGCGCCCGAAGCGACCACGGCGAGGACACCGCGCAGGTCGGGCACGGTCACGGCGGCAGGACAGCCCAGCCGCCTGCCGAACACATGCCGCCAGTAGCGACGGGCGATCGGCAGGTCCTCCGCGTACGTGATCAGCGGGAGCCCGTGCAGCACGCCGGGCCCGTGGGCGGCGAGCGACGACGGGCCACCGACGCGCTCGGCGACGACGGGCGCCGCGACCAGGACGAACTCCTCGTCCATCAGCGGGACGGCGCTCAGGGCGCGGCCGCGCGGACGGGTGGTGGAGATCACCAAGTCGTGTTGTCCCGAACGGAGTTCGTCGAGCAGTGGATCCGTCAGGCCGGTGGACGCGCGCAGTTGCACGCCCTCCGCCACGAGCGGCGCGAGTGCCGGCAGCGCGCGCAGGCACAGCAGCTCGGCGGGCCCGGCCAGCCGGACGGGACGGGCGGCCGGCGCACCGGCCGCCCCCTCGTCCCCGGTGACCACCGCCAGCTCGTCGAGGGGGGCGGCCACACGGGCGGCGAGAGCATCCGCGAAGGGCACGGCCACCACACCGCGCGCCTGCCGCTCGAACAGCTCGCGCCCCAGCCGGCGCTCCAGGGCACGGATCTGCGTGGTCACCGTCGGCTGGGACAGGCCCAGCAGGCGGGCGGCGGCGGTGAAGGAACCGGAGCGGTGGACGGCAAGAAAGGTACGCAGCAGATGGAGATCCGCCGGGCCGGTGGCCGCCGTCTGCCCCATTCCCGTCATCCCATTGGATTCCCTATCGCTCATGCTTGCGATCCTATTGGAGTCCCGCGGTGGTGCGGACGTACCGTCGAATCCATCGGCGTGACGGCGGCCCGGAGGAGCGGGGCCGCCGGAGCGCGCAACCCACGGGGCGCCGGCCGCCCCGGCTCTCCGAAAGACGTGACATGGCAAAGATCCTTTTCGTGGTGACCGGATCCGACCACTGGACGCTGGCCGACGGCACCGCGCACCCGACCGGCTTCTGGGCGGAGGAGGTCGTCGCCCCGTACGAGAGGTTCCGGGCCGCCGGACACGAGATCGTCGTCGCCACCCCCGGTGGAGTGGTGCCGACCGTGGACCGGGGCAGCCTGGCCCCCGAGTTCAACGACGGCCAGGAGAACGCCGACAAGGTGGCGGCGGCCGTCGCGGGCATGGCCGAGCTCGGCCACCCGCTGAAGCTGGAGGACGTGGACCCGGCGGACTATGCGGCGGTGTTCTACCCGGGCGGGCACGGCCCCATGGAGGACCTGGCGGTGAACGCCGACTCCGGCAGGCTGCTGACCCGGACGCTGGACTCGGGGATGCCGCTCGGCATCGTCTGCCACGCCCCGGCCGCCGTGCTCGCCGCCACGAAGGACGACGGCACCAACGCCTTCGCCGGCTACCGGCTCACCGGATTCACCAACACCGAGGAGAGCCAGGCCGGTTTCGCCGACCGGGCCAAGTGGCTCCTCCAGGACCGTCTCGTGGCGGCCGGCACCGACTTCCAGGAGGGCGAGCCGTGGGCCCCGCACGTGGTCGTCGACCGCAATCTGGTCACTGGCCAGAACCCGGCATCGGCCGGTCCGCTCGCCGACGAACTGCTCAAGAAGATCGGCTGACGGCGCCGGCCCGCAGTGGGCGCGCGCCGGAGGGTAAACAACTGTTCCCATTTCTTTGAGTAGTTGTGCGGTGTTGTCTGTGAATATGCTGATGTGGTGAAGCTATGGAGCTGTTGCCGCTGCCCCGACGGGGTGACTGCGTGAAGAAGAAGTTCACGCCGCGACCGGGCTTCACCGTGTCCGCGCACAGGCTGGCCCTGGATCCGAATGCCACGGTCGTGGGTCGTCTGCATTCGCATGCGGGTGCGGCGCGGGCTGCGTACAACTGGGCGGTCGGGTATGTCACGGCTGTGTGGGGGCAGCGCAGGGCCGAAGCCTCGTACGGCATTCCCGAGGATGAGCTGACTGCGTGGCGGTCGTGGTCGTTGCCGTCGTTGCGGAAGGCGTTCAACGAGGCCAACCGGGCCGACCCGCGGTTCGCGGGGTGGTGGGAGGAGAACTCCAAGGAGGCCTACAACACCGGCCTCGCGAATGCATCAGCCGCCTTCGACAACTACGCCAAGTCCAAGAGCGGCAAGCGCAGGGGTGCGCGGGTGGGTGTTCCGCGTTTCAAGTCGAAGCGGAAGGCGCGGCTGACGTGCCGGTTCACGACCGGCACGATGCGTATTGAGGCGGGCGGCAGGCATGTGACCCTGCCCAGGATCGGAACGGTCCGCCTCCACGAGGACGTCTCCGGCCTGCGCGCACGTGTCGACACAGGGCACATGCGGATTCTGTCCGCGACTGTGCGTCTGGACCGGGGACGTTGGTTTGTCGCCTTCCAGGTCGAGGAACAACAACCTCTGGTGAAGGTCGCCCGCCCCGATGCTGCTGTCGGGATCGACCTGGGCATCAAAACCCTCGCGGTCCTCGCCGACAGCGACGGGAAGGTGACCGAGGAACCCAACCCCCGCCACCTCGACCACGCGCAGAAGCAGTTGCGCCGTGCCAGTCGTGTCGTCTCACGCCGCCGGGGCCCCGACCGGCGCACCGGGCGGAAGCCGTCGAAGCGCTGGGAGAAGGCGAACCGGGTCCGGAACAGGGTGCATCACCGGGTGGCGAACCTTCGCGAGGACACGCTCCACAAGCTGACGACCCGCCTCACCGCCGAGTACGGCACGATCGTGGTCGAGGATCTCAACGTGGCGGGGATGGGCCGTAACCGGCGGCTGTCGCGCCGGGTCGCGGACACGTCGTTCGGCGAGATCCGCCGCCAGCTCACCTACAAGACCCGTCGGCATGGGACACGCCTTGTCGTGGCCGACCGGTGGTTTCCCTCGTCGAAGACGTGCTCACGCTGTGGTGCGGTGAAAGCCAAGCTGCCCCTGAGCGTGCGCGTCTTCGAGTGCGATACCTGCGGGCTCGTCCTGGACCGGGACGAGAACGCGGGACACAACCTGCTCGCTCTCGCAACTACCCGCAATAGCAGCACGATCCGCAGTACAGGTACCGGAGTGGCCGGAGACCTGGACCCCACCACCGTGGTGGGGTCGAAGCCCCGTGGAGCCGACCGCAAGACCCGCACCACCCACCCACGCCTCACGGCGTGTGCGGGGCGGGCAGGTGGCACAATCCCCAGCCCCCGGGCCGGGACAGAAACGGGAGACCGTCAACAGGACACCAGGACACAACTCGCGCTCTGGTGACACCGTCACGGACCATTCCGGCAGAAACGCCGGAATTGCTGAGATCTACTGATACCCAAAGCAACGGCATGTGCTGAGCCTCGGCGAGCGCCGTCGCGGCCGGTCGGTGCGCAAGCCGTCGTCGTACGAGAGTGCCGCGGCGGACCCGAGGGCCGGCGCCCCACCGCACTCCAGGTGTGCTGAGCGGGGGCTGGGCCGATAGCGTGACCGGCATGTCCGAGGGGATCGCCTGGATAGGTGAGTACAGCTGCACGAACGCGGGAGCTGTGCCCGGGATGCGAGGCCGTATCTCCCTGACGGCGGCCCGCGGAATCGGGACCGAGGAGTTCCTGATGGCTCTTGGCGCCGACCTTGCGCAACTGGAGGACGAGCGGCCGTACAGGGATTGGCGGACGCTGACCGCCGGCGGAGGTACGGCCTTGAGCGATGCCAACCTGGCGATGTACGGCACGCACGGGGAGTGGACGTACGTACTGGAGGACTGGGGCATGTCGACCTGGTCCACGGGCTTCCTGAAGGTCGAGGGAATGGCCCCCTACCCGGACGAAGAGATCATCTGCCTCACGATGAACTCCCACTGCCCGCCGAGCCGGATCATCCATGCGCCGGGGGACGCCGAGGACCGGCAGGCCGAGTTCGGGGAAACCACAGGAACCGGATCGACACTGGACGACGCGCTTCACGCCGCGGGCGCCGTGATCCCGCCACGGCCGGATGGCCGTGACGAGGAAGCGATCGCACGCTACGAGGCGGAGATCGAGGCGCTGCCGCGGGCGGTGTTCGCCGCGGCCGGGCAGTACACGGGGCTCGTGATCGACCGGGCCGCGGTCGAGGCCGGTGATCTGCCGCTGGCCGTCCTGCCCATGGTGAGGTGACCTGGCGGCCGGCAGGGACGAGCGGCGCCCGTGACAGGCGGCTTCCAGGGGTACGCCCTTCCTTCAGTCAGCTTTCGACTTCGGTCTTGTCGCCGCCCCAGAGGGTGTGGAAGGTGCCGTCGCGGTCGGTGCGGTGGTACGTGTGCGCGCCGAAGTAGTCGCGCTGGCCCTGGGTGAGGGCGGCGGGGAGGCGTTCGGCGCGCAGGGAGTCGTAATAGGCGAGGGTGGCGGCGAAGGCGGGGGTGGGGACGCCCTGGGTGACGGCGGTGGCGATCACGGTGCGCCAGTCGTCCTGCGCGGCGGCGATCTCTTCGGCGAAGCTCTTGTCGGACAGGAGGCTCGGCATGTGGGTCTGGGCTTCGTAGGCGCTGGTGATCCGGTCGAGGAAAGCGGCCCGGATGATGCATCCGCCGCGCCAGATCGCGGCGACCCTGCCGAGGTCGATGTCCCAGTCGTACTGCTCGCTGCCGGCCGCGATCTCGTGGAAGCCCTGGGTGTAGGCGACGATCTTCGAGGCGTACAGCGCCTGCTCGACCCGGTCGGCGAATGCGGCGGCCTCGTCCTCACCGAGCTTGTGGGCAGTCGGTCCGGCGAGGTGGCGTGAGGCCTCACGGAGGTCGGCGTGGCCGGAGACGGAGCGGGCGAAGACGGCCTCGGCGATGCCCGAGACGGGAACGCCCAGGTCGAGGGCGATCTGCACGGTCCAGCGGCCGGTGCCCTTCTGCTCCGCCTGGTCGAGCACGACATCCACGAAGGGCTTACCGGTCGCCGCGTCGACGTGGGAGAGCACCTCTGCGGTGATCTCGATGAGGTAGGAGTCGAGGCGGCCGGTGTTCCAGGAGCGGAAGATGTCCGCGATCTGCGCGGGGGAGTACCCGGCGACCCCGCGCAACAGGTCGTACGCCTCCGCGATCAGCTGCATGTCCGCGTACTCGATGCCGTTGTGCACCATCTTGACGAAGTGGCCGGCGCCGTCGGGCCCGATGTGCGTGGTGCAGGGCGTGCCGTCCTTCGCCTTCGCCGCGATCGCCTGCAGCAGCGGCCCCAGCGATGCGTACGACTCGGCCGAACCACCCGGCATGATGCTGGGCCCGTTCAGCGCACCCTCCTCACCGCCCGAAATGCCGGCGCCGACGAAGTGGACACCGCGCTCGCGCAGTTCCTTCTCGCGGCGCCGGGTGTCCTCGAAGTGGGCGTTGCCGCCGTCGATGATGACATCGCCCTCGTCCAGCAGCGGTGCGAACTCCTGGATGACCGCGTCCGTCGGCTCACCCGCCTTCACCATGATGACGAGACGGCGTGGCCGTTCCAGTGCGCCGACGAACTCCTCGGGCGTGCGCGCGGCCACGAAGGTTCCCTCGTCGCCGAACTCCTCGACCAGGGCATCCGTCTTCGCCGTCGTGCGATTGTGTACCGCGACGGTATAGCCGTTACGGGCGAAGTTGCGGGCCAGGTTGCGGCCCATCACCGCAAGTCCGGTGACGCCGATCTGCGCGGTGCCGCTCATCTGTCTGCTCCTGCAATCTGTCGGGGAGACGGGGGAAGGCCGGGCTGCGGGGGCCCGGGGTGCCGCGATGTCCAGTATGGATACGGGGGCGGAGGACGGCCTGTTCAGCGTCGCCAACCCTTGACACTCGTTGCGGGGCGCAACGTCCCGGTCCCCGCCGTCGGCACGGTGCACCGGCCCCCGGTGGTCACGTCGATCCGTGACCGCTGCGTGCCGATGGCGTTCTCGGCGCGGCCGTCCGCCTGTGTATATGCGGCCGTTCGCCTGTGTATATTCGGAGAAAGCTAATGGTCCTAGGCAGCACATGGTGGGGGCGGGGATGGTTCGCGCGGGGCTCACGACCGACCGGGTCGTGGCGGCGGCTGCCGACCTGGCCGACTCGATCGGCTTCGACAAGGTCACCATCTCCGCGCTGGCCCGCGGCTTCGGCGTCAAGGACGCCAGCCTGTACTCCCACGTCAAGAACCTCCATGACCTGCGCACCCGGGTCGCGCTGCTGGCAGCGGGGGAGTTCATCGACCGGATCGAGGCAGCCGTGGCCGGCCGCGCCGGGCGGGACGCCCTGATCGCGTTCGCCGGTGCCTACCGGTCCTTCGCGTTGGAGTGCCCGGGCCGGTACGAGGCGACGCGGATGCGGGTCGACCCCGCCGTCGTAGCCGAAGCGCCCGCGTACCACCGGACCATCGAGACCACCTCATCGATGCTGCGTGCCTACGGTCTGACCGAACCCGACCTCACGGACGCGGTACGGCTGCTCCGCAGCACTTTCCACGGGTTCACCTCGCTGGAGGCCGACGGCGGATTCGGCGCGCCGCGCTCCGTGCAGGTGTCCTGGGAGCGCGCGGTCGAGGCCCTCCACTTCCTGCTCGCCCACTGGCCGTCTGCGACCGTCGGGGCCGGGCGCGGCGTGTGATGCGGTAGGCGGACTCCGCCGGGCCACGCTCACTCCGTGCTGCGCGCGGCCCCGTACCCGTGGAGGAAGGTGTCGACGGCCCTGGTGACACAGTCGTGTGTCTGAGCCGGGCTCAGCGCGGGGCTTCCGTGAGGGCGGATGGTGATCTCGGACGTCACCAGGGCGATGAAGTGCACGGTGCCCAGCGCCGAGTCCTCGATGCGCAACAGCCCGGCCCCCGTGAGCTGTTCGAGCTGCCGGGCGACCTCGTGCTGTACCCGCAGGGGGCCGGCTTGCTGCCAGGTGTCGATCACGGCTGCGGGGAAGTGCTGCACTTCGGCCATGATCTGCTGGATCATCGCGAAGTGCTCGGGGAACTGGGTGCGCTGGCCGACGAAGGCGCGGCCGAGAGCGAGCAGGTCGGCCTGCGGGTCGGTGCCGGTGACCTGCTTGTCCACGGTTGCGATGAAGGCGTCCGCGACCTGGCTGGCGCTGTCGTGCACCACGTCGGAGAAGAGCTGGTCCTTGCCGCTGAAGTGGTTGTAAATGGTGCGCGTGGACACCCCGGCCTCGGCGGCGATGGCCTCGATGCTGGTGCGGCTGTACCCCTCCCGGCCGAAGACGGTGCGCGCACCCTGTGTGATGGCCCGGCGCTTCCCTGCCCTGACGCCGGGGCGGCCCGGGCCTGACGTGCGAGGCGACGCGTCCGCTTGCGGCTCGGCGGGCGCCGTCGGTGTGGTGTTCAGGGAAGCCTCCAGCTGGTCAGGTGATCCGTGCCTGTTTACCGTGCACCTTGTACTTTACTTTCCAGTCCTTCGCCACTCGGCGGCACGTGCGTCCGGCGCCGGCCTTCACCCCCGGGGCGGCATTACCAGGACGGTCTTGCCCCGGCTGTGTCCGCCCTCCACCGCCCGGACAGCCAGTGCGGCCTGCTCGAACGGGACCACCCGGGTCACTTTCGGGTCCAGGGCGCCGGTCCGGACCAACTCCACCACGGCGCCCAGTATCGCGGGGTCCCGCACCGGCCCCACCGGAGCCCCGCCGAGTGCGGCGACGGCCTCCCGGTCGGCGCCGCTCACCAGCTTCGTACGGTCCGTCACGAGGGCGGCGACCTCCTGCAGCACCTCTCCTCCGACCAGGTCGAGGACACCGTCCACGCCTTGCAGAGCGGCTGCCCGGATCCGTGCGGCAAGACCGGGCCCCGAGGCGACGAACCGTACGCCGAGCGTCTGGACGAACTCCCTCTTGGCCGGGGCCGCCGAACCCACCACGGTCAGCCGGCTGCCCACGGCCACCTGGGCGGCCGCCACCCCGACCCCTCCCGCGACCCCGGTCACCAGCAGCGTCGCCCCCGCCGGCAGGCCGAGCCGGCGCACCGCGCCGTAGCCGGTGGCGGCGGCGATCGGCAGCGCGGCGGCGTCGGTCCAGGAGACCTCCGGCGGCTTGTGCACCGCTGCCCGCGCGGCCAGCAGTGTGTACTGGGCGTACCCGCCGGTCAGCGGCCCGCCGAGGACCGCGTCCCCCACGGCGAAGCCGGTGGTGCCGGGGCCGATCGCGACCACCTCGCCCGCGGCCTCGCCGCCCATGACCGCAGGAAGCTCCACCCGTGGTGCCCCGGCCGGCCGACGGCCCGAACGGCGCTTCCAGTCAACCGGGTTGACACCCGCCGCGCGCACGGCGATCAGCAACTGGCCAGGGCCCGGGGACGGTTGCGGGAGATCCGCGAAGTGCTCGACCTCGGCTCCGCCGAACCGGTCGTACACATAGGCCATGGGCATGCGATACCTCGCCACTTCTGACTCGTCGAGACTCGGCCGTGCCGACTGTCACTAATTGCCATGCAGATTGCATTTTACCTGAACGGCCCCTTAGGCTCGGCGGACATGGGCGGAGCCCCGTTCCTGACAGTGGATTCCACGCGGTAGGCACAAGGAGCGCAACGTATGGGCAGCACGGTCGCGATCGTCGGCGGTGGATACGGCGGGGTCGCTCTGGCCCGTCAGCTCGACCCGGACTTCGACGTCGTCCTGATCGACCCCAGGGACGCCTTCGTTCACGCGGTGGCGGCCCTGCGCGGGCTGGTCGACGCGGACTGGGGGCAGCGGATCTACTTCGGCTACGAGGGCTTGTTCACCCGTGGCCGCCATCTGCGCGACCGCGCCGTGGCAGTGGAGGCGGGCGGTGTCGCCACTGCCGGCGGCACCTGGATCGATGCCGACTACGTGGTCCTGGCCACCGGATCCTCCTACCCCTACCCTGCCAAGCCCGACACCGAGGACAGTGCCGACTCGCAGGCTCGGCACGCCGACACCAGGGCCGAACTGGCGTCGTCCTCGCGGGTGTTGCTGCTCGGTGCCGGTCCCGTGGGACTGGAGCTCGCTGGGGAGATCACCGAACAGTGGCCCGACACCGAGGTCGTGGTGGTGGATCCCGCCGATGACGTGCTCGGTGGCCGCTATCTGCCCGAACTGCGCCGATCGCTGAGCGAGCAGCTGACCGCCCGGGGGGTGCGGCTGGAGCTGGGCAGCGCGCTGACGGCGCCGCCGTCCGTGCCGCCGGGTATCCATCAGCCGTTCTCGGTCACGACGCAGGCAGGCGTACGGATCGACGCGGATCTGTGGTTCCGCTGCTATGGCGTGGTGCCGCTCAGCGACATGCTGCGCGGCGAACTCGCCGCCGCCCGGCGCCCGGACGGGCATGTGGAGGTCGACGACCATCTACGGGTGGTGGGCGCGTCGAACGTCTTCGCCGTCGGAGACGTCACGGCCGTTCCCGAGCCGAAGCGGTCCAAGGCCGCCTCCGACCACGCGGTCGTGGTCGCCGCCAACATCCGGGCGCTGGCCGCGGGCCGGCCGGTGGAACAGGTGTACCGGCCGGGCGGTGACGCGGTACTGGTGCCTCTGGGCTCGACCGGCGGAGCCTCGCAGGTGCCGGGGCCCGATGGTCCCGTGGTACTGGGCGCCGCGGAGACGGCCCGGTACAAGGGCGACGATCTGCTGCTCGGACGGTTCGCCGAGCTGTTCGCCGCCTCGGCCCCGTAGGCACAAGTGCCGTGACGGTATGTCAAATATGTTCATGAAAAGTGTAGTTCGATTGATCGCGACATGATCCCGCAGCACCGTCTTCACGTACGTCCGCCAGGATCGGGGGCAGCTCCCCGTCCCGAACGAGAGGTCGATGCCCGATGGCTGACGGAACGCTGTCCCTTGCCGGCAAAGTGGCTGTGGTCACCGGAGGTGCGGGAGGGATCGGTGTCGCCACTGTGGAGGCGCTCGCGACCGCGGGAGCGGATGTCGTACTCGCGGATGTCGCCGAAGCGGCGGCCCGGGCAGCAGCCGCGGAGCTGGCGGCCAAGGGGCTTTCGGTGGTCGGGCGCGGCGTCGACATCGCCTCGGAGGACAGTGTCAAGAACCTGGTGGACTTCGCCGTGGACACCTTCGGCGGCATCGACGTACTGGACAACAACGCGGCGCTGACCTCCGCGATCCGGCAGGACCGGGACGTGGTGTCGATGTCCGTCGAGCTGTGGGACCAGGTACTCGCGGTGAACCTGCGCGGCCCCATGCTGCTGTGCAAGCACACCGTGCCGGTGATGATCGAGCGCGGCGGCGGGTCGATCATCAACATCACCAGTGGCCAGGCCCTTTCGGGGGACCGGGTGATGGTCGCCTACGGCAGTTCCAAGGGCGGGCTGGTCGCACTGACCCGTTTCGTGGCCGCTGCGTACGGCGCGGACGGCATACGGTGCAACGCCGTCGCGCCCGGACTGGTGAGCACTCCGGCCCTGGAGGCGGACATGCCCGTACCGGTACGGGAGATGTTCCGGAGCGCGAACCTCATTCCACGGCTGGGCACGCCGGACGACGTGAGTCAGCTCGTGGCCTTTCTCGCCTCCCCGGCCGCCTCCTTCATCACCGGGCAGGTGCTGTCCGTGGACGGCGGCTTCCTCGCCCACCTTCCTACGCTCTCCCCGCTTCCGCCGCGCTGAGCATGCGACATCCCGCAGCTGAGTGGCCCCGGACCAGTCCGACCTGCACTGCTCCGGGGCCGCTCACTCAGGGCCTCGCGGGCCCACCGAACGGGTCGGTCATCCCACCCAGGGAGTGATGCCCGCCTCGACCGCGGGTCCGTCCGCCGCTCCTGCCCAGGCGTAGTAGCCGTCGGGCCGCACCAGGACCGCCTCGCGAGTGGTGGTGTCGCCACCCGCGCGGTGGGCGAGGATCAGCCGCGTCCGCCGCGCGGCGGTGTCGAACCCGGCACCCGGGGCGGGCTCGCCGGATTCCCCGGTCGCGGGAAGGACCAGGACGAACCGTCCCTCCCGCAGCACCTCGTAGAGCCGACTGCCGTCCAGCTCCAGGTCCGGTGCCCGCTTCCCCACCAGTGCGTGCGTCCTGCGCCCCGCCGGGTAGGAATAGCCGATCCCGGTGATCTCTCCCACCGCCTGCCGGGTCACCGGTCGCACATGCGTGACCACCCACTTCCGTACGGTACGCAGCGCCACCTCCCATGGGCTGTGCGCCATGGCGAGCCGCAGATTGAGGCCGCTGCTGCGCAGCACCGCCCTGCCGACCGGGTGGCGTTCGCTGTGGTAGGTGTCCAGCAGTGCGTCGGAGGCCCAGCCACCCAGCACCGCAGCCAGCTTCCAGCCGAGGTTGACGGCGTCCTGGAGACCGGTGTTCATCCCCTGCCCGCCGGCCGGTGAGTGCTGGTGGGCGGAGTCGCCTGCCAGCAGCACACGGCCCACCCGGTAGTGGGGTGCCTGGCGCTCGTCGCTGTGGAAGCGGGAGAGCCAGCGCGGGTCGTGCATCCCGAAGTCGGAGCCGAAGGCCCGCTCGATGATGGCGCGCAGCTCCTCGAACTCGACGGGCGAGTCGTCGGGTTCACCCCGTCGGGTCCTGTCCCAGCCGCCGACTCGCCAGTATCCGTCGCCGAAGGGCGCGATGAAGCCGAAGGCGTCGCCGGTGCCGTGCACCCGGACCACGAGGCTGGGCTGCTCGGTGAACTTCACGTCGGCGAGCGCCACCGAGCGGATCACCACCTTGCCGGGGAACGGGAGTCCCAGGGCCTCGCGTACCGCGCTGCGCACTCCGTCCGCTCCGACCAGGTAGCCGGCTCGCAGCGTTGTGTCGCCCTGCGTGGTGCGCACCGAAACGGTGACACCCTCGTCGTCCTGGGTCAGGCCGAGGACCTCGGTTGCGTAGCGGATGACTGCGCCGTTCTTCAACGCTCTGCGCAACAACAGCCTTTCCACCTCGTACTGCGGAGTCACCAGGAGGAAGGGGAAACGGGAGGGCAGGGCCCCGATATCGAACGAGACGGCTCCGAACAGCGAGAGTTCGCTGATCACCTGGCCGGTGGTGACGAGTTCGTCGGTGAGGCCGCGGGCGTCGAGGAGTTCGAGTGTCCTGGCGTGCACACCGAAGGCGCGACTGAGATTGCTGATGCCCTCCGGGCGTTTCTCGACCACCACGACGTCCACGCCGGCCGCCGCGAGGTCCCCGGCGAGGAGCAGCCCGGTGGGGCCGGCGCCGGCCACGACGACCGCATGCGAGCCGGGTGCCGGCTCGGGCCCTTCGGCGGCATCGGGCCCGTCAGTGGCGGGGGGTTCGTACGTGTGGGACATCCGGGACTCGCTTCCTGCGGTTGGAATTCCTGCAGTGGGAATCGGGGGCCGTCCGCGTCCGCCGGTACTGCCGGGCGGATCCGCAGATCTGCGCCCGGAGCGGGGCGCGACTGTACCGGGAGGGCACGAGGGTGCTGGGGCGGGTGGGCCCATGGTGCACCAGGACGTCGTCGGCGCGGCCGTTATGCGACTCGCCTGACTCGAATGACCGCAACTTGTCGAACCCCTGCGCGGCTCTGACGTTGTCCGGCGACGGCCTGACTTTGCCGTGCGGTCCCGGAGAGTTCCTGACGAAGCCCTGTAGCGGCCTGCCTTGATCGTGGACACCGAGCCGATGAACCTTGAAGTCGCGGGTCAGTGACGTCACTTGGGGGAATCCCGGGGCGCGACCTGTGTCCGCCGTATGTCATGCACATTACATGACGGAGGAGTGAGTACACATGCACAGCACTTTGATCGTCGCCAGACTGGAACCGGGCGGGAGCGCGGATGTGGCCCGGCTGTTCGCCGAGTTCGACGCCACCGGGATGCCGCACCGGATGGGTACGCGGCGGCGCCAGCTCTTCTCCTACCGGGGGTTGTACTTCCACCTCCAGGACTTCGACGAGCACAACGGCGACGAGCTCATCGAGGCGGCGAAGACCGACCCCCGGTTCGTCGGCATCAGCAACGACCTGAAGCCGTTCATCGAGGCGTACGACCCCGCGACCTGGCGCTCCCCGGCCGACGCGATGGCCTCCCGCTTCTACTCCTGGGAGGCGTCCGCGTGAGTGCCCGCCGCGTCGTCATCACCGGCCTGGAAGTCCTCGCCCCCGGTGGTGCCGGTGCCAAGAACTTCTGGAACCTGCTGAGCGAAGGCCGGACGGCCACCCGTGGCATCACGTTCTTCGACCCCGCGCCGTTCCGCTCACGCGTCGCCGCCGAGATCGACTTCGACCCGTACGAACACGGTCTGACCCCGCAGGAGGTCCGCCGGATGGACCGCGCCGCCCAGTTCGCCGTGGTCGCGGCGCGCGGCGCGGTCGCCGACAGCGGTGTCGAGTTCGGCGACCTCGACCCGTACCGGACCGGCGTCACCGTCGGCAGCGCCGTGGGCGCCACGATGGGCCTCGACCAGGAGTACCGCGTCGTCAGCGACGGTGGCCGGCTCGACCTGGTCGACCACGCGTACGCTGCGCCGCACCTCTACAGCCATCTCGTCCCCAGCTCCTTCGCCGCCGAGGTGGCCTGGGCGGTCGGCGCCGAAGGCCCCAGCGCCGTGGTCTCCACCGGCTGCACCTCCGGCATCGACTCGGTCGGCTACGCGGCCGAGCTGATCCGCGAGGGATCGGCCGACGTCATGGTCGCCGGGTCGTCGGACGCGCCGATCTCCCCGATCACCATGGCCTGCTTCGACGCCATCAAAGCCACCACGCCACGCCACGACGACCCGGCCCACGCCTCGCGCCCCTTCGACGGAACGCGCAACGGATTCGTACTGGGCGAGGGCGCCGCCGTGTTCGTCCTGGAAGAACTGGACAGCGCGCGCAGGCGCGGCGCGCACATCTACGCCGAGATCGCCGGCTACGCGACCCGCTCGAACGCCTACCACATGACCGGACTACGGCCGGACGGAGCGGAGATGGCCGAAGCGATCCGGGTCGCCCTCGACGAGGCGAGGCTGCCCGGCGAGGCGATCGACTACATCAACGCGCACGGCTCGGGCACCAAGCAGAACGACCGTCACGAGACGGCCGCGTTCAAGCGGAGCCTGGGTGCGCACGCCTACCGGACACCGGTCAGCTCGATCAAGTCCATGGTGGGCCACTCGCTGGGTGCCATCGGTTCCATCGAGATCGCCGCTTCGGTACTGGCCATGGAGTACGACGTGGTTCCTCCGACGGCCAACCTCCACACGCCCGACCCCGAGTGCGACCTGGACTACGTGCCGCTCGACGCACGGGACCAGCTCACGGACGTGGTGCTCACCGTGGGGAGTGGTTTCGGCGGCTTCCAGAGCGCGATGGTGCTGGCGGGCCCGGAAAGGAAGCGGGTGTGAGCACACGTACATCCGTCGTGGTGACCGGGCTGGGCGTCGCCTCCCCGAGCGGGCTCGGGGCGCGGGACCACTGGGAGGCCATCCAAGGCGGCAGGAGTGCCATCGGCCGGCTCACCCGCTTCGACCCGTCGGGCTACCCCGCCAAACTGGCCGGTGAGATATCGGGGTTCGTCGCCGAGGAGTATCTGCCGAGTCGGCTCATCCCGCAGACCGACCGAATGACCAGGATCGCGCTCGCCGCAGCCGACTGGGCGCTCGCCGACGCGGGCGTACGCCCCGACGAGCTCGCGGGGTTCGACATGGGTGTGGTCACGGCAAGCGCGTCCGGCGGCTTCGAGTTCGGACAGAACGAACTGCGCAAGCTGTGGAGCCAGGGCAGCCAGTACGTCTCCGCATATCAGTCGTTCGCCTGGTTCTACGCCGTCAACAGCGGCCAGATCTCCATCCGTAACGGCATGAAGGGACCCAGCGGGGTCGTCGTCAGCGACTCCGCCGGCGGGCTGGACGCGGTCGCCCAGGCCCGGCGGCTGATCCGCAGGGGTACCCGGCTGGTCGTCTCGGGAGGCGTCGACGCCTCCCTGTGCCCATGGGGCTGGGTCGCGCAGTTGGCGAGCGGACGGCTCAGCACCAGCGAGCAGCCGGGCCGCGCCTACCTCCCGTTCGACCGCGACGCCCGGGGATACGTACCGGGCGAGGGCGGTGCGATCCTGATCCTGGAGGACGCCGAAGCGGCCAGGGAACGAGGCGCGCACAGCTACGGCGAGGTCCTCGGATACGGTGCCACCTTCGACCCGAAACCCGGCACCGGGCGCCCGCCGGCGCTGCGCAAGGCCATCGAACTTGCCCTGGCCGACGCGGCGGTGGACCCGGCCGGCATCGACGTCGTGTTCGCCGACGCGGCCGCCGACCCGGAGCTGGACCGTGCGGAGGCCGACGCGCTCATCGAGTTGTTCGGGCCGCACGGCGTACCGGTCAGCGCGCCCAAGACGATGACCGGCAGGCTCTACTCGGGCGCCGCGCCGCTCGACCTGGCCACCGCGCTCCTCGCCCTGCGCGACGGTGTGATCCCCGCAGCCGTCAACGTCCGCCTCTCACCCGACTACGACCTCGACCTCGTGGTGGACCGGCCGCGCGAATCCGCGCTGCGCACCGCACTGGTACTGGCCCGTGGTCACGGCGGCTTCAACTCCGCCGTCGTACTGGGCGCCCCGGCGTCCTCCCGCCCCGGGCACTGACCGTCCCGGGCCACCGATCACTTCACGGCCACTGACCGTCCCGGGCCACCGATCACCTCACAGTCACTGACCACCCCACCGGAAGGGCTGTTGCCTTGTCTGCCGAACCTTTCACCCTCGCCGATCTCAAGCAGATCCTCCTGGATGCCGCAGGCGCCGCGGAGGGCGTCGATTTCGACGGAGACGTCCTGGACACCGAGTTCGAAGCCCTCGGCTACGACTCGCTGGCCCTGCTGGAGACCAGCTGCCGCATCGAGCGTGCGTACGGCATCGCTCTCGACGACGACGTGTTGACCAAGGCCGTGACCCCCCGCGCCCTCATCGGCGTCGTCGCCGAACTGCTGACCGCCCCCCGAATCGCCTGAGAGGACCAGGACCACCATGACCGACACCACCACGACCGGGGCCGGCCCCGTCGCTCTCGTCACCGGGGCCACCAGCGGAATCGGCCTGGCTGTCGCCCGGCTGCTCGGCTCCCAGGGCCACCGCGTGTTCATCGGTGCCCGCGACGCGGAGAACGTCGAGGCCACCGTGAAGCAGCTCGCCGCCGAGGGACTCGACGTGTCCGGCTCGGTCCTCGACGTCCGGGATGCCGAGGCGGTACGGGCATTCGTCCGCGCCGCCGTCGACCGGTTCGGCGCGATCGACGTACTCGTCAACAACGCAGGCCGCTCGGGCGGCGGAGTCACCGCCGACATCCCCGACGAGCTGTGGGAGGACGTCATCGAGACCAACCTCACCAGCGTGTTCCGGCTCACCCGCGAGGTTCTCACCGCAGGCGGGCTGCGCCACAAGGACCGGGGCCGCATCATCAACATCGCCTCCACGGCGGGCAAACAGGGCGTGGTGCTCGGTGCCCCGTACTCCGCGTCCAAGCACGGCGTGGTCGGCTTCACCAAAGCCCTCGGCAACGAGCTGGCCCCCACCGGGATCACCGTCAACGCCGTCTGCCCCGGGTATGTGGAGACGCCGATGGCACAGCGGGTCAGGCAGGGATATGCCGCCGCCTACGACACCACCGAGGACGCGATCCTGGAGAAGTTCCAGGCGAAGATCCCGCTCGGCCGGTACTCGACGCCCGAGGAAGTGGCCGGCCTGGTCGGCTATCTCGCCTCGGACACGGCCGCCTCCATCACGGCGCAGGCACTGAACGTCTGCGGTGGCCTCGGCAACTTCTGAGCCGTGCGCCACCGCGCTCGTGCTTCCGAGCCGCACCCCACTCCATATGCCACCCGACTCCGCGAGGAGAAGCGACATGACGACCCGTGAGGTCGAGCACGAGATCACCGTCGGCGCACCCGCGTCGGCCGTCTACCGGCTACTGGCCGAAGTGGTGAACTGGCCCCGGATCTTCCCGCCCACCATCCACGTCGACCGGGTCGAGCAGCGCGGCAACGAGGAGCGCATCCGGATCTGGGCCACGGCCGGCGACGAGGCGAAGAACTGGACCTCGCGCCGCACACTGGACCCGGACGGCCTGCGCATCACCTTCCGACAGGAGGTCAGTGCCCCACCGGTCGCCGCGATGAGCGGCGTCTGGATCATCGAACCGCTCGGCGAACAGCAGGCCCGGGTCAGGCTGTTGCATGAATACCGCGCCGTCGACGACGACCCGGCCGGTCTCGTCTGGATCGACGAGGCGGTGGACCGTAACAGCCGGTCGGAGCTGGCCGCGCTGCGCACCAACGTGGAAGCGGCCCACGCCGCCGCGGATCTGACGTTCTCCTTCACCGACAGCGTCACCGTCACCGGAGCGGCGAAGGACCTCTTCGAGTTCGTCAACGACGCCGACCGATGGGCCGAGCGGCTGCCCCACGTGGCATCCGTACGCCTCACCGAGGACACCCCCGGTCTCCAGGCGCTGGAGATGGACACGCTGGCCATGGACGGCTCCACGCACACCACCAAGTCGTACCGCGTGACGTTCCCCCACCACCGCATCGCGTACAAGCAGGTCACGCTGCCCGCGCTGCTGACCCTGCACACCGGGATCTGGACCTTCGAGGAGACCGCGGACGGCACCGTCGCCTCCTCCCAGCACACGGTCACCCTCGACACCGACACCATCGCAGCTGTCCTCGGCCCCGAGGCCACCGCGGACGACGCCCGGAAGTACGTGCACGGCGCCCTGTCCACCAACAGCCTGGCCACACTCGGCCACGCCAAGGCGTATGCCGAGGGCCTCGACGGAGGGCGGGGCTGACGTGCCGGGCGACCGACTGGACACCCAGGTCATCGTCGTCGGCGCGGGGCCGGTCGGGCTGCTGCTCGCCGGGGAGCTGCGGCTCGGCGGCGCGCATGTCGTCGTACTGGAACGGCGTACGGCGCCCACCACCGAGTCGCGTGCCTCGACCCTGCATGCACGCACCATGGAAATCCTCGACAGCCGGGGGCTGTTGGACGGGCTTCCCGATCCGCTGAACGACCTACGGGGACACTTCGCGGGTATTCCGCTCGACCTGACTCTGCCCGGCAGCCGTCAGGGCCAGTGGAAGGTCACCCAGTTCGACACCGAACGGCTTCTGGGACGTTGGGCGGCCGGGCTGGGCGCCGAGATCCGGCGCGGCCATGAGGTACGGACGGTCACCGATGCGGGCGGGTACGTCGAGGCCGAAGCGTTCGGCGACGGTGGTCCCGTCCTGGTGCGCGGCAGCCACCTCGTCGCCTGCGACGGCGAGGACAGCACCGTCCGTGACCTGGTCGGGGCGGACTTTCCCGGCCACGAGGCGCGACGTGAACTGCTGCGCGCCGACGTCGAGGGCGTCCAGGTGCCCGACCGGCGGTTCGAACGGCTGCCGGACGGCCTTGCCATCGCGGCACGGCGGGCGGACGGTGTGACCCGGGTGATGGTGCACGAGCACGGCGCCCCTGCGCTGCACCGCGACGGAGCGCCCGCATTCGGCGAGATCGCACAGGCGTGGAAACGGGTCACCGGCGAGGACATCAGCGAGGGGACACCCGTGTGGGTGAACGCGTTCGGCGACGCGTCACGTCAGCTCGCGCAGTACCGGCACGGCCGCGTCCTGTTCGCCGGGGACGCGGCGCACCGGCAGATGCCCATCGGGGGCCAGGCACTCAATCTGGGTCTTCAGGACGCCTTCAACCTGGGATGGAAACTGGCAGCCGAGGTCACCGGTCGTGCACACCCCGAGCTGCTCGACAGCTACCACGACGAACGGCACACGATCGGACGGCGTGTGCTCTCGGCCATCGAGGCCCAGGCGCTGCTGCTGCTCGGCGGCCCCGAGGTGGAGCCGCTGCGCTCCCTGATCACCGAACTGATCGCCCACGAGGACGTACGCGCCCATCTCGCCGCGACGATCAGCGGACTCGACATCCGCTACGACGTCGGAGGTCCCGCACACCCGCTCGTCGGAGCCCGGCTGCCACGGACACTTCTCGCGGCGTCCGCGTCCGTGTCGGCGTCCGCGTCGGGTGAGGCGACCAGTACGGACGTCCTGCGCCCCGGCCGGGGTCTGCTGCTCGGCCCCGGTGGCGATCCGGACCCCGGGCCTGTCCTGGCCGGCCGCGGCATCCCCTTCGCCACGCCGGCGGCATCGGACCCCGGGACGGGAGGAGCCGGCTGGACGCTCGTACGGCCCGACGGCCACGTCGTATGGGCGGACCCGGCCGGGACATCGCCGGGGGAGGGACTGGCGGAGGCACTCAACCGCTGGTTCGGCCCCGTCTGACGGAGGCACCCAACCGCCGGTTCGGCCCCGCCCGCCCCGGCACACGTACCCGCAGACCGCACCCGAGAGGAACCCCGCCATGCCCCTGATCTCGCCGGACGACGGCTATCTGACCGTGTTCAACCTCTTCGAGACGGACACCGTGCCGCTCCAGGACGACGTGCTCGCCGCGATGCGCGACATCATCGACAACGCCGACTATCCCAGCTGGATCTCCTCGACGCTGCACGCGGGCGTCGACGAGCCGGGAACCGTCAACTACATCCAGTGGCGCAGCGCCGCCGACCTCCAAGCGCGTTACGAAGGGCAGAAGTTCCAGCAGAGGACGGTGCCGCTGTTCCACAAACTCGCCCGGACCGTACGGCTGTTGAAGACCGAGCTGGCCTTCACCCAGCACCACCCCCTGCTCGACGGAAACACCGAGATCTCTCCGGAGCGCGACGACTACACCGTACTGATCGTGTTCGACACGAAGCCCGAGGACCAGCGGGAGCTCCTGGACACGCTCGCCAAGCCCGACGAGTGGATCACGACGGTGCCCGGCTACCGGTCGCACACCTACTTCCGCGGTGTGGACGGCACCTCTGTCGTCAACTACGCCCAGTGGGACAGCAAGGAGCTCTACGACGCCTTCCACACCCTGCCCGAGGAGGAGCGACCCGCCGACATCCGTGACGGCAGGAACCGTGCACGCTCCCTGGTCACCAACCGCCAGGCCAACACCTACCGGGTGACCCACTCCCGGTCGGCGAAGGACTGACGGGCATGGCACCCGATGCGGAACCCGTGCGGGACACCGACGTCATCGTGGTCGGCGCCGGGCCGACCGGGCTGACACTCGCCGCTGAACTGCGGCTGGGCGGCGCCCGCGTCACCGTCGTGGAGCGGCTGGCGGAGCCCACCGGGCAGTCCAGGGGCCTGGGTTTCACGGCGCGCGCCATGGAGGCGTTCGACCAGCGGGGTCTGCTGCCCCGGTTCGGCCGGGGCGAGACACCCGACATCAGCCCCGTGGGCCATTTCGGCGGGGTCCGGTTCGACTACACCGTGCTGCCGGGCGCCCACTTCGGCGCCCGTGGCATTCCGCAGTCGCTGACCGAGTCGGTCCTGGAAACATGGGCGACCGGTCTCGGCGCCGTCGTCCACCGTGGCTGGGAGTTCACCCGGCTGACCGAGGGCGCCGGGCCGGACGACGCCTCGGTGGAGATCACCGTACGGACGCCCGAGGGCTCACGACGGCTGCGCGCCGCGTACCTCGTCGGCGCGGACGGCGGCCACAGCCCGGTGCGCGTGGCAGCCGGAATCGACTTCCCCGGCGCACCCGCGTCCCGCGTGATGTACCTCGCCGATGTGGTGGGCAGCTCGCTGCGCCCCCGTCCGCTCGGCGAACGCCTGGAGCACGGCATGGTGATGGCGGCCCCGCTGGGCGAAGGGGTGGACCGCATCATCGTCTGCCCGGACGGCGCACCGCCCCGAGAGGACGCGGCGCCCGTGACGTTCGCGGAGGTGGCGGACGCGTGGCTGGGGCTCACCGGCGAGGACATCGGCGGTGCCGAGGCGCAATGGGTGAGTTCCTTCACCGACGCCACCCGGCAGGCAGCCACGTACCGGCGTGGCCGGGTCCTGCTCGCGGGTGACGCTGCCCATGTCCATCTCCCGGCCGGCGGCCAGGGGATGAGCACCGGCATCCTGGACGCCGTCAATCTCGGCTGGAAACTTGCCGCCGTCTGCCGTGGCACCGCTCCCCGGGCCCTGCTGGACACCTATCACGACGAGCGCCATCCGGTGGGCGCCAGACTGCTGGTGAACACCCGGGCCCAGGGGACGGTCTTCCTCGGCGGCCGCGAGTCGGACCCACTGCGTGCCCTGTTCGCCGAGCTCATCGAGTACGACGACGTCAAGCGCCATCTGGCCGGGATCGTCAGCGGGCTGGACATCCGCTACGACTACGACCCCGACGGGGACGACCCACTGCTCGGGCGGCGCGTCGCATCCCGGGTACTGGTCGGGCCTGCGGGGGAGACCAGCACCACCCGGCTCCTGCACCCCGCGCGTGGCGTGCTGCTCGACCTCGCCGAAGACCCGGCGGTACGGAGAGCCGTCGCACCCTGGCACGACCGGGTGGCCGTCACCACTGCGATTCCGAAGCCGCTGGATGCCCGGGACGACGAACTGCGCGGCCTGTGGTCGCTGTTGGTGCGGCCCGACGGCTATGTGGCCTGGGTTTCGGCCGCACCCGGAGGCGACGGCCTGAGCGCCGCCCTGCACCGCTGGTTCGGTCCGCCCGCTCTGCCGGCCCAGTAGTCCCACCGCGCCCGCGGAAAGGCCCCAGTAGTTCACACCACACCACCGAAAGGCAGTGCCTGCATGAATGCTGTCACCTCCACCGAAGAGACCGTGGCCGCGCTGCGGGCCGAGGTCCGCGAACTCACCGACCGGGCCGAACTCACCGCTCTCGGCGACCGCTACGTCACCCACCTCGACCGGGACCGGCACCGTGACGACTGGTTCGGCTCGGTCTTCACCGACGACGTCCATCTCACCTTCCCCATGGGCGAGTACAAGGGGACGGCGGGCCTCGCCGAGTTCCAGAAGCTGGCCCGCACCACGTTCGAACGCACCCATCACACCGCGTCCAACTACACCATCGACCTCGACGGCGACCGGGCCGGGATCCGTGCCCATCTGACCGCCGTACACGTACGTGCCGCCGCCGAACCCGGCACCCACTTCACCATCGGCGGCCACTACGAGGCCGAGGCCGTCCGGACCGCCGACGGATGGCGGATCAGCCGGTTCGTCTTCGAGCTGGTGTGGCACGAAGGGCAGGGCCCGCAGGGTGCTCCGGGTCACTGACCTCGGAACCTGCAGAGATCTGACATAGCGAGCAAAGACCTGACACCGGCGCGCCTTGAACCGTCCAACGACCCGGCAGAGACTTCATCTGGGCCCGACGGTGCGTCCCGGTCCGCATTCCCAGGCCACCTCCGGTACCAAGGAAGAAGCCCCGTCATGCCCTCAGGCTCCACTGAACCACCCCTGCCCGCACAGGTGTTGCAGCTCATCACCGCCGGCTGGCTCGCCCAGGCGGTCAGCGCCGCGGCAGAACTCGGCGTCGCCGACGTCCTGGCCGACGGGCCACGGCCGGTCGCCGAGATCGCCACAGCCACCGACGCGCACGCCCCCAGCCTCTACCGGCTTCTGCGGGCCGGTGCCGACATCGGCCTGTTCACCGAACACGACGGCAAGGTCTTCGAGTTGACCGAGCTGGGCGCCACCCTGCGCGCCGACAGTCCGACCAGTCTGCGCAACTTCGCGATCTGGACCGGGCTGCCCGCCGAACGCCACGCCTGGTCCGGCCTCGCCGACGCCGTACGCACCGGTCACACCGCGTTCACCGAAGTGTTCGGCAAACCCGTCTGGGACTACTTCCACGACCACCCCGATGTGCTCGGTGTCTTCGACCGGGCCATGACCGAGGCGTCCCAGCAGATCATCGCCCCCGTCGTCGCCGCGTACGACTTCGGCCGGTTCGGGACCGTGGTGGACGCGGGCGGCGGACGTGGCGCCCTGCTGGCCGCCGTGCTGGCGTCGGCGCCCGGCGCCCGCGGCGTCCTGTACGACAGGCCCGAGGTCATCGCGGGCGCCGGTCAGCCGCTGCGCGACGCCGGTGTGGATGACCGGGCCGAGCTGGTACCCGGAGACTTCTTCGATTCCGTGCCGTCCGGCGCCGACGCGGTGATCCTGTCCAACATCATCCACGACTGGGACGACGAACAGTCGCGCCGCATCCTCGTCAACGCCCGCGACGCGCTGACCGACGGCGGGCATGTTCTGCTGGTGGAGGCGGTGCTGCCGGACCGGCCCCGCCCCTCGCCCACGGTCTCCCTGATGGATCTCGACATGCTGGTGGTGGCCGGCGGACAGCAGCGCACCGCCGCGGAGTTCGAGACCCTGCTGGCCGACTCCGGCCTCAAGCTGTCACGCATCGTGCCGGGCGGCCACTGCAGCGTCGTCGAGGCCGTACGCGCCTGACATCCGCCCGGCGCGGGGCACACCGAGGCCCTGTCGAGGGGCGTCCGCCGGACCCGCCGAGGCTCTGTCGCGTCCCGCGCCGGGCGCGCTCTCCCGTAACCAGTACAAGGAAAGAGCAGGCACCAGCCATGCCAGAACGGCTCGCGAACAAGCTGTGGTTCGGAATCGGACCGGGGGTCGCGGTCACCGACGCGCCGGAGGTCGTGCGCAGGGTCGAGTACGCGGACCGGTCGGGGCTCGACTTCTTCGCCCTGTCCGACCACCCGTACTACGGCGACCGGCTGGAGGCCTACGCCACTCTCGCGCTGCTGCTCGGCCGGACCCGGAACATCACGGGCATCACCACCGTCACCAATCTGCCGACCCGCCCGGTGCCCCTGCTGGCCCGTACCCTGTCGACGCTGTCCGCCCTCACCGGAGGCCGGGTCGTTCTCGGCCTCGGCGCGGGCGGTTACTGGGACGACATCGCCCGTTTCGGGGCCACCCGGCTCGATCCGGCCACGGCCGTACGCGCCCTGGAGGAGGCGATAGGCCTGGTCAGGGCGCTGTCCGGCGGCGGCGCACCCGTCACCCTGGACGGCGAGTTCACCCGGATCGCCGCACTGGATCCGGCGCCGGATCCGGCACCGCTGATCTGGACGGGTTCCGTCGGACCCAAGTCCCTCGCCGTCACCGGGCGTTCGGCCGACGGCTGGATACCCGGCAATGCGGCGGACTGGCGCAGCGACCGCTACCGGTCCTCGCGGCCCCTCATCGACGAGGCCGCCCGTGCCGCCGGACGCGACCCCGCGGACATCGTCACGGTCTTCAATCTGCCAGGCCGTATCACCGACTCGGCCGTCAACACTCCCCGTGATCCGTCCGGCCGCTGGCTCGGCGGATCCGTCGACCAGTGGATCACCGAGCTGACCGAGGCCGTACTCGGACACGGTGCATCCGGATTTGTGTACTTCTCATCCGGCGATCCCTCGGGACAGACCGGCCTCGGGCGCTGGGCCGAGGAGATCGTGCCCGCCGTCCGCGCGGCGGTCGCCAAGGGCTGACGCGTGTCCACCCGTCGCCGCGCGCCGCCGACAGGCGGCTCACAACCCTCCCCCCTCCGAGCTCGCCACCCCCCGCACGCCCGCACCACAGCACATTCCAGAGAGGTCCTCAGATGTCCACAAGAACCATCGGCTCGCGTCCTCGGCTTCGTCTCGCGATCGCACTGCTCGCGGTCGTCCTGCCCGTCGCGGCCTGTTCGGGCGAGGGGGCCGACTCAGGTGGCAGGAGCGGCGGCGCACCGCGTGACGGCGGCACGCTGCTGGTCGGCAGCGAGGCGGACCCGAGCTGCCTGGACCCGCAGCAGACCGGGCAGTTCGGCGCGGTGGACATCTCCCGTTCCCTCGTGGACGGGCTCACCTCCCAGGACCCGAAGACCGGCAAGATCGTGCCCTGGCTGGCGAAGTCCTTCACCACCAGCGCCGACGGCAGCGCCTTCACCTTCGTCCTGCGTGACGGAGCCACCTTCAGCGACGGCAAGCCCGTCGACGCGGCGGCGGTGAAGACTACGTTCGACAACCTGGTGAAGCTGCCGGCGAACGGTGCCCCCAGCTATCTGATCGGCTACAAGGGCACCACCGTCACCGACGCGCACCGGCTCACGGTGACGTTCGCCTCGGCCAACGCCCAGTTCCTCCAGGCGACATCGACCGCCGGACTCGGCATTCTGTCGCCCGCGACCTTCACGGCCTCGGCCGCTGAGCGCTGCCGCGGAGCGTTCATCGGTTCCGGTCCGTACGTCCTGGACCACTACACCACCGACCAGGAAGTCGTCCTGAAGAAGCGCAAGGAATACGCCTGGCCGTCCTCCATCGCCACGAACAAGGGAGCGGCGCACCTCGACGAGGTGAAGTTCTCCTTCATCCCGGAGGGCGGGGCCCGCACCGGCGCCCTCACCTCCGGACAGGTCCAGATCGCCAAGGCCCTTCAGCCCACCGACGAGGCCCAGTTCAAGGGCAACGGCTTCAGAGTCCTGTCGGCGCCGGGCCCCGGCCTCGTGCCACCGCTCTCCCTCAACCACAAGGGGATACTCGCCGACTACAAGGTCCGTGCGGCACTGCTCAAGG
The DNA here is from genome assembly GCF_044458665.1 of Streptomyces sp. NPDC050422. Taxonomy (NCBI): domain Bacteria; kingdom Bacillati; phylum Actinomycetota; class Actinomycetes; order Kitasatosporales; family Streptomycetaceae; genus Streptomyces; species Streptomyces sp. NPDC050422. The sequence goes on from NZ_JBITIE010000020.1 coordinate 93,906, forward strand.
GCGTTGACAGGCAGGAGCTCGTGGACTCCGTCTTCAGCTCCTCCTACAAGCCGGCCACCAGTGTCCTGTCCTCGGGCACCCCGTACTACAAGGATTTCTCGGACAGGCTTCGCTATGACCCGGAGGGCGCCAAATCCCTCCTCGACAGTGCTGGTTGGAAGCCCGGCAAGGACGGCATCCGGGTGAAGGACGGCAAGCCGCTCGCCCTCACCTGGCTGATACCCGCGCCGATGCCACCCGCCGACGAGGCCGTGCAGCAGCAGCTCCGCAAGATCGGCGTCGACGTGAAGCTGAGGCCCGTCGCACCGCCCGTCTATGTCGAACAGCAGCAGAAGGGGCAGTTCGACCTGACTGCCGTCGGTGTGACCCGCGCCGATCCCGACGTCCTGCGCAACATCTTCTACAGCAAGGGTGACAATCTCTGGCACCTGCCGGCCGGAAAGCTGGACACCTATCTGGAGCAGCAGGCCCTGGCGACCGACGCGAAGACCCGCCAGACCGCTGTGACCAACGCGGTCGAGTGGATCCTCGACCACGCCGACACCGTTCCGCTGTACGAGGGTGCCCAGGTCCACGGCGTGTCCGACAAGGTGCAGGGCTTCGGGCTCGATGCCTCCAACCGGCTCGACCTGCACGACGCCTGGCTCGGCTGAGGGAAGGGACACCTGTGCACACGGCCCTGTACGCGGTCACCCGGACGTTGCGCGCGTTGTTCGTCGTCTGGGCCGCGTTCACGCTCACCTTCGTCGCGCTGCGTCTGCTGCCCGGAGATCCGGTGGCACTCATGCTGAGCGGACGCGGCGGCTTCGCCGGGCTGACGCCCGAGCAGATCGCCGGAACACGGGCGGAACTCGGCTTCGACCGTCCGCTGATCACCCAGTACGGATCGGCGCTCGCCGACGCGGTACACGGTGACTTCGGCGCGTCCCTCCAGAGCGGACAGCCCGTCTCCCGCATGATCACCGACGCGATGTCGCCGACACTTCAGATCGGCAGCCTCGCGTTGGTGCTCGCGCTGGCCATCGGCACCCTGATCGGGGTGGCAGCCAACCTCACCGCAAGCCCGACGCTCCGTCAGATCCTGCGCTCCATACCGCCCTTCGCCGTGTCGATGCCGTCGTTCTGGGTCGGGCTCATCCTGATCCAGCTGCTGTCCTTCCAGTGTCACCTCTTTCCCTCACTCGGGAACAGCGGTGTGCAAAGCATGATCCTTCCCGCCTGCACCATGGCGATCCCGGGGTCCGCACTGGTGGCGCAGGTGCTCGGCAAGAGCCTGCACACCACCCTGCAGGAACCGTACGCCGACACCGTCCGGGCCACCGGGGCGGGCAGGGCCCGGCTGCTGTTCGGGCACGGGCTGCGCAACGCGGCCATCCCGGCCGTGACGGTGGTCGGTCTGCTCGTCGGGTACCTGATCGGCGGCGCCGTCGTCGTCGAGACGGTGTTCTCCCGTCCCGGCATGGGCCGCATCACCCAGTCCGCCGTCTCGGCCCAGGACCTGCCCGTCGTCCAGGGTGTCGTGGTCGTCGCGGCCCTCGCCTTCGCGGTGGTGAATCTGCTGATCGACCTGGTGTACCCGGTGCTCGATCCCAGAATCCGCTCCACGGGACGGCTGGTGACCACATGACGAACCTGACGAAGACACCCGTCGCCCCCGGCCCGGAGCCTGCGCCGGAGCCCGGACCCGCGCAGGTCAGGGACGAGCGGCAACTCACCCGGGAGCCCGCGCGGATCCGGCGCATACTGGCCGCGCCGCTGCGCTCGCCCGGCGTCACGCTCTCCGCCCTCGTGCTCCTGCTGGTCCTCGGCTGGGCCCTCGTACCCGAGTGGTTCACCGACCGCAGCCCGCTCACCGGGGTCCCGGGGGAGCGGTTCCAGCCGCCCGGCACCGAGCATCTCTTCGGGACCGACCAGCTGGGCCGCGACATCTATGCGCGCGTGGTGCACGGCGCGTCCCTGTCGCTGCGCGCCACCGTCGCCGCCATCCTGATCGCACTGGGGGGCGGGGTGGTGCTCGGTCTGGTCGCCGGCTTCTTCGGCCACTGGACGGACACCGTCATCATGCGGATCGTCGAAGTCATGCTGTCGGTGCCGCCGATGCTGCTGTCGCTCACCATCATCACCGCGCTCGGCTTCGGGACCGGACAGGTGGCCATCGCCATCGGCGTGACCAGCGTCGCCGCCTTCGCCCGTGTCATGCGCGCCGAAGTGCTACGGGTGCGGACGGCGCCGTACGTCGAGGCGGCGATCCTCTGCGGCACCCGATGGTGGCGCATCCTGCCCCGCTACATCCTTCCCGCGGCGATCGGCCCCGTACTGGCCCTGGCCGCCCTCGACTTCGGACTGGTGGTCCTCGCCATCTCCAGCCTCAGCTTCCTCGGGTACGGGGAACCGCCACCGGCCCCCGAGTGGGGGTCCCTGGTCGCCGAAGGGCGCAACTACCTGGCCACCTCCTGGTGGTTGACCACCTTGCCCAGTCTCACCGTGACCGTCGTCGTACTCGCGGCCAACCGGCTCTCAAGGGTGCTGGAAGCAGAAGGGAGGAACCGGTGAACGTGGTGAACCCGGCTCCCCGAGAAGTGGCGCCGGCCGAAGGGACCGACACCCCGCTGCTGGCCGTTCAGGGCCTGCGGATCGGCTACCGCACTGCCGGCGGCACCCATATCGCCGTCGACGGACTCGACCTGACGGCCGCCGCAGGCCGGATCACCGCTGTCGTGGGCGAGTCCGGCTCGGGAAAGAGCAGTACGGCCCACGCACTGATCGGACTGCTGCCCGCGGGCGGTTCGGTGCTGGGCGGCTCGGTCCGCCTCCAGGGCGAGGAGCTGACCGGACTCGGCGAGCGTGCGTGGAGGGAGGTGCGCGGGCGCCGCGTCGGACTGATCCCGCAGGACCCAGGCGTCTGCCTCGACCCCGTCAAACCCGTCGGCAGTCAGGTCGCCGAGGTGCTGCGTGTCCACGGTCTGGCAACACGCCGGGACGCCGCGGCCATGGCCGTCGACCTGCTGGCCGAGGCCGGGCTGGCGGACCCGGCACAACGGGCCCGCCAGTATCCGCACGAGCTTTCCGGAGGCATGCGCCAGCGTGTACTCATCGCCATCGCCACCGCCGCCCGGCCGCGGCTGCTGGTGGCCGACGAACCCACGTCGGCACTGGATGTCACGGTGCAGCGGCAGATCCTCGACCACCTCCAGGGCATGGTGACCACCACCGGGACCGCGATGCTCCTGGTCACCCACGACCTTGCGGTGGTCGCCGACCGTGCCCAGCAGGTGGTGGTGATGTCGCAGGCCCGCGTGGTGGAAGCGGGCCCCGCGGAACAGGTGCTCAACGATCCCCAGCACCCCTATACGCGCAGGCTGCTGGCCGACGCACCCACCATCGCCGCGCGCGCACCGCGCCGACACGGCACCGACGGCACCGGTCCGGCGAACGCGCCACGCGACGCCACGGACCCGGCAGGCAGGGCAGGCACGGTGAACACGGCGGGCGTGGCGGCGCCGGCCGGCAGGGCAGGCACATCGGTCCCGCTGCTTCGGGTGACCGGGCTGACCCGCGCCTTCCCCGTCCGGGGCGCCGCACTGTCCCGGCGCCGCTCGCGCACAGCGGTGGACGGTGTCGGATTCGAGCTGGACAGGGGCGAAACACTGGGCCTCGTCGGCGAATCCGGCTCCGGCAAGTCGACCACCGCGCGCATGATCCTCGGCCTGGAACGGGCCGACAGCGGCACGGTCCTGCTGGACGGCGCCGACGTCACCACCGTCCGGGGAGCCGCCCGCCGCGCCCTGCACCGCCGCATCCAGGTCGTCTACCAGAACCCCTACGCCTCGCTGAACCCGCGCTTCACCGTCGAGGAGCTGCTCACCGAGCCGCTGCGCAACCACCACATCGGCGCCAGGGAGGAGTGGGGCGGGACCGTGCGGCGTCTTCTGGACGACGTGGCGCTGCCCGCGGGAACCGAGCGTCGCAAGGCTGCCGAACTGTCCGGCGGTCAGCGCCAACGTGTGGCCATCGCCCGTGCGCTCGCCCTCGGGCCCGAACTCCTGGTCTGCGACGAACCGGTCTCCGCACTCGACGTGACCGTGCAGGCCCGCATCCTGGAACTGCTCATCGGCCTCCAGGAGCGGCACGGCCTGAGCTATCTGTTCATCTCCCACGACCTGGCGGTCGTCGCCCAGGTCAGTGACCGGATCGCCGTCATGCGCGACGGCCGGATCGTGGAGAGCGGCCCGGCAGACGAGCTGTTGCGTTCACCGAACCATCCCTACACCGAAGAACTGCTGGCCGCCGTACCCGGCGACCGACGTATCAACAGCGCGACGGAGGAAACCCCATGGAGCTAGGGCTCATCACGTTCGGCAGCCTTCTCCCCGACCCGCTCACCGGCGAGACCCTCACCCAACAGCAACGCCTGCGGGACGTGGTACGTGCCGCAACCGAGGCGGAGGAGGAAGGCTTCGCCTGGTACACCATCGGTGAACACCACTTCGGTGAGCGGGACGTGATCTCCTCGCCCGCGCTGGTGCTGGCCGCGATAGCCGAGCACACGTCGACGATCCGGCTCGCCACCGGCACCACACTCGTCGCCAACCGCGATCCGGTTCTGGTCGCCGAGGACTACGCCCTGGTCGACCTGTTGTCCGGGGGCCGACTGGAACTCATGGCCGGCGGCTCCTTCTTCCCCGAGCCGTACGCGGTGTTCGGCCAGGCCCCGGAGTCGAAAGCGGCGCGCAAGCGTGAGAACACCGAGCTGCTGTTGCGGCTCTGGACCGAGGAACGCGTCACCTGGCAGGGTGAGTTCCGGCCGCCGCTGAGCGAAGTCACCGTCCAGCCCCGACCGCTCCAGTCCCGGCCGCCGTTCTGGATCAGCGGCGGCGTCGGGCTGGAGTCCGTACATCTCGCCGTCGACCACGGACTGCCGCTGGTGGTGGGCACCACCGCCCGTGAACCGGGCACGTTCGCCCCGGTCTTCGAGTCCTATCGCACCTTGTGGAGCGAGAGCGGACACACCGACCCGCCCGGCCGGCTGGGCGCTGCCAGCCATGTCTTCGTCGCCGAATCGTCCCAGCGTGCACGCTCGTTGTGGGCCTCGTACATGAACAACTACCTGACGGTGAAGAAGCCGGGCAACACGCACTTCTCCACCCCACCGGACTTCGACACCTACATCGGCCCCAGCGGGCCCGCGATCTGCGGCAGTCCCGCCGAGGTCGTCGACAAACTGGGCAGGCTGCACGAGCTGTGGGGCCACGATCTGCATCTGCTCGCCATCGATGTGGGCGGCATCCCCTACGCCCAGGTGCAGGCGGCCACCGAACTCACCGCCGCCGAAGTGCTGCCCCACGTCGCGGCACTCGGATCGAGGACGGTGGCAGCCGGTGCCTGACAAGGACGGTGGCGAAGCCACCCTGCCGCCCGTGGTCGACGCCGCATGGGTGCGTGAACACCGCGAAAGCCTCGTACTCGTCGATGTGCGATGGTTCCTGGACGGCCGCAGCGGGCACGACGCCTATCTCGCCGGACATCTGCCCGGCGCGGTCTGGGCCGATGTCGACACCGTGCTTTCCGCGCCGCCGGACGCGAGGGACGGGCGGCACCCGTTGCCCCACCCGGCCGACTTCGCACGGGAGCTCGGCGCGCTCGGCATCGGGGACGGTACGACCGTGGTTGCCTACGATGCCGACGGCGGTCCGTACGCCGCCCGGCTGGTGTGGCTGCTGCGCCGTACCGGACGCGTCGCCGCCCTGCTCGACGGGGGACTGGCCGGCTGGCCCGACGAGACCGAGACCGGTGGCGTGACGCTCCCCGCAGCGCGGCTGACCCCGGTGGAGTGGCCCAAGGAGGCCGTGCGGAGTGCCGACGAGGTCGCTGCGGGCGACGCCGTCGTCCTGGACGCCCGTGCCGGCGACCGGTATGCGGGTGAGACCGTACTGCCGACCGATATCCGTTCCGGCCATATCCCCGGTGCCCGCAGCGCTCCCTGGAGCGCCAACATCACGGCGGACGGGACGTTCGCCACCCCCGGACAACTGCGGGCGCACTACGCGGCGCTGGGAGTTGGCGAGGGGACGGAAGTCATCGTCTACTGCGGCAGCGGGGTCACCGCCTGTCATGACCTGCTGGCGCTGGAACACGCCGGGATCACCGGCGCTGCCCTCTATCCGGGCTCCTGGTCCGCCTGGTCGGCGGACCTCTCCCGGCCGGTGGCGACGGGACAGGAGCCCGGATAGCGCGGAAGTCCGGGGCCGGACAGGCGCATGGCCGGGACAGGCGCCCCGGACAGTGCGGGAACGGGGGCGGGACGCCGGTCACCAACCGGTGCCGAACCTCGCCATCGGCTCGATCAGTTCACTCTCCTCGTACGAAAGGTGCGACAGGAGTGTGTCCGTGAGCAGGTCCATGGCCGCCCGCAGCCCGTTGGGGCTCCTCTCCTCCCCGGCGAAGGCGACCAGCTCGCGGTCGATTCGCTCGATCACGCCCTGTATGGCGTGGTGTTCCTCGGTGAGCCGGTCGAGCACCGAGCCGAGGCGCGGATCGGAGCGGCGCAGGTACGGGAAGAGATCCTCGTCCTCCCTGGTGTGGTGCAGGGTGGTCAACCGGCAGTACGAGGCGCAGTAGGCGCCGAGCGTCCAGATGTTCTGACGCAGACCCAGCTTCTGGATCTCGGAACGGGCGTCGCCCGGGTCGCGGGTGTCGGCCAGTACCTCCCGTACCACCTCGCCCAGTCGGTCGAGATCTGTGCGCAGCTGGTCGTGCGCCGCGACCAGATTGCGGGCCGGCTCCTGTTCGGAGCGCGGATAGCGTCGGCCGGGGCCGGCGGGCGGTCCGGTGGGACGGGTCGCCTCGTCCCACAGCCGTTCGGTGGACCGGCGCACACCGGAGTCAGGTGTGGGCCGTACGGAGAGACGGTCCCCGGAAGCGGTGGCGCTCACCCGGGTCCTGGCCGGTGCGAGGGTGCCCGCCTCGGCGGTCCCTGCGGCGGGCGTGTGCCGCGGGCCCGTCGGATTCGCCGCCCGCCCACGTTCGGCGGCCACCAGCTCCCGGGTGGCGGGGGCCACCTCCGCGGCGAACACCTCGATCAGGGACGGTTGTTGGGCGGGCAGCAGGAACGCGCTCGTCCCGTGCTCCAGAGTGAGCGCCGCCAACTGCTCGGGCCAGGTGTCCGGCGCTCCCCGGGGAAAGCCGCCGACCCCCGGCGAGAGGTTGTACAGCCGGCGTACCGCCGCCGGTTCGCGGCCTGCCGCAACCGCTGCCTCGTCGACGATGCGATGCCCCGCGGCGAGGCGGGCCGGTGGTACGTGCGGAGCGCTGGGCAGCCAGCCGTCGGCCATCGACCCGGCCAGCTCAAGCATGCGGGGACCGACGGCGCCCAGCCAGATCCCGAGGGGGTGCCCGGGGGCGGGGCCGGATGAGGCGCCGTCGAGCGCGTAGTGCTTGCCGTCGAAGCGGACCCGCCGGCCCGGAGCCCACAGGGCCCGGATGACTTCGATGGCCTCGCGGGTCGCGCGGACCGCCTCGCCGGGGGTGCGGCGCGGCCCGCCGTCGGCGGCGATGGCATCCCAGTAGGACCCGGCGCCCAGGCCCAGTTCGACCCGGCCACCGCTGAGCAGGTCCAGGCCGGCCGCGGTGCGCGCCAGCACGGCGGGTGGTCGCAGCGGAAGGTTCGAGACGTTGGGGAAGACGCGCACCCGGGTGGTGGACGCGGCGATGACCGCGAGCGCCACCCAGGCGTCGAGAAGATCCGGCCGGTACGGGTGGTCCGGCACGCTGACCAGATCAAGGCCGGTCCTGTCGGCGATCCGGGCCAACGCCACCGCGTCGTCGCTGTGTCCCGCCGTCGGCACCAGGACCGTGCCGAAGAGGAGGTCGTGTCCGTAATCAGGCATGTACGCGAACTCCTAGACGGCAGGCTGGCCGCTGCTGGGTGCGGACGAGGGCGCAGGAGCGGGCGCTGCGGCTTTGCGCCACAGCTTTCCGGGTCCCGCGAGGGCGGCGATGGTGGCGACTCCCAGCGCGATCGCCGACATGACGAACGCGGTGGTGTAGCCGGACTCGGCGGGTACCAGGGTGCCGGGGATCGTCCTGGCCGCCACGAGCGACGCTGCGATCTGCGCGCCGAGCGAGCCGCCGATGGTGCGCATGATGGTGTTGATGCCGGTCGCCTCGCCGGTCTGGCTCCGGTCGACCGCGCTGACCACGAGATTGGCCAGGGCTGCGAAGGCGAAGCCGACGCCGATTCCCAGCACCGCCGATCCCGCGTACATCGCCCACTCGGTGTCGTGCGCGGCGGCGTAGATGACGAAGCCGACCATCCCGATCAGGCACGCCAGCACCAGCGGCAGCTTCCAGCCCAGGGCCGCGCCGATCCGTCCGGCGAGCGGACTGGCGATCAGCATGGTCACCGCCATCGGCACCATGAAGAGACCGGACTCGGTCACGGAGGCGCCGAAACCGTACCCGGCCTTCGACGGGGTCTGGGCGAGCAGCGGTACGAGGGTGAAGGCGCCGTACATGCCGAACCCGATGATGAGTGCGGTGATGTGGCTGGTCAGCACGGCAGGCCTGCGCAGCAGCTTCATGTCGATGAGGGGTTCGCGCACCTTGTTCTCGACGTAGGCGAACACCACGAGGAGCACGACGGCTGCGACGAACAGGCCGATGACGCCGCCCGATGCCCAGCCCCACGACTTGCCTTCACTGATGGCGAGCAGCAGCGCCACGACGCCGCCACTCAGCAGCACCACACCCGTCCAGTCGATACGGCCGGGGGAGCGGACCGAGGATTCCTCGATGAACGCGGCGACGGCCGCGATGCCCAGCAGGATCACGATCAGGCCCAGCCAGAAGATCCAGTGCCAGTTGAGGGCGTCCACGATCGGGCCGGGAACGACCAGACCGATTCCGAAGCCGATGCCGAACGTGGAGGAGATCAGCCCGATCGCCACCGGGACCCGCTCGCGCGGGAACTGATCGCGCACGATGCCGAACGCCAGGGGGAAGGCGGCCGATCCGACACCCTGCACCGCGCGGGCCGTGATCAGCAGGGGCAGTGAGTTGGACAGGGCGGCCAGCAGGGTGCCCGCGGCGAAGACGCCGAGGCTGGCGATCAGCACCCGGCGCTTGCCGAACATGTCGCCGACCCGCCCCAGCAGCGCCGTGGCCACCGAGGCGGTGAGCAGGAAGGAGCTGAGCACCCAGGAGACGCCGGTGGTGGAGGCGTCGAACTCACGCTTGAGGTCGGGCAGCGCCGGCACGACCATCGTCTGCATCAGCGAGAAGGACAGTACGGCGAGGAGGAGGGCGGCGAAGGGGGCAGCGGTGCCGCCCCCTTCGCCGGTGGCCGGGGCCTGGGCCTGCGAAGTGGGTGTGTCGGTCATGGAACGGTCCTCCGGAAAGTGGGCGCCGCCGTGCGCAGTCCAGGAATGCGGGCCAGGAACGCGAGGAGAGCGCCGAACTGGTATCGCCAGGGAATCATTCCATCATGTCATCGTTACGTCCAGCCACTGTATTCCGGTATCGTGGACGCATGAGCGAAACCCCTGAAAGCGGTCCGGGCGCCCCGGCCGGTCCGGCGCAGGCGGAGTCGGCGCCCCGGCCGCCGAGCCTGCTGGCGCTGCCCTCGTACCTCGCCGGTCATGCGGCGCGTATCGGGCACGATGCCCTGGTGGAGGCGGTGGGCAGGAACGGGCTGCGGTTGCCGCACTTCGCGGCCCTGACCGCACTGTCGGACTTCGGTCCGCTGCCCCAGCACGTGCTGGCTGACCGGCTCGGATTCCAGCGCAGCCATCTCGGGGGCTATCTCGACGTGATCGAGGAGCGGGGTCTGGTGCGCCGGACCCGGGACCAGGCCGACCGGCGCCGTCAGTTGGTCGAGCTCACCGACGAGGGGGTGGCGCTCCAGCACCGGCTGTGGCTGGTGGCCGAGCAGTCGCAGGACTCCTTCCTCGGCTGCTTCACCCAGGCTGAGCGGCGGACTCTGACGACGCTCCTGCGCAGGCTGGTGGACGCGGACGACCGGGCACGCGCCTGAGGCGGCACCCGGGTCGCCGACGGATCGACGCTCGAACGAGGGGCGGATCGGTAATGCTGCGCGAAACAGGAGGAATGAATTGCGGAAAGCCACTCGCCTGATCTCGGTGATTGAATACCGCTTCATGTGACTGCAACAGTGGATTCACAGAAAGAACCTTGAATTCAGTACCCCCGGGTTTGTATGTTTGTGCTCAAGTTCCGCTTCGTGCAACGAACGTGACCTGCCGGGGGAGAGCATGATGCAACGATCATCAGAGGTCCTGTCGAGGGCTCTCCTACCCGTTCAGCAGGGCGAAGCGAGGCCGGCGCCGTTACAGCGGGCGGTGACCGAACTGTTGCCGGGCACGTTGCACGCGGGAATACCCGTATCCGGTGGTTGGCGCATTCTGATTGTCGAGAGTGACGCCTCCGACGCCTGTGCGCTGGAGGACGGGCTGCGACGGCACGGCCATGAGGTGGCCGCTGTGGACCGGGGCAGTGTGGCCCTGGAAGCCCACGAGGGCGTGGATCTCGTCCTGCTGGATCTCGAACTTCCTGACCTGGACGGCCTGGAGGTGTGCAAGGCCATCCGCACGGTGAGCTGCATCCCCATCATCATCGTCACCGCTCGCGGCTCGGAGCTGGACCGCGTGCTCGGCCTCCAGGCCGGTGCGGACGACTACCTGGTCAAGCCGTACGGGTTCCGCGAGCTGATGGCTCGCGTCGAGGCCGTCATGCGACGGGTGCGCACACAGCGCCGACTGGGGCACGCGATCGACCGTGGCCCGCTGCACATCGACGTGAACTCGCGTGAAGTCAGTGTGGACGGCAGGGACGTGGGGCTGACCCGCAAGGAGTTCGACCTTCTCTGCCTGCTCGCTTCACATCCGGACACCGTGATATCGCGCAAGCGGCTGTTGCAGCAGGTGTGGGACGACTCGTGGTCCCGGCGGACCGTGGACACCCACGTCAGCAGCCTCCGCGGGAAACTCGGTGGAAGCAGCTGGATCATCACCGTGCGCGGTGTGGGTTTCAAGCTGGGAAGCGCCTGAATTCCCGATTTCCGCGTCCCCGGATCGGTTCGGGGCGGACTCCCGTGGAGATCGGTGGCATGGCCAATTCGCTGTTCGGGAACCTCATGATCAAGGGCTGTCCCGCAATTCCTGGTGGATCAGCGCGCGGCGTCAGATGCGGTGCATCGCAAGGCGGAGAGGCGCCCGCATACTGGATGTATTCGGGCGTTTCGACAACGCGGCGAGGTGCCGTAGCTGTCGTCGTGCGCCCGCCAGGAATTGCGGGACAGCCCTTAGCCCGCACTTCCCGCGGTGGCGGATGACGGGCGAATCGGCGCAGACCCGACAGTCGGCGGGACAGATCGAACCGACGGACGACGAGTCCGCCGCTCCATCCGCTGCCGCGGGCAGCGCGGAACCTCCGGCCGCGGGCAGCGCGGAACCTCCGGCGGCGGCGGTAGTCCGCCGCGGCCGGAGGCTGCTGGGTGGCCCCGTTACCCCGTTCCGGGAGGTCAGGCGGCCCGCCGCGGGCGGCTTGCCCCCGCTTCGCGGATCAGCTCGGCGTACCGCCGGCCGCTGCTCTTGACGGTGCGGCGCTGCGTCGCGTAGTCGACGTGAACCAGGCCGAACCGCTTGTCGTAGCCGTACGCCCACTCGAAGTTGTCCAGGAGCGACCAGGCGAAGTAGCCGGCGAGCGGGACGCCCTTGCGGACGGCGCGGGCGCAGGCGGCCAGGTGCTCCTCCAGGTACTGGGTCCGCTCCGGGTCGTGCACCGAACCGTCGGCGAGGACGACGTCCTGGTATGCGGCGCCGTTCTCGGTGACGTAGAGGCGCTGGACGCCGTACTCCTCCGTCAGGCGCAGGAGGAGCTGCTCCAGGCCCTGCGCGTGGACCTCCCAGTCCATGTGGGTGTGGCGGGAGCCGGGCAGGTAGACCTGCTTGGCGTGCGGGACGGGGCCGGTCGCGTCGGCGGTGACCACCTGGCGGAAGTAGTAGTTCACGCCCATCCAGTCGAGCGGCGCCGAGATGAGCTCCATGTCGCCGTCCTGGACCGGGAGTTCGACTCCGTACAGGTCGACCATGTCCTGCGGGTAGCCGCGCCCCAGGATCGGGTCGAGCCACCAGCGGTTGATGTGGCCGTCCCCGCGGACCGCGGCGGCCCGGTCCGCCTCGCGGTCGGTGGCGGCCTCCACCGGGCTGAGGTTGTTGACGATGCCGACGCGGGCGTCCGGGGACGCGGCGCGGATCGCCTGCACCGCGAGGCCGTGGCCCAGGTGCAGGTGGTACGAGGCGCGGACGGCGGCGGTCAGGTCGGTGAGGCCGGGCGCCATCGTGCCCTCCAGATGACCGATCCAGGCCGAGCAGAGCGGCTCGTTGAGCGTCGCCCAGTCCTTGACCCGGTCCCCGAGGCGGTCCACGACGACCGAGGTGTACGCGGCGAAGTGCTCCGCGGTCTCGCGGACCGTCCAGCCGCCCCGGTCCTGGAGCGCCTGCGGGAGGTCCCAGTGGTAGAGCGTGGCGAACGGCGTGATCCCGGCGTCCAGGAGCCCGTCCACCAGCCGGTCGTAGAAGTCGAGACCGGCCTCGTTGACCGGGCCGTCGCCGCCCGGGACGATCCGCGGCCAGGCGAGTGAGAAGCGGTACGCGCCCGCCCCCACCTCCTTGATCAGGGCGATGTCCTCCGGCATCCGGTGGTAGTGGTCGCAGGCCACATCGCCGGTGTCGCCGCCGGCCACCTTTCCCGAGGTGTGGGAGAACGTGTCCCAGATCGAGGGGGCGCGGCCGTCCTCGGCCACGGCTCCCTCGATCTGGTACGCGGCTGTGGCGACGCCCCAGGTGAAGCCGGCCGGGAGGGCGCTGAGGTCGTTCACGGACTTCCTTTCCGACGTGGTCACTTGACGGCTCCCGCGGTGAGGCCGGCGACGAGGTAGCGCTGGAGGAGCAGGAAGCCCGCGACGATCGGCACACTGACGACGAGCGAGGCGGCCATGACCTGGTTCCAGTACACGTCGTTCTGCGTGGCGTAGCCCTGGAGCCCGACGGCGAGTGTGCGGGTGGTGTCGTTGGTCATGACGGAGGCGAAGAGGACCTCGCCCCAGGCCGTCATGAAGGCGTACACGGCGACGGCGACGATGCCGGGTACCGCGGCCGGCACGACGACCCGGAACAGGGCGCCGAGCGGCCCGCAGCCGTCGACGAGCGCGGCCTCGTCCAGATCCCTCGGGATCGAGTCGAAGTACCCGATGAGCATCCAGATGGAGAACGGCAGCGAGAACGTCAGATACGTCAGGATCAGTCCGCCGCGCGAGCCGTACAACGCGATGCCGGTGCTGTTCCCGATGTTGACGAAGATGAGGAACAGAGGGAGCAGGAAGAGGATGCCGGGGAACATCTGGGTCGAGAGCACCGTGACGGTGAACACGCGCTTGCCGCGGAACTTGTAGCGGCTCACGGCGTACGCGGAGAACACCGCGATGATCACCGAAAGGACCGTCGCCGAACCCGCCACCACCAGCGAGTTGACGAAGTACCGGGCGAGCGGGACGGTGTCCCAGATGTCGAGGTACGGCTTGACGGTCAGCCCGGACGGGATCCAGTGGAACTTCCCCGAGACGTCCTGGAGCGGCTTGAGGGAGCTGCTGATCATCACGTACACGGGCAGCAGGACGAAGGCGGTCAGGAAGGCCAGGATGATGCGGCGGGTCCAGAGGAAGGACTGGGGCGCGGCCATCGGCGACCGGGACCGCGATCTTGATTTCGCCGCTCTGGACAGTGCGGCCGGCTGGGCATGGCTAGGCATCTGCACCCTTCCTTCCGCGCGAGGTGATGAGGAGGTAGACGGCCGTCACGACCAGCAGGAACAGCAGCAGGAGCACGGACATCGCGGATCCGGTGCCGAAGTTCCAGGTGACGAACGACGACTGGTAGATATGGATCGAGATGAGGTCCGCGCTCGAAGGTGCCGCCTTGCCGAACAGCACGTACGGGGTGTTGAAGTCGTTGAACGTCCAGAGGAACAGGACGAGCACCAGGACCTGGTTGACCGGGCGCAGCGACGGCAGCGTGATCTTGCGGATCTGCTGCCAGATGCCGGCGCCGTCGATCGCTGAGGCTTCGTACAGCTCGCGCGGGATGTTCTGCAGCCCCGCCATCACGATGAGGAAGGCGAACGGCCAGCCCTTCCAGACCGAGACGACGATCAGCGCGTAGATGCTGTTGTCGCCGATCAGCCAGAACGACGGCTGGTCGGTCAGCCCGAGCTGGTCGTGGAGGACGTGGTTCACCAGGCCGTTGTCCCGCTGGAACATGAACGCCCAGGTGATGACGGCCGCGTAGACCGGCAGGGCGTACGGGACGAGGAAGATCGCCCGAAGGAATCCGCGGCCGCGGAAGTTCTCCTGGAGCATGATCGCCGCCGTGACACCGAACAGCCACGCCAGGCCGACGGCGAAGAACGTGAAGACGCAGGTGACGAAGAACGAGTGGAGCAGCGCCTCGCCGATCGGGGCGTTGAAATCGACGGCGATCCTGTAGTTGTCGAGGCCGGTCCAGGGCGCTGCGCCCCAGTTGCCGATGAAGAACTGAGTGAGCCGGCGGAAGCTCATCACGATTCCGATGATCATCGGAATCACATGGATGAGAAGTTCGAGCAGGACGGCCGGCAGGAGCAGGAGATAGGGCAGTCCGCCCTGGCGGATCCGGTCGGGGATGCGCGGCAGTCTCCTGCGCGCACCCCCGGTGCCCCGGCTCGTCACCCTGTCCGACTTTTCGGTTCGGCTGTCGGTGGTCACGGTGGCGGTCATGGAAGGTGCCTTACTGCTGCATCGTCTGCTGGGCCTTTTCGAGGCGCGCCTTGACGGATTCGGTGGTCACGGGGCGTCCGGCTGCGGCGTCGGCCCACAGTTCCTTGACCGCGGTGCCGACGGCCGTCTCGAACTGCGACTCGTTGGGCACCTGCGGCAGCGGGGCGGCGCTCTTGGCCAGCGTGTCGCGCAGGACCGCGAGGTCGGGCGCCGAGAACGCGGCGTCGGCCTGGGCGGTCTTGACCGGCGGGATGGACCCGTAGGTCTTGTTGAGCAGCTTCTGCTCGGCGTCGCTCGTCATGAACTTCACGAACTTCTTGGCGCCGTCGATGTTCTTGGTGTTCTTGAACACCGCCATGTTGATGCCGGCGACCATCGAGTTGATGTTCTTGCCCTGGCCGGGGGTGCCGGACGCGACGGGCACGGGGGCCGCGCCCCAGTCCTCGGGCTTCATGCCCTGGGAAGCGAACGTCGAGGCGGCGGCCTGCCACAGCACCATCGCGGTCTTGCCCTTGGCGAAGTCCGTCAGGGACTGGTTCTGGGCGTACTCCGCGTTGCCCGGCGCGATGATCTTGTCCTTGGCCATGAAGTCGATGTACTGCTTCACGGCTGCCACGGCACCGTCGGAGGTGAACGTCGGCTTTCCGGCGGCGTCGAAGAAGTCCGCGCCGTGCTGCTGACCCAGGACGAAGGTCTGGTGGATGTTGTTGGAGAGGTTGGCGCCCTCGGCGCCCAGCCCCCACTTGCCGTCCTTGGACAGCTTCTTGCCGTCCGCGACCAGCTCGTCCCAGGTGGCCGGGGGCTTGGCTATGCCCGCGTCGGCGAAGCTCTTCTTGTTGTAGTAGAGGGCGTACGCGAGCGAGTACAGCGGGACCGCGGAGGGGTCCTTGCCCTCCGCGCCGGCCGAGGCGACCGCCGAGTCGACGAAGCGGTCCCGGCCGCCGATCGCGTCGAAGTTCGCCTTGTCCCAGGGCAGCAGCGCTCCCGTCGCCTGGAGCGAGGCCGACCACGTGTTGCCGATGTTCAGGACGTCCGGGCCCTGACCGGACGTGGTGGCCGCGAGGATCCGGTTCAGCAGGTCCGCCCAGGGGACGACCTCCAGTTTGACCTTGATTCCGGTCTGCTCCTCGAACTTCTTCAGCTCGGGGGTCAGGATCTTCTTGTCGGCCTCGATGTTGGGGCCCTGGTTGGAGGCCCAGTACGTGAGGGTCTTCGGCGAATCATTGCTGCCGCCGCTCGATGACGTACCGCCTCCGCAGCCGGTGACTCCGGCGGCGATGGAGATCGCGAGGGTGGCGGCTGCCGCGGCTCTGATGGTGCGCATGCGGGATGGCCCCTTTCCGGGGAGGAAGGCCGCGTTCGAGAACCGAACGACCTTCAGGGCTTAATTTATGACGTGATTTAAGAGGTGAGTGAAGGTCGCGTCAAGTCCCGCGGTCGCGGTATGTTGCGGGAAGGGAAGGAGCCACATGGCTGAGCGCAACAGACGGACCGTGCGTGACCTGCGACGGGGCAACCGGGCGAGGGTATTGCAACGGTTGTATTTCGACGGCCCGCTGAGCCGTCAGGAGCTCGGTCCCGCGACGGGGCTGAGTTCAGGTTCCATCAGCAACGTCGTCGCGGAACTCGCCGCGGAGGGCCTCCTCGAGGAGGCCGGCGTCGTCGACTCCGACGGCGGCCGTCCCCGCACGCTGCTGCGCGTCGCCCCCGGGGGCGGCCTCCTCGTCGGCATCGACATCGGAGAGACGCGGATAAGGGTCGAGCTCTTCGATCTCGCCCTCACCGAACTCGCCCGCACCGAACGGCTGCTGGCCCAGCACGGCTACGACGTCGACCGCATCGTCGGCCACGTCCGCAGCGGCGTCGCCGACGTACTGCGGGACGCCGGAGCCGATCCGCACCGGCTTCTCGGCATCGGGATCGGCGTCCCCGGCATCATCGAGCGCCACGCACCGGACGGGGCGGTCGGGGACGTGGGGGCCGTCGTCCACGGCCAGACCATCGACTGGAGCGCCGTCCCCTTCGAGCGGCTGCTCCGCGACGCCGTCCGGATCCCCCCGGAGGTTCCGTTCTTCATCGACAACGGCGCCAAGACCCTCGGCCAGGCCGAGATGTGGTTCGGCGGCGGACGCGGCGCGGGGGCCTCGGCCATCGCCCTCATCGGCTCCGGCGTCGGCGCCTGTGTCAACCACGGGGGCCTGCTCGACGAGGACCGCAGCAGCATGGCCCTCGAATGGGGCCACACCACTGTGCAGTTGCGCGGCCGCCGCTGCCGGTGCGGCTCGATCGGCTGCCTGGAGGCGTACGCGGGCGCCGAGGCGATGCGCGAACGCTGGCACGAGGCGGGCGGCCCGCTCCCCGCCGACGTCGATGACGAGACCGCGCTCGCCGCGCTGCTCGCCGCCGCCTACCCCGGCTCCGACGGCGAACCCGACCCGTTGGCGGTCGCCGTGCTCGACGAGACCGCCGCGTGCCTGGGCGCGGCGCTGGGCGACCTGATCAACCTCTTCCTGCCCGAGCGCATTCTCCTCGGCGGGTGGGCGGGCCTGCTGATCGGCCCGCATCTGCTGCCCGACATCCGCCGCTACGCGCAGGAGTACGCGCTCCGCCATGCCGTGGCCCGTACCACCATCGAGCTGGGCCGCCTCGGCCCCGACGCGGTGACGGTCGGCGCCGCGACGCTGCCGCTGTCCGACTTCCTGGCCAGGGGCGGCAGCCGCCCGTCCCCCGATCCGCAGCCCGGCGCAGCGCCGGGGTTCCGGACGGCCGCGGACGCGGTACGGGGGAGGGGACGCTCAGGCGCGGCGCCGGACGCGACGGGGTGAGGCGGGGCCGCACCGTCCGCGGTAGCGCGGGACCGCGGCGGCGTCATGCGGGGTCATGACGAGGGCGACGAACGGGAGGTGGGGCGCCACGCGGCCGGCCAGGTCACGTCCCGGGCGACGGCCCCCGGTACGCCGAGGTCGGCCCGGGCGTGTTCCACATACCGGGACCGGGCGCTGCGGAACTCCTGCAGGGCCTGGTCCCAGTTCTGTTCGACTTCCGTGGTGACACCCCGGGCCAGGCACTCCAGCCGCCAGAGGCAGTGGTCCAGCGTCTTCGAGGCGGTGTTCGCCTCGGTGTCACCGAGGAGCCCGAGCGTCTCGGACAGTGCGGAACGCCGGGACTCCAGCTCGCCGAGCTCGATGAGCACTTCGGGCGTCGGCTCCAGCTCCATCGGCCCCGACACCAGGCCCCGGGCGGCGGCGATCATGTGGTAGCGGGCCGCCAGGTCCTTCACGGCGTGGGCGTACTCGGCGTAGGCCTTCAAACGGTGCTCGTCCCACCGCACCGACTGCTGCCTGCGCCACCTCGCCCGCTCGTTCAGGCTGCTCACCAGGAACGACATGAGCGCTCCGAGAGCGACACCCGCAAGCGGAAGTATCCGGTCGGTCAGACTCACAAGGATCCCCGATCAAGTAGCACGTCGACGACTCGATCCTGTCCGGGGCGTCCGGCCGGCACAACACCCCCCCCGGACAGTGAGTCGCCGGTCTAGGCCGACTCCCGCACCACCAGCGACGGTTCGAAGATCACGGATGACGCGGCCCGGTCCGGGCTCGACAGCCGGTCGATCAGCAGCCGGGCCATCTCGGCGGCCATCGCCTCCACCGGCTGACGCACCGTGGTCAGTGGCGGCCGGCAGGCGGACGCCGCACTGCTGTCGTCGAACCCGACCACCGCGACGTCCTCCGGCACCCGCTTGCCGTGTTCCCGCAGGACGTGACAGGCGCCCATCGCCATCAGATCGTTGGCCGCGAACACCGCGTCCAGGTCCGGGTGTTCGGCCAGCAGTCGCTCCATCGCGGCCTCGCCGCTCTCCTGGGTGAAGCTCCCCTCGGCGATCGGGATGCGGGCGTGTCCGCGACGAGTCAGGGCGTCGCGGAAGCCGGCCAGCCGCTCCTGGCCCGCCGGTACGTTCAGTGGTCCGGTGATGGTCGCGATGCGGCGGCGGCCCCGGTCCAGCAGGTGCTCGGCGGCCAGCCGGGCCCCGTCCCCGTGGGCGAGGTCCACATAGCTGATGCGGACCGGCGGGGCGGGCCGCGCGTACAGCACCGCGGGCAGTCCGGCGTCCACGAGCAGACCGGGCAGCGGGTCCGCGGCGTGTGTCGAGACGACCAGCGCGCCGTCCGCACTGCCCTGACGCAGGAACGAGACCACGTCCGCACGGGCCCGTGACGTCTCCGCGAACATCAGGACCGGGTGCATGCCGCGCGGCCGCAGATGGTTGACCACCCCGGTCACGACCCGGCCGAAGAACGGATCCGCGAAGACCTGTGCGGTGAAGGACGATCCGGTGTCGTCGTCGGCCGCCTCCGCCCCGGCCTGCCCCGTGTCGTCGGCCGGTTGTGGCTCGACACCCGCACCCGACACCACCAGGGCGATCGCGTCGGTGCGCCGGGTCACCAGGGAGCGCGCCGCGCGGTTGGGCGCGTAGCCGGTGAGATCGACCGCCCGGCGCACGGCGTCCTGGATCACGGGGTCGACATTCCGTACGCCGTTGATCACCCGGGAGACAGTGGCGCGGGAGACGCCGGCCTCCCTCGCCACATCCTCGAGCGTGGGTGTACCGACCGGTCGCGGGTCATCCGTCATGAGCGCATTTATAGCATCCGGGGAGAGCGCTCTCCCGATGAGTGGGCGTGATTGCCGGGGGCGGAGTGCCGACCGCCCGGCCACACCGGTGGCCGGAACTCGCTGTGCTCTTGTCATCACCCGTTGTCTGCACATACGTTGACCGCTTGCGACGTGTCCTACTGCCAGTGGGGGAGCCAAGTCATGGCCGCGAACGGACGGCACCGCAGATACCAGCCGAGCCGCATGAACCGTGTCTCGCTCACGGTCACGGCGGGCGGTGCGGGCATTGCCCTCCCGCTCATCACCGCGGCGTCGGCAGGCGCCGCGTCAGGTGATGTCTGGGACAAGGTCGCCGCGTGCGAATCCACCAGCAACTGGGACATCAACTCGGGCAACGGGTACTTCGGCGGGCTTCAGTTCACCCGGTCGACCTGGGCGGCGTACGGCGGCACGGACTACGCCCCGCGCGCCGACCTGGCGAGCAGGGACCAGCAGATCGCCATCGCGGAGAAGGTCCTCGAGGGGCAGGGCCCGGGCGCCTGGCCGGTCTGTTCCGGGAAGGCGGGCCTGACACGGGGCGGTGACGGCCCCGACATCAGCCCGCAGACCGAGCGGACGGCCGCGGTCGTGACGCCGAAGAAGGCCGAGTCCCGCGCCTCCGTGCCGCAGAGGGCGGAGACGAAGAAGGCGGGGACGAAGAAGGTCACGCCGACCACGGTGCCGGGCAAGCGCGACTCGTACACCGTGGCACGCGGGGACTCGCTCTCCGGGATCGCGGCCGACCGGCGCCTGGAGGGCGGCTGGCAGCGGCTCTACTCGGCGAACGAGAAGGTCGTCGGCGACGACCCGGACCTGATCTTTCCGGGCCAGCGTCTGAGTCTGGACCTGGCCGGGACCCCGAGGACGATCAAGGGTGCTGCCCGGGGGGCGGAGGCCGAGCCCAAGCCGCGGGCCAAGGAGAAGGCCGCACCCGCACCGACGAGGACGGCGCAGCCCGAGCGCACGAAGCCGGCCCGGCCCACGGAGCAGGCGAAGCCCAAGCCGGCGGCGCAGCCGAAGCAGACACAGCAGGCGAAGCCGAAGCCCCAGCAGACCGAGACGCACAAGACGCAGACCCGTAAGACCGAGGCCCGCAAGACCGAGCGGGCAGAGAAGCACTCCGGGCTCACCGCCCCGGTGGCGGCTCGCACGGGCACCCCGTACCACCAGGCAGGTTCCTGGTCCAGCGGCTACCACACGGGCGTCGACTTCCCCGTGCCCACCGGCACCTCGGTGAAGGCGGTGGCGCCCGGCACGGTCGTCTCGGCCGGCTGGGGCGGGGCGTACGGCTACCAGATCGTCATCCGGCACGGCGACGGCAAGTACAGCCAGTACGCGCACCTGTCGTCGCTGCTCGTGCGCTCGGGGCAGCACGTCGGCGGGGGACAGCGGATCGCCCGCTCCGGCTCCACCGGCAACGTCACGGGGCCGCACCTGCACTTCGAGATCCGGACGGGCCCCGGCTACGGCTCGGACGTTGACCCGCTGGCCTACCTCAGGGCGGGCGGAGTCAAGGTCTGAACGCCGGGCCGGTCACCGGCCGCGGCGGCGGAGGCGGTGGACCCCGCGGTCGACGCGCGCTTGCGCGAGCCGTCGCCGAGCGGCCGCGGGTCCGGTCCGAACTCCGCCTGCCCCACCCGCCGCTCCAGGGGCATCCGCACGGGCAGCGCCAGAGGGGTGGGAAACGTTTCCGCGGCCGCCACCGGCGGTGTCGGCCCCACAGGTTCGCTGAAGGTCACCACGGCCGGTGTCGTCGACCGGACCGGCCGCGGCAGCGTGCCCGCCGGGTCGGTCGGTGCGCCCGCGGGGTCCGGCGAGCCGGCGGGCCCGGCGAAATCCCCCGCGCCCTCGCCGGGGGCGCCGGCGCGCAGGGGCCCTGGTGAAGGCGGGACGACGGTTGCCCCTGCGGACGTCCTGCCCGTGGGGGCAGCGGCCTGCGGGTGCTCGCCGGCATCGAGGGCCCGCCGGCCCTCGCGGCGCTCCGCGCTCATCCGTTCCGTGGTGAGCATGATCAGTCCGCCGGCCGCCACAGCTCCGCAGACGAGGGCGAGCATCGTGCCCGCGGTGCCGTGCCGGAACTGCTCACCGAACAGCGTGATGCCGACCGCGGCGGCCACCACCGGGTTCACAACGGTCACCGTGGCTAGCGGCGCCGTCAGACCCGCGCCGCGGTACGCCGCCTGGGACAGCAACAGCCCGGCCCCCGCGAGCGCCGCGATCACCAGCAGCGTCGGAAGGCCCGCGCCCACCGAGCCCGAGGTCCACTGCATGGCCACGGTCTTCGTGAACACCGACGCGATGCCGAAGGCGACCCCCGCGGCCGCGGCGAGGACCACGCTGCGCATCACCGGCCGGCGCATGGCCTTCGCGACGAGCATGAGCGCGGCCACCGCGCCGAACGTCACGATGGCGAGCATCAGTTGCTGCGGCCCGCCCAGGGATTGCGCGTCGGAACTCCCCGTCAGGGCCAGCAGTCCGGCGAGCCCCACGGTCGCCATGACCGCGCCGCGCCAAGCGGTGGCCCCGGCCTTTCGGCGTACGAAGAGGGCGGCCATCGGCAGGGCGAAGACTATGGTCAGGGCGCCCAGCGGCTGTACGAGACTGAGCGGACCGTACGCCAGCGCCACCACGTGCAGGACGGCGCCCACGCCGTTGAGCGCCACAGCGGCCCACCAGACCCGGTTGCGCAGCGGTGCGAGAGAGCGGCCGTCGGAGGCCGTGGCCACGCGCTCCTGGACGATCGCCCCGGCCGCGTAGGCGACCGCGGAGACCAGTGACAGCAGCACGGACAGCGCGAGGGAACTCATGTACACCACGATCTCCCTTCAAAGCCGCCGCGTCGTCGTCCCTGAGACGGCGATTTGGCATACTGCTTTGGTAGTACGGGAGTGGTCCCGGTGTCCTCCTCCCGACGGTAGTCCTCCCCGCGGGCGACGTCAGAACGATCATCCCGCACGGATACGGTGAACCGCGAGCCGCGGTACGTCCGGTGCCCGCGGCGTCACACCGGGTGGCCGGCGGAGCGGGAGGCGGCAGCGCGATGGACGGGAACGAAGAGGCAGGTCCGGGCGGGTTCTTCGCGTTGCGGACGGCCCCGGTGCCGGACGGCGGGCACCTCGCGCTGGCACGGTTGTACGCGGGGGAGGGCGCACCGCTCGCGCACCGGATCGACACCGTCGCGGAGCGGCTCGGGACGGCCGAGCGGCGCGTCGCCGCCTCCGTCGCCCATCTCGGGCTCGCCGCGCGACTGTGGTCCATCGCGCTGGGTCCGGCGGCCCTCACGGGTGGTTTCCCCGGTCTGCGGGCCGAGGACCTCCACTGGGATCCCCGGCTGCCCGCCCCGGACGACCTGTGGTGCGGTGGCGCAACCGTGCTTCCGGGCTCGGCCGCCCGGATCCGGGACGTCGTCCAGTACGGCCATCTCGCGCCGCTCGGTGAGGCGATACGCCGGGACACCCCCGTGCCGGCCCGGCTGCTGTGGGGCAACGCCGGATCCGCCCTGGCGGGAGCCGTGCGCCCACTGATCGCGTGGGCTCGCACCCACGACAGGCCGGACGTCGCCGCGCGCACCCGCGCCCTGGCCGCAGAACTCTTCGACCACCCGGATCTGCGCGATACGGGCGCACCGCACGGGCCGGGGTTCCGCAGGCGCACCTGTTGCCTCTACTACCGCGTGCCGGGCGGTGGGCTGTGCGGCGACTGCGTCTTCGACGAGGCCCCCCGCCGGCCGCCGGGGGGTACCGGCCGGGGATGAGGAGCGCGCCGGGGCGGGCGCGGCAGAGCCTTTCGGGTCTGTCTCGTGAGCGGTTCGGCACGTACGGCGGCAGGGGAGCGGCGAACGGGTTACGAAGTCGACGGAGAACGGTTCGACCCTGCCCCGCCCTATCCCCGCCACGAGGAGCCCGGACATGCAGCAGTCCACCGCGAGGACCATCGGTGCCGGGCCCGGTGCCCGCACCCCGAGGACGATGGGGACCACGGATGGTTCTTGACCTCGTCATCATCGGCCTGGCCATCAACGTGGGGCCCCTGCACAACAGCGCGTTCATCCTGCTGCTCTCCGCGCCCCGAGGCGTCCGGAAGGGAATCGCGTTCATCCTGGCGTGGCTCGGCTGTCTGGTTCTGGTGCTTGCCGCGGTGATTCTGCTGACCGGTGGCAAGCCGCCGGCGCCCAGAAGCGCGCCCTCCACGGTCGCCCTGGCGCTCAAACTGGCGCTGGGCATCGGAATGGTGCTCTACGCGGAATCGAAACGGCGCCGGGCCGGCGGCGGGCGGCCGCACCGGACCCCCAAGTGGCTGGGGAGACTGGACAGTGCCTCCGGTTGGACCGCCGCGGGGCTGGGCGTCATTCTGCAGCCCTGGGGTCTGGTCGCCGCGGGCGCCGCCACGGTCGTCCAGGCGCATCTGACCTCTCGGCTCGTACGTGGCGCTGGTGGCCTTCTGCCTGCTGGCCACCTCCGGCCTGATCGCGATGGAGTTGTACGCGACGTTCCGGCCCGCGAAGGCGCGGGCCGGACTCGGTGCGCTGCGCGACTGGACCGAGAGCCATCAGGACCAGGTGATCGTCACGTTGTCCCTGCTCGTCGGAGTGTGGCTGGTCGCCAAGAGCATTTACCAACTCGTCTGATCCACGCCGCCCGACGCCCCTGCGGGCACTCCGAAACACGGCGCGGCGATCCGGTCCGTGCCGTCGTGCCGGGGGCTCTGACGTGGGCTCCTCCGGAATTCCTCCGCTCCGCACCGGGGCTTGTCATGGACCTGGACAGCGCCGCATCCGGCGTGCTGTCATGCCAACTGCCATTCCTTCCAACGTTGTACATCGTGTGGCAACGAGCCGCCACCCTTCCTCACCAAGGAGGATCCGTGCGCATCGACAAGAGACTGATTCTGTTCCTGGCAGCCGCCGTGGGGGCCGCCGGACTGTCCGCCGTACCGGCCGCCTCGGCGGCCGGTCAGGACTCCGGGGGCTCCACCGAGGTGCAGGGGCTGAAGGGGGAGTACTACACCCAGTCCGCCCCGGGGGCCTTCGACTTCGGGACGCTCAAGGCCACCGGCTTCGACCCGTCCATCGACTTCCCGACCCTGGAGTCGCGGCTGACCTCGGCGACCGGGCAGGCAGACGACGCCAGCATCCGCTGGACCGGGAAGATCGTGCCGGAGAAGTCCGGCGCCCATACGTTCTCCATGATCGGGGACAACGGATTCCGCCTCTGGATCGACGGTAAGCCGGTCATCGACCACTGGGTCGACGACTGGGAGAAGGAACAGACCTCCCAGCCGGTCGAGTTGACCGCCGGGACCGCCTACGACTTCAAGGTCGAGTTCTTCGAGCACCAGGGCGGCTCCAACCTCCATCTCAAGTGGACCGAGCCGGGCGGCACCAAGGTGCCCGTACCGCAGTCCGCCTTCCGGCTGCCGGACGACTTCGCGTACGACGGTGCCATCGGCGCCACCGTGCTCGCCGACGGCCGCACCCTCAAGCTCGACTTCGCCCAGCAGCTGGGCACGCTCCCGGCCGGTCTGGTCAACCACCTCGACGCCGTGATCGGCGGCGCCGAGTGGCCGCTCGGCGCGGTCAAGGCGGACCCGGCCGACCCGCGCAGCCTGACCGTCGCCCTCAAGGAGCCGGTCGTCGGGAACAAGGCCGGTGACGCCACGGGTCTGGCCGACATCCGCTACGACGGGGACGGCGCACTGGCCGGCTCGGACGGCAAGGCGGTCGGCGCCTTCTGGTCCAGCGGGCCCAACCACTCCACGTACCAGCTCCGCACGAAGTGGGCCGAAGAGGTCGGACCGAAGAACGCTCTGCCCGAGTACCCGCGCCCGCAGCTCACCCGTGACAACTGGCAGAACCTCAACGGTTCCTGGGAGTTCGCCGCGGCGAAGGCGGGGGAGCAGCCGCCGGTCGGCAAGAAGCTCGGCGAGAAGATCCTCGTCCCGTACCCGGTCGAGTCCCAGCTCTCCGGGATCGAACGGCACGAGGACCGCATGTGGTACCGCCGGACCTTCACGGTCCCGAAGAACTGGAAAGTCGGCTCGGCGAAGCGGCTCCAGCTGAACTTCGGCGCCGTCGACTGGCAGTCCGAGGTGTACGTCAACGGCCACAAGGTCACCGAACACAAGGGCGGCTACGACAAGTTCAGCGCGGACGTCACCGACGCGCTGAAGCCCGGACGCACCCAGGAGCTGATCGTCGGCGTCTACGACCCGACGGACGCCAGGGACGGGGAGAACCCGCCCATGGGCAAGCAGCGCCTGGACCCGAGCGGTATCTGGTACACCCCGTCCTCCGGCATCTGGCAGACCGTCTGGATGGAGCCGGTCGCGGCCGACCACGCGGACTCGCTGAAGCTCACCCCGGACGTCGCGAGCGAGAACGTCGCCGTCGAGGTGCGCGGTGTGCGTGACGGGGTGCCGGTCACGGCGACCGCGTACGACGGCAAGCGCAAGGTGAGTACGGTCACCGGCCGGACCGGATCGGCACTGAAGGTGTCCGTGCCGCACCCGCACCTGTGGTCCGCCGACGATCCGCATCTCTACCGGCTCGAGGTCACGGTCGGATCCGACCGGGTCGGCAGCTACTTCGGCATGCGGTCCATCGCCGTCGAGAAGGTGAACGGCACCCCGCGCACCATGCTCAACGGCAAGCCGGTCTTCATGATGGCCACCCTCGACCAGGGGTTCTGGCCGGACGGGCTGCACACCGCGCCCACCGACGAGGCACTCGCGTACGACCTCAAGATGCACAAGGCGATGGGCTTCAACTCGGTCCGTAAGCACATCAAGGTCGAGCCCGACCGCTGGTTCTACTGGGCGGACAAGCTGGGCCTGATGGTGTGGCAGGACATGCCGGCGATGAACACCGTCAACCCGTCGGCCGCAGCGCGCGCCGAGTACGAGCACGAGATGAAGGAGATGATCGACGAACACGCCGGCCACCCGTCCGTCGTCATGTGGGTCACCTTCAACGAGGGCTGGGGCCAGTACGACGAGGCCCGGATCGCCGACCAGGCCAAGGCCTGGGACCCGACGCGCCTGGTCAACAGCATGTCGGGGATCAACCTGGGCGTCGACGGCGGCACCGGGGACATCATCGACGAGCACGGCTACCCGAGTCCGGCCCTGCCGGCCCCGGACGGGCGACGGGCTCTGATGAGCGGCGAGTACGGCGGACTCGGACTCGCGGTGCCCGGCCACGCCTGGGCGGTGCAGCAGTCGTACATCGCGGTCGACCCGGCCACCTACACCGACGACTACCTGACCAAGCTCGACGAGGTGCACGCGCTGGCCTGCAAGGGCGGCAACGGTGCGGTGTACACGCAGATCTCCGATGTGGAGGGTGAGCTGAACGGTCTGCTCACCTACGACCGCAAGGTCGTCAAGCCCGATGTGAAGCGGGTCCATGACGCGCAACAAGCGTTGATCCACGACGCGTCGCAGGGCGTCGTCGCAGGCTGCCCCAAGGTCTGACCTTTCATGCCGCTGTGGTCCGTCCCCATGCGGGACGGACCACGGCGGTCTCGTACGACCCCTTGACGCGGATCAACGGGGAACCAAGAATGATCGCGCTCTGACAACGTTGTCCGAAGGAGTATCCCCATGCACCGGATCCCACGGCCGCGCCTTCGCGGCCCGGCGGCCGCACTCGCCGCCGCCGCGCTCCTGGGCGGTGTCCTCACCGGCGGGGCCACGGCCCAGGCCGCGCCCCGGACCGACGGCCGGCTGACCGACCTGGTCAACCCGTTCATCGGCACCCAGAACGAGGGCAACACCTACCCCGGCGCCTCCGTGCCCTTCGGCATGGTGCAGCTCTCCCCGGACACCGGCCACAACACCGGGTACGACTACGGCGAGAACCACATCCGCGGTTTCTCCTCGGTCCACCTCTCCGGTGTCGGCTGCGGACTGGGCGGCGACCTGCCGACCCTGCCCACCACCGGTGAGGTCACCGAGACCGACTACGCGAAGTACGCGGCCGAGTTCAGCCACGACGACGAGAAGGCGAGCCCCGGCTACTACAAGGTCGGACTCGAGACGGGCATCGACGCGGAGTTGACCGCGACGCAGCGCACCGGCGTGCAGCGCTACACCTTCCCGGCCACCGACAAGGCCAACGTCCTGCTCAACGCGGGCCAGTCACTGCACAGGACGCTCTCCTCCGAGGTCGAGATCCTCGACAACCGCACCGTGCGGACCGCGATCAAGGGCAGCGGATTCTGCCAGGACACCAAGCCGTACACGGTCTACACCGTCACTCACTTCGACCGGCCCTTCACCACCTCCGGAACCTGGAACGGCGACACCGTCACCGAGGGCTCCAAGAAGTCCTCCGCCACCGACGCCCGCAACGGCGCCTGGCTGCGGTTCGACACCAGCAAGGACCGCACCGTCGAGGCGACCACCGCGCTGAGCTACGTCGACGCCAAGGGCGCCGCGCTCAACCTCCGCGCCGAGGGCGGCCGCAGCTTCGACCGCGTCGAGCGCGCCGCGCAGCGCAGCTGGGAGGACCGTCTCGAAGGCGTGAAGGCCCAGGGCGGCAGCGACGAACTCCGCCGCACCTTCTACTCCTCCCTCTACCGCTCCTTCCTCGCGCCCAACGTCGGCAGTGACGTCGACGGCCGCTACACCGGCTGGGACCAGAAGACCCACCGTGCAGACGGCTTCACGTACTACCAGAACTGGTCGCTCTGGGACACGTACCGCACCCAGGCCCAGCTCCTCTCGCTGCTCGCCCCGCGCGAGTCCCGCGACATGGCGATATCCGTCCTGCGGATCGACGCCGAGAGCGGCTGGCTGCCCAAGTGGGGCTACGGAACCGTCGAGACGAACATCATGACCGGCGACCCGGTCACCCCCTTCCTCACCAACGCCTACCAGCAGGGACTGCTGAAGGGGTACGAGGAGGAGGCGTACCGGGCCCTGAAGAAGAACGCCGACGGAGTGCCGGCCACCGACTCCGCCCCGGTCGGCCGCGAAGCCAACGTCGAGTACCTGAAGGACGGCTTCGCCCCGTACATCAAGGACCGTCCGCACGCCAAGCCCGGCGACTCCGACTACGACCACGGCGCCTCCGCCACCCTGGAGTACGCCCTGTCCGACGGCATGCTCGCCGAGATGGCCCGCGACCTCGGCCACGACGCCGACGCCGCCCGCTACGACGCGCGCGCCCAGAACTACCGGAAGATCTTCGACGCCTCCACCGGCTTCTTCCGCGCCCGCGACGCCTCCGGCGCCTTCACCGGCCCCGCCGACCCGGCGCAGAGCGAGGGCTTCCACGAGGGCACGTCCTGGCAGTACCAGTGGATGGTGCCGCAGGACATCCCCGGCATGGTCGACCTGATCGGCGGCAAGGACGCCGCCAACCAGCGGCTCGACTCCTTCTTCGCGTACGACAAGCTCCTCGCCGACCCGGCGAAGACCGCGCGTGAGGTGTGGGTCAACGGCCCGTACGCGTACTACAACGCCGACAAGTACAACCCGCAGAACGAGCCCGACCTCATCGCCCCGTACACGTACCTCTCCACCGGCCAGCCGTGGAAGACGACCGATGTCGTCCACGCCGCCCTGACGCTCTTCACCAACGGTCCGACCGGCATGACGGGCAATGACGACCTGGGCACCATGTCCGCCTGGATGGTGCTGTCCTCGATCGGCGTCTTCCCGGTTCAGCCGGGCACCGACACCTGGGGCCTGTCCACACCGGCCTTCGAGCGCGTCGACATCAAGCTCGACCGGCGCTACTACCCGCGCGGCTCGCTCACGGTGAGCGCGCCCGGCGCCTCGGACACCGACCGCTACATCCAGTCGGCCCGGCTCGACGGTGCGCAGCAGGCGCGCACCTACCTCACCACGGACGACATCCGCTCGGCCCGTTCGCTCTCCTTCACGGTGGGCAGCGAGCCGTCGGCCTGGGGCACCTCGCCCGACGACGCCCCGCCCGCGCTGGGCTGAGCTTGGATGTGGGGCGGGCGGCGTCCCGCCCGCCCCACGGCTCTGCCGCTCGGGCCGACCGGGAACCGAGGGGCGGCGTCGCTGGGCTGCCCTCCATTCCCGGTCGGTCCTAGCTGCTCAGCTCGAACTCGGCCCGGATGCGCTTGCCCACCGGCACCCGCTCGGCGGTCAGCCGGTCGCAGATGGCGACGACGATCTCCATGCCGTGGCCGCCGGGGCGCGTCGGGTCGGGGGAGTAGAACAGCGGGAGCGCCGTGCTGCTGTCGTACACCGTGACGGTGACGCGCTCGGCGGTTCCCTCCAGTTCCAGAAGGTACGGACCGTGGCTGTAGCGGTCCGCGTTGGTGACCAGTTCGCTCACCGCCAGCATCAGATCGCTGCGGGTGTGCTCCCCGAACACCGCGAGCCACTCGGCGGCGAGCCGCGCCAGGAAGCGGTCGGCCAGGGCCCGGGCCTGCGCGATGCAGCCGGGCTCGCCGTCGAACACCTCGGCGCTGTGCAAGACCTCCGTGGGCCGTTCCCCGCCGGGGCAGCCTGCTGGTCGGGAGGTGACCTGTTCGTTCATGTGCTCCCGCCAGGGCGACGCAGGGGAGGTCGTTGACCATGTCTACGCGTCCGCCTACCCGCCAACGGCGGTCCCACTCCGGGTAGAGGCCGGCAGATATCGGGGTTCACGCGATCTCTCCCGACGGGGCGGTGGACGGACCGGAGGCGCGCAGCTCCGCCGCGGTGCGCAGGGGCGCCTCGGCCTCGACCGGCAGGGTGAAGCGGAGCCGGGTGCCGACGGCGGGTGCCGGGTCGAGCACGATGTGGCCCCCGTGGAACTCGATGATCTTGCGGCACAGGGCGAGCCCGATCCCCGTCCCGCCGTACTCGTCGCGGCCGTGCAGCCGCTGGAAGATCACGAACACCCGCTCGGCGGACTCCGGTGCGATCCCGATGCCGTTGTCCGTCACCGTGAACTGCCACGTGTCGTCCTCGCGCGTACAGCCGATCTCGATCCGGCACGGCACGCCGGGGCGGCGGAACTTCACCGCGTTGCCGATCAGGTTCTGCCACACCATGGACAGCGCCGTCGCGTCGCCCGTGACCTCGGGCAGCGGGCCGTCCCGGACGACGGTGGCGCCGGACTCCTCGACGACCAGCGCGAGATTGGCCAGTGCCCGGTCCAGACAGCGGTCGAGCCCGACGGTCCGCCACTGGTCGTGGACCCGGCCCACCCGGGAGAACGTCAGCAGGTCGTTGATGAGCACCTGCATCCGCTTGGCGCCGTCCACCGCGAAGTCGATGTACTGGTGCGCGCGGTCGTCCAGCTCGTCGGCGTACCGCTTCTCCAGGAGCCGGCAGAACGAGGCGACCTTGCGCAGCGGTTCCTGGAGATCGTGCGAGGCCACGTACGCGAACTGCTCCAGCTCGGCATTGGACCTGCGCAGCTCCTGCGCCTGCCCGGCCAGCAGCGCCTCGCGCTCCCTCGACTCGGCGAGTTCATCGACGATGCGCCGGCGCATGTCCTCGACCGCGGCCGCCACTGCCCGGACATCCGAAGGACCGCGGACCTCGATCCGGTTGCCGAAGGCTCCGGAGCGGACCCGGTCCGACGCGGCGCTCAGCCGGTTCAGCGGCCGGCCCACCAGCCGGTGCAGCAGCAGGCTCAGCGAGACCACGGCCAGCAGCAGACCGATGACGAGCGCGAGTGCGACCTGGTCCCGGGTGGTACGGGCCTCCCCGAGATCGGCGCGGGCCCGGTCCCGCGCGGTGTCGAGATGGGCCTGTTGAGCGGTGTACAGCCGGCGCAGCGTGTCGAACTCGACGTTGCTGCGCCGGATGGGCATCGAGGACTCCGACGCCGGACCGTTTCTGCGGACGGTGGCGACCAACGGTTCGGCGTGCCGCGCGCGCCAGTTGCGTGCGGCGTCCGCGATCTTGTCCAGATCCCGGCCGAACGGCTGCTCGTCACCGACCAGCGCCCGGACCCGGGCCAGCCGCACCCGCTCGGCCCGCTGTCCCGCCTCGTACGGCTGGAGGAAGAAGTCGTCGCCGGTGAGGGCGAAGCCGCGGACCCCCGTCTCCTGGTCGAGCAGGGCGTTCTGCAACTGGAAGGAGGAGGAACGGGCCGGCTGGATGCGGTCCACCAGCTCCGTCGTCCGGTCGGATATCCGGGACAGTACGAGACCGCCGACGACGAGGGCCCCGCAGACGACGAGGACGAAGCCGCCGAGGATGAGGTGAACCCGGTTCTGGACCGACAGGCGTGCGACGAGGCCGGAACGGTGGGGGTCGGTCGAAGGGCGCGGACGCTTCACCGCTCGTCCCTGCCCGCCCAGCCCAGATGGAGCACGGCCACGTCGTCGGCGAGACCGCCGTACGGAGCCGCGGCCTCGGACGCCTCGGCGACCAGGGCGTCGACGAACGGGCGGGCGCCGAGCGCCCCGTGCCGACGGGCCATCGCCAGCAGTCCGTCCTCGCCCAGCCGGGTCCGGGGTCCCGTACGCCCCTCGAAGAGTCCGTCGGTGAACAGCACGATCCGTCCGTCCTCGGGCAGGGCCACCTCGGACGCCGTCCACCGGCCCGTGCCCGGCAGGACGCCGAGAGCCATGCCCGGCTCGGGCTCCACCCAGCTCACCTCCGTGCCGCTGCGCATCAGCATTCCGGGGTGACCGGCCCTGACCACCTCGACCAGGTCACCGCCCGGCCGGAAGGCCAGCGAGGTGACCGTGGCGAAGACATGAGGGTCGGACCTCTCGGCGACCAGGATCTCCTCCAGGATGCGGATCTGGTCGAGATGGCCGGTCGCGCACAGCACCGCCGTGCGCCAGGCCACCCGCAGACAGACCCCGAGCGCCGCCTCCGCGGCCCCGTGCCCCGACACATCACCGATCACCGCGTGCACCGTGCCGTCGGACGTCTGAACCACGTCGTAGAAGTCGCCGCTCAGCAGCGCATGGGCCCGGCCGGGTTCGTACCGTGCCACCGCCTCGAAACTGTCGTCGTGCAGCAGGGGCACCGGCAGCAGACCACGCTCCAGCCGGGCGTTCTCCTGCGCCATCAGCCGGTTGGCACGCAGCGCCCCCGCCGCCCGCTCCACCTGCTTGCGCTGGAGTGCGTACCGCACCGAGCGGCCCAGGGCCTGCGGATCGAGCCGGCCCTTGACCAGGTAGTCCTGTGCGCCGGTCGCGACGGCCGACAGCCCGGTGTCGGCTTCGGCCGTGCCCGTCAGCACCACCACGGCGGCGTCCGGCGCCGACTCGACGAGCTGGGTGACGGCGTCCAGACCGTGCACGTCGGGAAGGTGGAGGTCGAGCAGCACACAGCACGGCGTGCGGCAGCCGGCCAGGAAACGGCGTGCCTCGGCCAGGGTCCGGCACCAGGTCAGCGCGGAGTCCAGCTCGCCGTCCGCGAGCATCTCCTCCACCAGCAGCGCGTCCCCCGCGTCGTCCTCGACCAGCAGGATCACGGCGTCCACGTCCCACACCGACCCGGCCCCCGCGGGGGGTGCGGCGTGCTGTGCGGGGACGGAGGCGGAGCGGACCGAGAGCACCTCCGGGCTGCCCGCAGGGAGTTCCGTCACATCCCACCCCCTCGCACGGACGGCGCCGAGCCGTTGCGCCGTATCGCTGCGAAGCATATGTGACCGAAGCGTGGAGGAAGCGGCCGGTGCGCGGGCTGCTCCGGGAGCGCTCTCGCCCGAACGGAGCAGCGCCGTGCTCATGGCAGACTTGACCGGGGCGTTCGCCACGAGGGACACATGACAGAGGAACGGCAATGACGGTGACAGAGGACAGCCCGGAGATCGCGCCCGGAATCGAGGAGTTCGGTCCCGGTATCGACCCGCAGCGGCTGGCCGTCTGCCTGAGCGTGCTCGACGAGCTCGACTCCATCGATGTCGACCACCCGGACGCCATCGCGGTGCGCCGCGCCACCGCAGGTGTCTACCGCACCGTGAAGCAGCGCCGTCGCCAGGAGCGCCGTGCCGCGAAGACCGCGCACGACAAGGCCGTGACCGAGGCCACCGCGACCGGCTCGGCCGAGCGCATCGACGACGAGACCCAGGGTGTGCTGCCCTCGTCCTCCGCCGCCGCCGAGATCGCGGGTGTCCTCCAGCGGCCCAGGTCCTGCTACATCTGCAAGACGCGGTACGTGGAGGTCGACGCCTTCTACCACCAGCTCTGCCAGGACTGTGCCCGCGAGAACCGCGCCCGGCGCGACGCGCGCACCGACCTCACCGGCCGCCGGGCCCTGCTCACCGGCGGACGCGCCAAGATCGGCATGTACATCGCGCTGCGGCTGCTCCGCGACGGCGCGCACACCACGATCACCACCCGCTTCCCGAACGACGCGATCCGCCGCTTCAAGGCCATGCCGGACAGCGACGAGTGGATCCACCGCCTGAAGATCGTCGGCATCGACCTGCGCGACCCGGCCCAGGTCGTCGCGCTCGCCGACTCGGTGGCCGCCGAGGGGCCGCTGGACATCCTGATCAACAACGCCGCGCAGACGGTCCGCCGCTCCCCGCAGGCGTACAGCGAACTGCTCGGTGCCGAATCCGCCCCGCTTCCCGCGGGCGAGCTGCCGTCCGCCGAGGTGATCGGCACCTTCGGCAGCGGCACCGTCGACCGTGTGGCCGCGCTGCCCGCCGCCCGCAAGGAGGGGCTGAGCGCGCAGGACGTCACCGAGCTGGCCCTGGTGACCGGTTCGGCGTCGCCGGCGCGCATCGCCGCCGGCACCGCGATCGACGCGGGCGGGCTCGTTCCGGACCTGCACCACACCAACAGCTGGATCCAGACAGTCGACGAGGTCGAACCGATCGAGCTGCTGGAAGTCCAGCTCTGCAACTCCACCGCGCCGTTCATCCTGATCAGCAGGCTCCGCCCGGCGATGGCCGCGACCGCCGCCAAGCACTCCTACGTGGTCAACGTCTCCGCGATGGAAGGCGTGTTCGGCCGCGGCTACAAGGGTGCGGGACACCCGCACACCAACATGGCGAAGGCCGCGCTGAACATGCTGACGCGCACCAGCGCCCAGGAGATGTTCGAGAAGGACGGCATCCTGATGACCGCCGTCGACACCGGGTGGATCACCGACGAGCGTCCGCACCCCGACAAGATCCGCCTCGCCGAGGAGGGCTTCCACGCCCCGCTCGACCTGGTCGACGGCGCGGCCCGCGTCTACGACCCGATCGTCCGCGGCGAAGCGGGCGAGGCGATGCACGGCTGCTTCCTCAAGGACTACGCCCCCGCCAACTGGTAGCACGCCGTGCGGTCACAGACCCGGCCCGGGAACCTTCCCGGGCTGGGTCTTTTCCGTGTTCGGTGGCTGAAAGTGACCCAGGGCACACGTTCCATCGAGCATGTGCGCGCTCATTTGGTTACTCTGAGGGGAACGGACGCCACCAAGGGATCCACGAAGGTTCCTCGGCCGTCCTGGGACAGGCCCGTCAACCGGGCCGCCGTCCCGCCCCGTACCCGGCGCCACCGCGACCGAACAGATCCTGCCCTGCCCCGCACCACAGGCGGTCGACCACCGGATATGACGCCGGAACGTCGGATACGCCGGGGGCTATGCGACACAAAGGAGTGCGCGGTGACGACACCAGAACTGACGAAGCACGAGCAGCGGCCGGCCGAACGGCACGGAGAGCGGGCCCGCCGGCCCGAGAAGCTCCGGAACATCGAGGTCTGGGCCAGGTCCGCACCGATCCGGCTGGCCGGCTACGAGGACGACCTCGCGGAGCCGCACATCCTGCCCGGCATCGACTGAGTGCTTCCCACCCGAGCTCCGGGCCGTACCCCGCACAGGGGCGGGGCCGGAGCTCGGTCGTGCACGGCGAGGAGAGGAGGCGGGCGCGTTCACCACGACTGCCCCCTCGGAGCGGTCAGAAGGCCGCGTTCGCCACGGCGGCCCCGGCGAACGAGAGTCCCACCCCCGCGCAGACCGTGAGCAGCAGGTACCCCGCCGCCAGCCCCAGCCGGCGGGCGGACGTCAGGGTGAGCAGCTCGTAGGAGAACGTCGACCAGGTCGACAGGGCCCCGCAGAACCCGGTGGCGAGGAGCAGGTTCAGCCGGGTGCCCAGTTCGCCGTCCGTCACCGCCTCCGCGATGAAACCGAGGAACAGGGCCGCGCCGGCGTTGGCCGCGAAGGTGCCCCACGGGAAGACGCTGTGGAGGCGGAACTTCGCGTCCACACCGAGGTAGTAGCGCAGTGGCGCGCCCACCAGTCCGCCGGCGAGTACGAGCAGCCAGTCGGTCATGAGGCGGCGCTCCTCGTGCCGTAGGAGCGCCCGAAGGCGAAGTGGGTGGCGAACGCGCCCGCGGTCACCGCGGCCAGCGCGGCCACCACGGTCAGCAGCAGGCAGCCGACCGCGTAGCCGGGCTGATTGTTCTCGAACAACTCCCGCACGTTGTCCGTGTAGTGCGAGAACGAGGTGAACCCGCCCAGCACGCCGGTGCCGAGAAGCGGACTGATCAGCCGGGGCGCGCCGGGGAAGCGCAGCTTCATGGTGACCATCAGGATGCCCATCAGAAAGCACCCCACCGTGTTGACCAGCAGGATCGTCCACGGGAAGGCCGATGTGCCGGTTGGCCAGAGGCGCTCGGCGCCGTACCGGGCGGCGGCTCCCGCGGCGCCGCCGATCGCGACGGCGCCCACGACCGACCACTGCACTCCGGGATGGTGGTCGGGGTGGCTGTGGCGGTGTAGCTGCATCTTGAGGGACATTCCGTGAATCTACGGAGCCGACCGGGGCGGCCCGGCCGGAGCGCGCTGGCGGCTGCGGCCCCCCACCTGACTGGACCAACCCGTCCGACACACAGCACGACAACTCGGTCACTTTATGTCTTGATGTGACTTGTAAGGATTCGTCTTCCCGCCCTCGGGCCGGGAAGCACCCCGCGCTGCCGAGTCGCTGGAGCCAGCCTTGTCCCTCGCCGAGCCGGAAATCGTCCGGCGGCTGGAGAAACGTCAGCCGTTCGCCTACCTCCTGGCCAGTCTGCGGGGTGTCGGGCAGGTCGACCTCCAGCCCGCCCTGCTGACGGGTGTGGCGATCCTTGTCGCGCTGTGGGTCGCGGGCTGGGAGACCGGTCTCTTCGCCACGCTCGGCACGCTGATCGCCACCGCGACCGCCTATGCCCTCGCTGTCGACCGAGCGGGTATCGCGCTCGGTCTTCAGGGATACGCGGGCTGCCTCACGGGCATCGCCCTCGTCTCCTCGCTGGGCAACCACCCGGCCACCTACGTACTGACCGTCGTCGGCGCCATCATGTGCACCCTTCTGATGGCGGCTCTGGGCACCTTCCTCACCCCTTACGGGCTCACCCCCCTGACCGCGCCCTTCTGCCTGGTCTCCGGAGTGATGGTGGTGGGGGCCCCCTCGTTCGAGCGGATCTGGCACGGCGCCCCGGCCTCCGTCTCCAGTACCACCAGCGGTGAGACCGCGATGTCGTGGGACGCCCTGTGGCACGCGTTCTTCAACAACGTCTCGCAGATCTTCCTGGTCGAGAGCTGGTACGTCGGCCTGATCATGCTCGTCGGACTCGCCTTCGCCGGTCTGCGCGTCGTCCTCTACGCGGCGGCCGGCAGCGTGGTCGGGATCGTCGCCGCGTGGCTGCTGGGAGCCCCCACGGCGCTGATCGCCAACGGCATCTACGGATACAACGCGGTGCTCGTGGCCATCGCCATCGGCGCCGTCTTCATGGCCAACACGGTCTGGACCGGGGCCTACGCCCTGTTCGGAGCGGCGGCGACCACCGGCCTCACCGCCTCGCTGACGTCCTTCTTCAAACCGTTCGGCGGCCACACCTTCACCTGGCCGTTCATCCTCACCACTTGGGTGTTGATGGCGGCCGTTCCCCTGCTGCCCCGCCTGCGCCGGAGCGAGTGACCGCTCGCGGCCGGCACCGGACCTCCTGCCCTCAGCCCGTACATCACCGAGGAAGGTACTGACGATGAACCTCGCCCCTCGCGAGATCGACAAACTGCTGGTCTACGTGGTGGCCGATCTGGCCCGCAAGCGCCAGGACCGCGGCCTCAAGCTCAACTACAGCGAGTCGGTCGCGCTGATCACCGAGGCGATCCTGGAAGCGGCCCGCGACGGCAAGAGCGTCGCGGACTGCATGGAACTGGGCCGCCATGTCGTGGGCGAGACCGACACCATGCCCGGCGTACGGGAGATGCTCGGTCTGCTGCAGGTCGAGGCCTCCTTCGTGGACGGGACCAAGCTCGTGTCCTGCCACGACCCCATCGGCGGCTGACCGGTGGCCGAGCCCGTCGCCGTCATCGCCGTATGCGGTCACGAAGCCGCCTACGGGCGTGCGCTGGACGGAGTCGTGGACGCCGGGGTCAGCATCGTGTCGAGCGGGCGTGAACTGTTCCGGAGCATCGCCGCGCACGGGCGCCGGGGCGCGGAGACCGTGGTCGTCCCCATGACGTTCGGCCGCGACCCCGAACTCGTCGCGGACACCGCCCGGACGCTGCGCGCCGTACCCGCCGACGAGCGCGGTACCACCGTGCTCGCAGAGCCGTTCGGCACCGCCCAGCACCTGGTCGCGTGGCTGCGGGCGGCGGCGGGCCGCGTGTCCGCGGACTCCGCGCTGCTGGTCACCGCCCCGTCCGGGGATCCGTTCGAGGACGCCGAGCTGTATCGGATCGCCGCGCTGGTACGCCGCTACGGCCGGCACTCCCTTGTCGAGGTGGCGTTCGCCGGAGGAGACCCGGACCCGGCCGAGGGCGTGCGGCGGTGCCGGCTGCTCGGCGCGCAGCGGGTGACGCTGCTCCCGGCCGCGTTCGCGCTGGCGGATGTGCCCGACGTGGCCGGCGAGGAACCGGTACCCGTCGACGTGGCGGGTCCGCTCGTGCCGCCGTCGGCCCTGCGGCGGGTCCTCGGCGAGCGCGTCGCCGACGCGCGACGGCGGTGGAACGAACACGGTGACGACGGCGTCTCGGCCGGACTGGCCGCCGCCGACAACCACGGCCACTCCCATACGCACCCGCCGGGCGAAGGGCACGACCACGCTCACGGCCATACGCACCCGCCGGGCGAAGGGCACGACCACGCTCACGGCCATACGCACCCGCCGGGCCAGGGACACGACAAGGGCCACGGCCAGGCGCACACGCACACCCCGGACGAGGCGCACGACCACGGTCACCATCACCCCCACGAACCGGACCACCCCCACGAACACGGCCCCGGACCCCTGCACACGCACCACCGCCCGTCCGCCCCTGACGCGGACCCAGCCATCAGGAGCATCGCATGACGTTCCGTCAGAAGTATCTGTACGGCAAGGACCCCATCGAGCTCAACGCGGGCCGCCCCACGCTCAAGCTCACCGTGAGCAACACCGGTGACCGCGCTGTGCAGGTCGGTTCCCACTACCACTTCTTCGAGGTCAACTCGGCGTTGTCGTTCGACCGCCAGGAGACGCTCGGCATGCACCTCAACATCGCCGCCGGCACCTCCGTGCGGTTCGAGCCCGGCGGTTCGCGCGAGGTGGAGCTTTGCGCGTACGCCGGGACGGGCCGTCTCGTCGGCTTCAGCGGTCTGCTCAACGGCAGCCTCTCCTCCCACCCCGCCCGCGTCGAGGCCGTACGCAAGGCCATCGAGCAGGGTTTCGAGGGCGCGCAGAACGTTCCCGCGGCCAAGGGCTCCAGGACCCCCGCCGCGACCCGCCCCAAGAGCGCCGCCAAGGACTCCAAGGACTCGAAG
Organism: Streptomyces sp. NPDC050422; assembly: GCF_044458665.1. Classification (NCBI taxonomy): domain Bacteria; kingdom Bacillati; phylum Actinomycetota; class Actinomycetes; order Kitasatosporales; family Streptomycetaceae; genus Streptomyces; species Streptomyces sp. NPDC050422. The sequence goes on from NZ_JBITIE010000020.1 coordinate 133,043, forward strand.
AGCGCCAAGGCCACCAAGGAAAAGAAGAAGGGTTCGCGCTGATGCCCATCCTGCCCCGCAAGCAGTACACCGACATGTTCGGCCCGACGGTCGGCGACCGCTTCCACCTCGCCGACACCAACCTCGTCGTCGAGGTCGAGAAGGACTACAGCGAGGGCCTGTACGGCGACGAGGTCGTCTACGGCGGCGGCAAGACCATGCGTGACGGCATGGCCTCCGACCCCCAGGCCACCTCCGCCCAGGGGGCACTCGACACCGTCATCACCAACGTGGTCGTCATCGACCCGATCGTGGGCGTCGTCAAGTGCGACATCGGCATCAAGGACGGCTTCATCGTCGGCATCGGCAAGTCCGGCAACCCGCAGACGCAGAACAACGTCGACCCGAACCTGGTCATCGGCCCGGGTACGGAGGCCATCGCGGGCGAGCACCTCATCGCCACCGCGGGCGCCATCGACACCCACGTCCACCTGATCGCCCCGCAGCAGGCCGAGCAGGCGCTGACCAACGGCATCACCACCCTCATCGGCGGCGGCACCGGACCGACGGACGGCTCCAACGGGACCACCTGCACCCCGGGTCCGTACAACATCGCCAAGCTCCTCCAGGCCGCCGAGACCCTCCCGGTCAACCTCGGCATCATGGGCAAGGGCAACGGCAGCCTGCCGGAGGCGCTCAACGAGCAGGTCGTCGCCGGGGCCTGCGGGCTCAAGGTGCACGAGGACTGGGGCGCCACCCCGGCCGTCATCGACAACGCGCTGAACGTCGCCGACGCGCACGACGTCCAGGTGTCCATCCACACCGACAGCCTGAACGAGAGCGGCTTCTTCGAGGACACCCGCTCCGCGATCGACGGCCGGGCCATCCACACCTTCCACAGCGAGGGCGCGGGTGGCGGTCACGCCCCCGACATCCTGCGGATCGCCGGCGAGCCGAACGTTCTGCCGTCCTCCACCAACCCGACGCTGCCGTACACCGTGAACTCGGTGGACGAGCTCCTCGACATGGTGATGGTCTGCCACCACCTCAGCCACGACATCCCCGAGGACGTGTCCTTCGCCGACAGCCGGGTCCGGGCCGAGACGATCGCCGCCGAGTCGGTGCTGCACGACCTCGGCGTGATCAGCATCTTCTCGTCCGACTCGCAGGCCATGGGCCGTATCGGCGAGTCCGTCACCCGCGCCTTCCAGACTGCGCACCACTGCAAGGACAAGCTCGGCACGCTGGAGGGCGATTCGTCCCGCAACGACAACCAGCGGGTGCTGCGCTACCTCGCCAAGGTCACCATCAACCCGGCGATCGCCTCCGGCATCTCCGACCACGTGGGATCGATCGAGAAGGGCAAGCTCGCCGACATCGTGCTCTGGCCCATCCACTCCTTCGGCGCCAAGCCGAAGATGGTGATCAAGGGCGGCATCATCTCCTGGGCACAGATGGGTGACCCCAACGCCTCGCTGCCGACCCCGCAGCCCGTCATCTACCGGCCGATGTTCGGTCAGTACGGCAAGGCGATGCAGGCGACCCACGCCACCTTCATGTCCCAGGCGGGCATCGCCGCCGGAGTACCGGCCGAACTCGGCCTGGAACGCCAGGTCCTGCCGGTGCGCCGCACCCGCACCATCGGCAAGCACAACATGGTCCGCAACGACGCCCTGCCCGACATCCAGGTCGACCCGGAGACGTTCAAGGTCACGCTCAACGGAAAGGTCGCCACCATCGACCCGGCCCAGAAGCTGCCCCTCAACCACCTCTTCTTCCTGGTCTAGGGCCGATGTACCGCGATGAGGGCGACACCCCCGGAGACACCGTGCCCGTTCCGGTCGCGATCGGGACGGGCCTGGGACCGCTGCTGGTCAGCCTCCAGCTGACCGACTCCGCGTTCCCGAGCGGCTTCTACACGCTGTCGCACAGCCTGGAGGGCTTCGCGCAGGCCGGGGCGGTCGACCCCGGCAGCCTGCCGCTGCTCCTCAAGGACCTGCTGCTGCACGGCGTCGGTCCCGCCGACGCCACCGCGCTCGCCCTCGCCCACCGTGCGACGACGGCCGGCGACCCGGCGGCCGTCGTCCGGATCGACGAGCACCTCCTCGCCACCAAACTTGGCCGGGAGATGCGCCAGGCCGCCACCCGGACCGGCCGTCAGCTCCTGGACCTCGGCCACGAGGTCTTCGACCGGCCGGAGATCGGCGACTACTTCGACCGGGTCGTACGACGGGAAGCGCCCGGAACCCAGGCGGTGGCCGCGGGGGTCATCTACGCGGCCACCGGCGTCCCGGTCCGCCAGGCCGTCGCCGCGGACCTGTTCGCCTTCTGCGTCAGTTTCGCGGGCGCCGCCCTGCGGCTGCGGCTGACCGACCACCGTACGACGCAGACGCTGATCCGGGGCGCCGCCCCCGTCATCGAGGAGACCGTCGAGGCGGCACTGCGACGGGAGCTCGACGACGTCGGCGCCACCGTCTTCGCCTCGGACATCATGTCGGGCCGTCATGAACGCGCCGAAGCACGGCTCTTCGCCAGCTGACATCCATCCGGCTCACCCAGCGATCACAGGAGCACCATGGACGACAACGTACTGCGGGTCGGCATCGGCGGACCCGTCGGATCCGGCAAGACGGCACTCATCGAGGCGCTGGTGCCGATCCTGATCGAACGCGGTCACCGCCCCTCGGTCATCACCAACGACATCTACACGCAGGAGGACGCCCAGCACGTCCGCCGCACGCTGGCCGGAGTCCTCGAACCCGAGCGGGTCGTCGGCGTCGAGACGGGCGCCTGCCCGCACACCGCCGTGCGTGACGACCCCACGATGAACCTCGCGGCGGGCGCGGAGATGCTGGAGCGCTTCCCGGACACCGACACGCTGCTCTACGAGTCGGGCGGCGACAACCTCACCCTGACGTTCAGCCCCGCCCTCGTGGACCTCTTCATCTTCGTCCTGGACACGGCGGAGGGCGAGAAGATGCCCCGTAAGCGCGGCCCCGGCATCACCGAGTGCGACCTCCTCGTCATCAACAAGATCGACATCGCGAAGTACGTGCGCACGGACATCAACATCATGGAGTCCGACGCCCACCGGGTCCGGGACAACCGGCCCGTCGTCCTCACCGACTGCCTCACCGGCGTCGGCATCGACGACATCGCGGTCTACCTCGAATCGCGCCGCAAGGTGCTGATCTGACATGCCGCTCGCCCCGTACCGGCCCCGTGCCGACCGGCTCGCCGAGAAGTACTACGCCGCGGTCCGCGTCCCCCCGGACGTGGCGGCCCTCGCCTCCGTGCCGGACACGCTCGCCCCGGGCTCCCCGGCCAAGGTCGGCATCCTCGACCTGGCCTTCGCGGTACGGGGCGAGCGCACCGAGCTCGTCGAGCGCTACCAGAAGACGCCGCTGCAGATCATGCGGCCGCTGTGGATCGACCCCGCGCTGCCCGGCATGAGTTACGTCTACGTGATGGCGACCGGCGGCGGCATCGCCCAGGCGGACCGCTACCGGATGGACTTCCGCTGCGGCCCGGACACCCAGGTCCACCTGACCACCCAGGCCGCCACCAAGATCTTCCGGATGGAGCACGACTACGCGAGCCAGCGCGTGCACCTGACGGCGGAGGCCGGAAGCTACGTCGAATACCTGCCCGACCCGCTGATCCCGTTCAAGGACTCCCGCTTCTACCAGCGGACCGAGGTCACCGTCGCCCCGGGCGCCACCGTCGTCGTCGGCGACACCCTCACCGCAGGACGGCTCGCCCGCGGTGAACGGCACGCCTACCGGGTGCTCGCCACCGACCTGCACATCAGCCGGCCCGACGGCACCCTCCTCGCCGTCGACACCCTGCGCCTGGCGCCCGGACGACGGGGCGAGGGCGTCCTGGGACCGGGCGTGTTCGCCGGTCACGACCACGTCGCCTCGCTCTTCGCCGTGACCGACCGCGTGCCCGCCGCCGAACTCGCCGAATCCCTGCACGACGCGCTCACCGGGCTCGGTGTCCTGTACGGGGTGAGCGTCCTGCCCCGGGACTGTGGGGCCTGGGTGCGGGTGCTGGACGACAGCCCGATCCGGGTCGCCGCCGCACACGAGGCCACCCGCCAAGCCGTACGCCGCCTGCTCACCGGCCACTCGGCCCCCGACCTGCGCAAGCCCTGACACCTCACCGACCGACACGAGGATCCGCCGATGAACACCGCTCCCGCGCCGATGCCTGCCGCGTACGACTCCGGGGACACCGCTTGGCTCCTCGCCGCCACCGCCATGGTGCTGTTGATGACGCCGGGCCTCGCCTTCTTCTACGGCGGCATGGTGCGCACCCGCCACGTGCTCATGATGATCAAGATGAGCTTCGCCGCGCTGGCGTTCGGCACCCTCGTCTGGTGGGTCATCGGATACACGCTGGCCTTCGGTCCCGACGTCGGCGGCGCCGGACTCATCGGGAACCTCGACCACGTGTTCATGCACGACATCGAGCTGAACACGCTCACCGGAGCGATCCCCACCTACGTCTACAGCACCTTCCAGATGGGCTTCGCCATCATCACGGTGGCGCTCGTCAGCGGCTCGATCGCGGACCGTGCCACGATGCGCGGCTGGCTCGTCTTCGTCGTGCTGTGGCTGCTCATCGTCTACATCCCCATCGCCCACTGGGTGTTCGACACGGACGGCTGGATCGTGAAGCACCTCGGCGCCCTCGACTTCGCCGGTGGTCTGCCGGTGGAACTCAACTCGGGCGTCGCCGGTCTGGCCGTCGCGCTCGTGCTGCGCGCGCCGCGCGACTTCGCCCGCCGCGAGGAGCGCCCGAACAACATTCCGCTCGTGGTCATCGGCGTGGGCCTGCTCTGGTTCGGCTGGTTCGGCTTCAACTCCGGTTCCGCGCTGACCGACCAGGGAACCGCCGCCGCGGCCTTCATCAACACCCAGCTGGGGGCCGCCGGTGCCATGGTCACCTGGCCGCTGGTGGAGAAGTGGCGCACCGGCAGGGTCACCACCATGGGCGTCGTCTCGTCCGCCGTCGCGGGCATGGTCGCGATCACCCCGGCCTGCGGCGAGATCGACACGCTCGGCGCGGTCATCACCGGCCTCGTCGTCGGCGCGGTGTGCGCCTTCGCGATCACGCTCAAGTTCCGTTTCAACGTGGACGACACGCTCGACGTGGTGGGCGTGCACGGCGTCGGAGGACTGATCGGCCTGATCATGGTCGGGCTGTTCGCCACCGCGCGGATCAGCGGCAAGGAAGGGCTCTTCTACGGCGGCGGCTGGGGACTGCTCGGCAAGCAGCTCGTCGCCATCGTCTCCGTGATCGCCTTCTCGTTCATCCTCACCTGGCTCATCGCGAAAGCCGTGGACCTGACCGTTGGATTCCGTGCCAAGGAGGAGTACGCCATCGTCCCCGGCGAGGCGGAGGAGCGCGCGTACGACTTCCAGACCGCCGAGCGCCTCGGCGCACTGGTCTCCGGCAAGCCGGCGTCCGAGGACGACGAACTCGTCCAGCAGATCAGTCGGTTGCTGCGGAGCCGCGAGGGCGGCCGGTAGCCGGACCGGTCCGGCCGGGCGCCGAATGCCTGGCTGGGCCCGGTTCCTCCCCTCAGTCATCCGATGGTTATGAGTATGGAGTTTCGTTCTGTCTGGAAGATTGCATTGACAGGTTCGCGTCGCGCTCCAATCATCGGATGTCATGACCGAACTTCCCAGGCGCCATGTACTCGGAATGACGGCAGGGGCGGCAGTCGGCGCCGCCCTGCTCACCCCCGCCACCGCCGAAGCGGCCCCGCGCACCGGAGCCGCCCCCGAGCCCCATCACCGGGATGACTGGGAGGCCGTGCCCCCGGCCGTTCCCGTTCCCCTCGACGACTGGTTCGACAACGACGGCATCGACACCGCCGAGAACCGCGGCGGCAACTTCGACGGCTCCGGCTACACCTTCCCCGGTGAGGAACTCACCGCAGGGGAACGGGAGATAGCCGGCACCACGTTCCGCTTCCCGGCTGCCGCCGCCGGGGCCATGAACAACATCGTCGCGCTCGGGCAGCGCATCGACGTACCGCCGGGGCGATACCTCTCCGGTCTCTTCCTCACCTCGTGCAGTTACGGGGCCGCATCCGGCAAGGCCACCGTGCACTACGCCGACGGCACCACAGCGTCCCCGGGCATCGCCGGACCGGACTGGTACTCAGGAAGCGGCGAGCTGACCGCCGCCTACCGGTACACCGCCGACGGCACGAAGGACCCGCACCCGGTCTCCCTCGCCGTGTCGGAGATCGCGCTCGACCCGGCGAGGGAAGTCGTCGCGCTGACGCTTCCCACCACCCGGCCCGCCGAGGAGAACCAGTCCAGCCTGCACGTCTTCGCCCTCTCCCTCCAGCCCGCAGCGGAGGGAAGGGCGCTGGCGGTGCGCGACGCACACACCACCACCTCGCTGCTGGACCAAGGGGCCCAGAGCGTCGAGGCGACCGTCGTCAACGCGGGCACGGTGGGCATCCTCGCCGCCGACGGCCTCACACTCTCGGTGGACGTCCCCGGAGCGCGTACCGTCGCCCCCGCCCGCATCACCCGGCTCGCCCCCGGAGACCAGGCCCGCGTCCGCATCGGCATCCGCAACAGACCGGGCATTTCCCCCGGCACCGCCCAGGACGGCAGCGTGGTCGCACGCGGCCGCGGGAAGCAGGCGGCAACGGTCCGGCGCTCGCTCACCCTCGGCGTACCCGACTACACGCCGACGGACGCGTCCCTCTCCACCCACCAGGCGCCCTACTGGTTCCAGGACGCGAAGTTCGGCATCTTCATCCACTGGGGCATCTACTCCGTGCCGGCCTGGGCGCCGGTCGGCACGCAGTATGCCGAGTGGTACTGGAACCAGATGCAGGACCCCGACAACCCCACCTACGCCCACCACCGCGACACCTACGGCGAGTCCTTCGCCTACGACGACTTCATCCCGCAGTTCCGTGCCGAGCACTTCGACCCACGCTCCTGGGTGGAGCTGTTCCGGGACGCGGGCGCGCAGTACCACGTCCTCACCTCCAAGCACCACGAGGGCTTCGCGCTCTGGGACACCAAGCTCTCCGACCGCAACTCGGTGAAGATGGGGCCCAAGCGCGATGTGATCAGGGAACTCTTCGACGCCTCGCGGCGCTACACCCCCGAACTCCACCGGGGGCTCTACTTCTCCATGCCCGAGTGGTTCAACCCCGACCACCCGTGGATGGGGCACGCCCCGCGTAACCCGTACACCCAGGAGCCCGTGCCTTACACCGGCCACACGGCGGGCAAGGACTACGTCACCGAGTTCCAGGGCCCGCAGATGCTGGAGCTGATCGAGGGATACGACCCCGAGATCATCTGGTGCGACATCGGCGGCGACAACGACAGTCACCAGGTGCTGGCCGAGTACTTCAACCAGGCCAAGAACCGGGCCCGTCCGGTCGACGTCACGGTCAACGACCGCTCCGGGATCGGGTCCCACGACTTCACGACGCCCGAGTACACCACGTACGACCAGATCGTCACCGCCAAGTGGGAATCCAGCCGCGGACTCGATCCGTACAGCTACGGCTACAACGCGCAGACTCCGGACGAGAAGTACATGACGGCCGAGGAGATCGTGCACTCGCTCGTCGACATCGTCTCCAAGAACGGAAACTTCCTGCTCGACATCGGACCCAAGGCCGACGGCACCATCCCCGACATCATGCAGCGCCGGCTGCGCGAGACGGGGGTGTGGCTCAAGACCAACGGGGAGGCGATCTACGACACCACGTACTGGTCGCGCATGCCACAGCTGGGCGAGGAGCTGCGGTTCACCGTACGGCCCGACCAGGCGTTCTACATCCACTCGCTGGTCAGGCCCGGTGCGACGCTGACCGTCGAGGCTCCGGTACCGGTGCGCAGCGGCGACCGGATCACGCTGCTCGGGCACGACCGGCCGCTCACATGGCGCACAGCGGGCGGCTCGCTCGTGATCGACGTACCGGCGGCGGCCCGCAGGACCGGCGAGCACGCCTGGGTGTTCAAGATCGTCTGGACCCGCTGAGCGGAGAGGGGCCCGGCGGCTTCGGGCGCATGAACTCCCGCACGTAGGTGCGGTGCCACCAGTCCCCGGTGGCCCGCAGTTCGCGCCAGGTCGTGTACCGGTAGCGGTACACCCTGGCGCGCACGTGTGCCGGCGGCTCACCGGGGAACGGGTTGTGCCGCAGCAGCCGAAGCGTGTCCCGGTCGTTGTCCAGCAACCGCTCCACGAACGGTCCGAACCAGGGCCGGGCGTATGCGGGCGAGAGCGCCGCGAACCACATCATCCAGTCGAGCCGCAGATGGTACGGGGCGAACTGGCGCGGCAGCCGCCGCGGATCGCCCGGCTTGCCGCGGAAGCCGTACTCACGCCACACCGTGCCCGGGTGGATCACCTGCTCGTCGGTTCCCTCGACGACCACCTCCATCCGGACCCGGCTGATGCTGCCGAACGCGCCGTAGGTGTTGACCAGGTGCAGCGGGTCGAAGGAGCGGTTCATCACCTGCCGGCGCGAGAACAGGTTCCGGGCCGGGCGGTAGCTGAGGACCACGACCAGGGCGGTCACGGCGATGACCACCACCTCGTACCAGAGGGGCGCACCGGCCTGTGCGGGCGGCTCGGCGACCGGGGACCAGTCCACGGCCGACAGGGCGAGGGCGATCGTCAGCCAGTTGAGCCAGGCGAAGTTGCCGGACAGCACCAGCCACAGCTGCGTGAGGACCATCAGCCCCGCCGCTGCGCTGGCCACCGGCTGCGGGGTGAAGAGCAGCACCGGCACGAGGAGTTGGGTCACATGGTTGGCCGCCACCTCGGCCCGGTGCAGCGGCCGGGGGAGGTGGTGGAAGAACCAGCTCAGCGGACCCGGCATCGGCTGGGTCTCGTGGTGGAAGTACAGACACGTCAGCTTGCGCCAGCACGCGTCGCCGCGGATCTTGATCAGCCCGGCGCCGAACTCCACCCGGAACAGCACCCAGCGCAGCAGCCACAGCACGAGCACCGGTGGCGCCGTGTGCGCGTTGCCGAGGAAGACGGCGAGGAACCCCGTCTCCAGGAGCAGCGACTCCCAGCCGAAGCCGTACCAGGCGCCGCCGATCTGCACGATCGACAGGTACAGCGCCCAGGGCATGGCCCACAGGAGCATGGACCCCCACAATGGTACGAAACGGTCCGCGCCCGCGAGTAGCGCGAGGGACAGCGCACATCCGGACCAGGCGACCACGGCGAAGAACCGGTCGGAGTAGTGGAGGCGGAAGAGCCCCGGTGCGGCACGCCAGTCCGTGCGCCGCAACAGTTCGGGGGCGGGCAGCATGCCGCGCTCGCCGATCAGCGCCCGGAACTGGAGCGCGGCGGTGAGGAAGGCGGTCAGATAGATGACGGCCAGGGCCTTCTGGAAGAGGAGCCGGCCGAGCCAGTACCCGTCTGCGGTGAACCAGTCCATCACGTCCAGTATCGGTCCACCGCGCAGCGGCGCCTCAGTTCCGGGGCGCGTGTCCCTCCGCGACGATCCGGCGCAGTGTGCGGCCGAGCCGGCGCGCGTACCAGCCCTGGACAACGGGTACGAGCGGTCCGGCGAGGCGGGTGTACCAGCGGACGGGCCGGCTGAAGGCCATCACGGTGAACGAGACCGTGCCGTCCTCCGCGAGCTCGGCGACGAAGCACTCCTCGCCGCACTCGGGGTGGCGGGCGAGCGTTCCGTACGCGAATCCGATGCGTTCGGGACCGTACTCGGCCCAGACGACCCGGCACGGCGCGGTGAACCGGAACGGGCCGGCACCCAGCGCCACCCGAACGGACGCACCCGGCTCGGCGCGCGGTGCGGAGGCCCTGACCCGGGCCCCGGAGACACGGTGCATGCGGAATTCGGTGATCGCGGCGCCCGCCGTCTCGAAGTCGGCGCGGCCGTGTCCGACCCGCGTGCGGTGGTACAGGTGGTGGTAGCCGTCGGGGAGCGGGCCGAGTCGGGTGGCGCCCACCTCCGGGTACGTGAGGGTGTTCATGGCGGTCCTTCCTTCGTGGGCGGCGCGGTGGCGACTCCGGCACCTTCCTTGAACGCGTTCAAGGATAGGGTCGTCTGTCCACGCCGAACCCTCCGCGCGCCATGCGGCTCCGGCTTGCGGGGGAGGGGGAACTGCGGCAGACATGAGGAGACCGTCCTGGATCGGTGACAGGCAGGAGACCTCTTCGTGCACGCACCGATACGCATGCGCCGCGCCGTGCTCGCCGTGCTGTCCACCGGCATCCTCGTCACCGCGGGCTGCGCCCGGGAGACCGGGGGCAGTGGGCACGGCACCGAGGGAACGGCCGACGCCGAGGAGGTCCTCCTCCAGCCGGCCGCCGCGCAGGGGGCCGACCCCTTCACCGCGTCCACGGTGGAACCGGCGGGCGCCGCGCCGAACGCGCCCCGCACGGCCCCACCACGGACGGCCGCGCCCGACGGCGGGGCGCCGCACACCCTTCCCGGTTCGACCCCCGGCCTGTACGGGGGCACCCGCTCTGTCGCCTCCTGCGATGTCGGACAGCAGATCCGCCTCCTCGCGGCCGACCCCGCCCGGCAGGAAGCGTTCGCGCAGGCCGCGGGCGTGCCCCGGGCCGGCGTCCCGGACTTCCTGCGCGGCCTGACGCCCGTGGTCCTGCGCGCGGACACCCGGGTGGGCAATCACGGCTTCGACGCGGGCTCCGCCACCACGTTCCAGTCCGTGCTCCAGGCCGGCACCGCCGTGATGGTGGACGGCCACGGCCTCCCGCGCGTCCGCTGCGCCTGCGGCAACCCGCTGAGCCGGCCCGTCGGCGCGGGGGGCACGGAGGGCGTACGGGGTGAGAAGTGGGCGGGTTACGACCCGGCACGGATCGTCGTCGTCGCACCCGCCGCGAAGGCCGTCACGGACCTGGTCGTCGTCGACGCGGACCACAACAGCTGGATGGAGCGGCCGGTCGGTGACGAGGGCACCCGGGACCACACCCCCGAAGTGCCGCCGCCCTACGCTCCCGGTACCGACATCACCGGGCCGCTGCCCGACGCGCCTCCGGCGAAGTCGAAGGAACCGAAGCCGCCGCAGAAGCCCAGGAAGCCGGCGGAGCCGACCCCGTCGCGCTCCACCCCCACGCCCGAGGACTGCCCGACGTCCATCGCCCCGACCCCGCCCGGCGAGGCGGTCGCGGCGAGGGAGGAGCCGACGAACTGCCCGACGCCGACCGCCGTTCCGTCCGGCGGCCCGACCGAGGAGTACCCGGGGCTCCCGACGGACGAGCCGACCGGTCCCCCCGCGGATCCGGACGAGCCGCCGCAGGACCTGGTGCCGCTCATGACCGAGGAGCCTCAGACCTCCATCCGGCTGCCGTGGCAGGACGACGTGGAGGCGTCCCTCGACGGCTGAGTGGCCGCGCGCCAGGCCCTGGGTGGCGGTTGTCTGTGCGGCGTCAGCGCGTGCGGTGCGTGTTCCAGTAACGGCTGTGCGGCAGGTCGTCGTCGAGCCAGTAGGCGTCGTTCTCGGTGACGACGAGCATTTCCTCCCATTTGGCGCCGGGACTGCCCGTCCCGATGTGCGGTTCGACCGCCCACAGACCCGGCTCACAGGGCTGGGACGCGCCCGATTCTGTGGGCGATCCCGGCGCCGGGGTAGTAGCTGTGGATGTTCTCGTAGCCCTGCTCGCCGATGAGTTCGTCGACGCGACGGTAGATCTCGGCTTGGGGCGCGCCCTGCCGGACGAGTCGCAGGATGAGCTCGCGGCGTACAAGCTCGCACGGACGGCGCACACGGGCGACGCGGCACGTGCGGGCCTACGCAATGGGAGTGGTCCGGCCGCTCACTCCTCGGTGGGCTTCTCCGGCCCACCACCGCTGCAACGCGGGCCCCGCGGTGCGGAGATGCGGCGGGAGGGCCCTGGCTTCACCATGGAGGAAGCGGCAGAGTGCCGCGGCACATGCCCCGGAGGTGTCCGGTGGCCCAAGTCAATTCCGGGCGGCGGACCGGGAATCTCTTCTTCGCGTTCGCCCCGTGGATCATCTTCGATGTCGTCGCGTCCCCCAGTACCTGGGAGTACGCGGCACTGGCCGGGCTCGTATCGGCCCTCGTACTCAACCTGCCCGACCTGCGCCGGGGTTCGTTCAAGGTGCTGGAGATCACCGGCATCGCCTTCTTCGCCGCCCTCAGCGTTCTGGCGCTCTTCCTGGACCGTCAGGATCTGTACTGGGTGGAGCGGTACGCGCAGGTGCTGTCCAGCTCCGTGATCGCGGTGGTGGCGCTCGGCTCGCTGGCGTTCGTCCCCTTCACGGAGCAGTACGCGCGGGAGACCACGCCCCGTGAGGTGTGGGGCTCGCCCGTCTTCCGGCACGTGAACCGGGTGCTGACCCTGCTCTGGGGCGGGGTCTTCGTCGCGACCGCCCTGCTGGGCCTGCTCGCGGTGCACACGTCGTCCGGTGGTGACTGGTTGAACTGGGTCATCCCCGTGGTCCTGTTGGTGCTGGCGGTCCGCTTCACGGAGCGCTACCCGGGCCGGGTGCGCGAGCGGTCCCGGAGGGTGCACGCAGAACTATGACCGCCCAGCTTCCGCTTTTGGTCCAGACCTATTGACGGCAGGTCTGGACCACTTTACGTTGAGCGCAGGCGCGGTCCCGTGTCGAGTTGTCAGGGGCATGTCAGTATGGGAGGGGATTCGTCATGTTCGGTCGCACCGCACGACTGCTGGGAGCCGGACTCGCGGCGGCGTGCATCGTACAGATGCTGGTCGCGGCCACACCGAGCTCCGCGCAGGAGGACACCTGTGCGGTCAAACCGAAGCCGTCCGGCAAGGTGCTCCAGGGGTACTGGGAGAACTGGGACGGCGCGTCCAACGGTGTGCACCCGCCGCTGGGCTGGATCCCGGTCACCGACAGCCGCATCCCGCAGCACGGGTACAACGTGATCAACGCGGCCTTCCCGGTGATCCTCTCGGACGGCACCGTCCTGTGGGAGGACGGGATGGACTCGACCGTGAAGGTCCCCACCCCGGCCGAGATGTGCCGGGCGAAGGCGTCCGGGCTCACCACCCTGATGTCCATCGGCGGTGCTGCCGCGGGCATCGACCTCGGCTCCAGCGCGGTCGCCGACCGTTTCGTCGAGACCGTGGTGCCGATTCTCAAGAAGTACAACTTCGACGGCATCGACATCGACATCGAGACCGGTCTCACGGGCAGCGGCAACATCAACCAGCTGTCGGCCTCGCAGGCCAACCTGATCCGCATCATCGACGGTGTACTCGCGCAGATGCCGTCCGGCTTCGGTCTGACCATGGCGCCGGAGACGGCCTATGTCACCGGCGGCAGCATCACGTACGGCTCGATCTGGGGTGCGTACCTGCCCATCGTGAAGAAGTACGCGGACAACGGCCGGCTCTGGTGGCTGAACATGCAGTACTACAACGGCAGCATGTACGGATGCGCGGGCGACTCGTACTCCGCGGGCACCGTCGAGGGCTTCACGGCGCAGACGGACTGTCTGGACAAGGGGCTCGTCATCCAGGGCACCACCATCAAGGTGCCCTACGACAAGCAGGTGCCGGGTCTGCCCGCCCAGCCGGGCGCCGGCGGCGGATACATGGCCCCGAACCTCGTCTCGCAGGCCTGGAACCACTACGGCGGCAGCCTCAAGGGCCTGATGACCTGGTCGCTGAACTGGGACGGATCCAAGAACTGGACCTTCGGTGACCACGTCAAGGCGCTGCAGGGACGCTGACGCCCCCGGTGACGCCGACGGCCCCGGAGCCCCCCTGACCGGGGGAGTTCGGGGGCCGTCGCCGTGGTGTGTCAGTTGCCGGACTCCGAGGCGTCCAGCATGGCGTCGCGCTCCACGACCTTGACCCGCTCACGGCCCTGCGCCTCGCCCAGGGCGCGCTCGTGCGCGTCCAGGCGGTACCAGCCCTCGCGGGTGGTGTAGCGGACGCCGCGGGACTCCAGGAACTCGGTCACGGCCGACGGGTCGGGCTGTGCCGGGGCGGGCAGCCGGCCGGTGGTGTGGTCCTCCAGCAGGCAGGCGACCGTTTCGTTGGCGTCGCCCTTGGTGTGCCCGATCAGGCCGATCGGGCCCCGCTTGATCCAGCCGGTGACGTACACCGACTCCATCGGCTCGCCGCCGGCGAGAACCCGTCCTGCGGCGTGCGGAACGGTGCCGGACGCGACGTCGAACGGGAGCTTGGGCAGCTCCTGCGAGTAGTAGCCGACCGCGCGGTAGACGCTCTGCACGTCCCAGTCGTGGAACCGGCCGGTGCCCTTCACGTTCCCGGTGCCGTCCAGCTCGGTGCGCTCGGTCCGCAGTCCGACGACGCTGCCGTCCTCGCCGAGGATCTCCACGGGGGACTCGAAGAAGTGCAGGAAAAGCTTGTGCGGCCGGTCGCCGACGTCGCGGATCGCCCACTTCTCCAGCGTGGAGGCGACCATGTTGGCCTGCTTGTTCCCGCGCCGGGTCTCGATCGAGCCCGCGTCGTAGTCGATGTCCTCGGGGTTGACGATGACCTCGATGTTCGGCGAGTGGTCCAGCTCCCGCAGCTCCATCGGGCTGAACTTGGCCTGGGCGGGACCGCGCCGTCCGAAGACGTGCACCTCCAGCGCCTTGTTGGCCTTCAGGCCGTCGTGGACGTTGGCGGGGATCTCGGTCGGCAGCAGCTCGGCGGCGGTCTTGGCGAGGATGCGGGCGACGTCCAGGGCCACGTTGCCGACGCCCAGTACGGCGACCTTCTCGGCCTCCAGCGGCCAGGTGCGCGGCACGTCCGGGTGGCCGTCGTACCAGGAGACGAAGTCGGCGGCGCCGTGCGAGCCGTCCAGGTCGCTCCCCGGTATGTCGAGGGCGCGGTCGGCGTCGGCGCCGGTGGAGAAGATCACGGCGTCGTAGAAGCTCCGCAGCTCGTCCAGGCCGATGTCGTTCGGGTAGTCGACATTGCCGAAGAGCCGGATCTGGGGCTTGTCCAGGACCTGGTGCAGCGCCTGCACGATGCCCTTGATCCGCGGGTGGTCCGGGGCCACGCCGTAGCGGATCAGGCCGAAGGGGGCGGGCATCCGCTCGAACAGGTCGATGGAGACGCCCGGGTCGGCGGCGGCGTCGGATTTGAGCAGCGCGTCCGCTGCGTAGATTCCGGCGGGGCCGGCTCCGACGATGGCTACGCGGACGGGGCGTGTCATGGAGAGCTGTTCCTTAGGACGAACGAGCAGGAGCGGGGCGGGCCGTGGGTAAGGCTTGGCTTACTCCGCCCCACGCACACGTTAGTCGCTGCCTCTGCCCGCTTTCGGGGCGGGTCGGCGTTCTGCGGCGGTATCCGGCACCCCGCACCTTTGCCGCTCCTCGGAATCCCGTGGAATCTCCGGGAAAGCAGCCCGGCCGCCCTGCTCGTAAATGTGTTCCATCGCACGTTCACCTGGTGGACGGTTCGCGCGAAGAATCGGACAAAAGATGGCAGAGTTGCGCATATGGATGATCGGGTAGCGGGTGCCCTGTCACTCCCGGACGACTGGCCCGCCCACCCGGACCTCAGTCTCGCCCTGAACCGTATGGGCAGCTTCGACTGGGACCTTGACAGCGGCCTCATGCACATGGACCAGCCGGCTCTCGACGTGTTCGACATGAGGGCCGACGAGTACGACAACAGGCCGACGACGCTCGGGACGCGGGTGCCGCCGGACGAGGGCATGCGGCTCGACACCATGGTCACGCAGGCGCTCAAGACCGGCCGGACCAACTACGGGGCCTACTTCCGCATCCTGCGGCGCGACGGGACCCTGCAATGGACGCACACCCAGGGCTTCGTCCGGCGCGATGCCACCGGCCGGCCGCGCCGCATCATCGGCATCGTCCGGGACGCCACCGAGGAACTGGCCGACTCGACCGCCCGTCGCGAGCTGGATGAGGAGCGCCGGCGGCGGACCAGCCTGGTGGAGGCCACCACGGCGGCACTGGCCCACGCCCGCACCGTCAAGGACGTCATCGACGTGCTCAAGAACTCCCAGGGGCTGGCTCATCTGGGGGCGACCAGTCTGGTCATGGGACTGATCGAGGCCGGACGCATCCACCTGGTGGCCGACGGGCCCGAGGGCGCCTTCGTCCCCGGTACCCGGTACACGCGCACGGACGAGCAGTACCCGATGAGCGAGGTCGTCCGCACGCTCGCCCCCCGTTTCATCGAGTCCGCCGAGGACTTCGCGGACTCGTACCCGGTCCTGTGGCCCCACATCAGCCACCTGGGCATCACCTCCGCCGCCTATCTGCCGCTCATCGCCCAGGCCCGCCCCATCGGCGCACTCGGCCTCCTCTACAGCGACAAGGACGGATTCACCGGCGACGAGCGCAACCTGCTGGTCGCTCTCGGCAGCTCCATCGCCCAGAGCCTCCAGCGCGCCATGCTGTACGAGCAGGAGCACGACCTCGCCGAGGGGCTCCAGCAGGCGATGCTGCCGCGCCGCGTCCCCGAGGTGCCGGGTGCGCAGATCGCCGTGCGATACCGCTCGGCGAGGCTGGGAAGGGATATCGGCGGCGACTGGTACGACGTCATCCCGCTGCCCGGTGGCCGGGTCGGCACCGTCATCGGGGACGTGCAGGGGCACGACACGCACGCCGCCGCCGTCATGGGGCAGCTGCGCATCGTGCTGCGCGCGTACGCCGCCGAGGGGCACAGCCCGGCGACGGTCATGGCCCGGGCCTCCGTCTTCCTGCACGAACTGGACACCGACCGCTTCGCGACCTGCACCTACGCCGAGGCCGACCTGACCACCGGTGTGGTGCAGGTGGTCAGGGCCGGACATGTGGACCCGCTGGTACGCGACGCCGACGGGAGCTGCCGCAAGGTGCTGGTCGACGGCGGGCTGCCACTGGGGCTCTCCGCCGAATTCGGGCGGCTGGAGTATCCGGTCAGTACGGTCGAGCTCGACCCCGGGCAGACCATGGTGCTGTTCACCGACGGCCTGGTGGAGCTGCCGGGGACCGACCTCGACGAAGGCGTGCAACTGCTCACCGCCATGATCAGGAACGGCCCCCAGGACCTCCAGCGGCTGGCCGACCGGCTCTGCGAATCGGTCGACGAACGCGGGGGAGAGGATGATGTGGCGGTGCTGCTCCTGCGCCGCAAGGCCGCCCACGCCCCGCAGCCCGGCGGTCGGCTCCAGCAGCACGTGGGGCAGAACGACCCGGAGGCGCTCAGCTCGGCGCGCCACATGATCCGTGCGGCGGTGCGGGCGTGGGGTGCGAAGGACCGGGCCGACGAGGTGGAGTTGGCCGCCGACGAGCTGACGACCAACGCCCTGATGCACACCGACGGCGGTGCGATCGTCACGATCCGGGTGCTCACCGGCCCCGAGCGCCGCCTGCGCGTCGACGTCGAGGACCGGTCCAGCGCGCTGCCGCGCCGCCGGGACGCGGGCGAGGCGGGGGTGTCGGGGCGCGGGCTGATGCTCGTCGACCGGCTGGCGGACGCCTGGGGCGTCGAATCCCGGGGCACCGGCAAGTGCGTCTGGTGCGAATTCGTCATTCCGCCACGCGGCTGATCCGGTGAACGCGACTGCCGTTCACGGGGATTGAACACTACCGAGAAGTAACGGAACGTAACATGTCTGCACTTGACCGTAACCGACCGCGAGGGATTGACTGCGAGTTCGTCAGTCTTCGTCTTCCATGACATTTCGCCTTCCATGACATGAGGACCCGTTGGGCACTGAGCTACTGGCACCTCTCGATCTGGCCTTCTGGCACCTCGAGTCCGATGCACACCCCATGCACCTCGGTGCGCTCGCCGTCTTCGCGCCGGGCGGCCACCGGGCCCCCGGGCCCGACGGCCTCCTCGAACTGCTCGGCACCCGGGCCGCCGCCATCCCGCGGCTGCGGATGCGCGTACGCGACGTGCTGCTGCCCGTCGGGGGCGCGGCGTGGTCGGTGGACAAGGACTTCGACGTCCACCGGCACGTCAAGCGGGTGCGACTGCCCGAGGCGGAGACCGCCGGCGAGGGCGAGGCCGCCTTCATGGCGGCGGCCACCGGGCTCGCGGGAGAGCTGATGGAGCAGCCGCTGCGCAGAGGGCTGCCGCCCTGGGAGATGTACGTCATCGGCGGCGACCCGGACGGCCCCTTCGCCGTCCTCGTCAAGCTCCACCACGCGCTCGCCGACGGAATGCGCGCGGTCGCCATCGGAGCCGGGATCTTCGACGAGATCGCCTCGCTCTCGGGCCGTAGCCGGCCGGGGCCGGCGGCCGGACGGGTGCGCCCCGTGCCGCCGCGCTCCTGGATGCCCGGTCCCCGCCAGGTCGCGGGCCTCGCCCTCGGACGGATCGAGGACCTCGGCCGGGCCTTCGGCGTCGGGGCCTCACTGGTACGCGCCAGCCGTCTCGATCTGCGCGGCGCACCGGCCCTCAGCGCCAGCTCCTCCGGCACCCGGCGTCTCGCCACGGCCGATCTCGACCTCGAAGCAGTGCAGCGGATCCGCCGGGCGGCGGGCGGCACGAGCAACGACGTGCTGCTCGCGGTCGTGGCGGGCGCGCTGCGCCGCTGGATGCTGGAGCGCGGCGAAGCGCTGCCCGGTGCCGATCCGCGCGCCCTGGTCCCCGTCTCCCGGCGCCGCCCGGGCGGCGCGGCCGCGGCCAACGGCAACCGGCTCTCCGCCTACCTGCTGGGCCTTCCCGTCTCCGAACCCGACCCCTGGGAGCGGCTGCGGGCCGTCCGCGGCGCCATGGACCGCAACAAGTCCGCCGGGCCGCTGCGCGGGGCCGGGGCGGTCGCGGTACTCGCCGACCAACTGCCGTCGCTGGCCCACCGATTCGGTGCGCCGCTCGCCGGGAACGCCGCCCGGATGCTCTTCGACGTGCTGGTCACCAGCGTGCCGCTGCCGCGCTCGGCCCTCTCGCTCGGCGGCTGTCCGCTGCGTGCGCTCTACCCGATGGCCCCGCTGGCCCGCGGTCAGTCCCTGGCCATCGCGCTGACCACGTACGGCTCCACGGTGCAAATCGGCCTGGTGGCCGATGGCAAGGCGCTTCCCGATCTGGCGCGGCTGGGGCGCTGCGCCGAGGAGGAGGTGGCCGAACTGCTGACGCTGCTACCGGTGAACGCCACCACATAGATCGGACAGATCGCGAAGCAATTGCCGCTGTTGATGTTCTCCGAGGTGTTGACGCGCCCAAGTGATCCGATGAATATTCGCTGTGTGCAGGAAGCGATCTTCGGGGAGGGCGACGGAAACATGCGGCGCAACAAGCTGGGAAACAGCGCGGTCGAGGTCACCGAGCTGTCCTTCGGGGCAGCCGCCATCGGCAATCTCTTCAGCGCTGTGGAGCCCGCACAGGCGGCGGCCGCCGTCGACGCCGCCTGGGACGAGGGCGTCCGCTACTTCGACACCGCGCCGCACTACGGGCTCGGGCTCTCCGAACGACGGCTCGGCGAGGCCCTGCGCGGCCGGCCCCGCGACGCGTACGTCCTGTCCACGAAGGTGGGCCGGGTACTCGAACCGCTGCCCGGCGGCGGGGCCGCCGCCTCCGACTCGCTCTCCGAGGGCTTCGCCGTCCGCGCCACGCACCGCAGGCGCTGGGACTTCAGCGCCTCCGGTGTCCGCCGCAGCATCGAGGACAGCCTGGAACGCCTCGGCCTCGACCGCATCGACATCGCCTACCTCCACGACCCCGACGACCACGCAGAGGCCGCCTTCGGTGAGGCCTACCCGGAACTGGAGAAGCTGCGGGCCGAAGGGACGATCGGGGCCATCGGGGCCGGCATGAACCAGACCGCGATGCTCACCCGTTTCGTCGTCGAGACCGACGTCGACGTGGTGCTCTGCGCCGGCCGCCACACCCTCCTCGACCAGTCCGCCCTGACCGATCTGCTGCCCGCCGCGGCCGCGCGCGGCCGCAGCGTCGTCGTCGGCGGCGTCTTCAACTCGGGCCTCCTCGCCGACCCGCGCCCCGGAGCCACGTACGACTACGCCGCCGCGCCGCTGAACCTCCTCGACCGGGCCCTTCGTCTGAAGGCCGTCACCGAGGGCCACGGGGTGCCGCTGCGCGCCGCCGCCCTGCACTACCCGCTCGCCCACCCGGCGGTCGCCGGCGTACTCGTCGGCACGCGTTCCCCCGACGAGGTGCGCGACGCCGCCGCCCTGCTCCGCCGGGAGATCCCCGACGACCTCTGGGACGACCTGCGCGCCGAGGGCCTGCTGACCGAGAACGGACACTGAGATGCGTATCGCCCTGCACACCAAGGTCCGTGCGGACCGCACAGCCGAGTACGAGGCCGCGCACCGCGAGGTCCCGGCCGAACTGACCCGGGCGATCCGCGCGGCGGGCGCCACCTCCTGGACGATCTGGCGCAGCGGCACGGACCTGTTCCATGTCATCGACTGCGACGACTACGCCCGGCTCCTCGCCGACTTGGAACAGCTCCCCGTCAACGTCGCCTGGCAGGCCAGGATGGACGAACTCCTCGACGTCTCGCACGACTACTCGTCGGACGGCGCCGAAGCGGGCCTCCCCGTCGCCTGGGAGCTGTGAGATGACCGGCCGCCCCCGCATCGTCGACGCCCACCACCATGTGTGGGACCTCTCGGTACGCGACCAGGACTGGATCACCGGCGAGGAACTGGCCCCCCTGCGACGCGACTTCACCCTCGCCGACCTGGAGCCGGAGGCCCGGGCCAACGGCGTGTGCGCGACCGTGCTCGTCCAGACCGTCACCGTCCCGGAGGAGACCCCCGAGTTCCTCGCGCTCGCCGAGGGCGGCGAACTCGTCGCCGGCGTCGTGGGCTGGACCGATCTCACCGCCCCGGACGTCGCCGACACCCTGGCCACCCTGCGCGAGCTCCCCGGCGGCGACCGGCTCGTCGCCCTGCGCCACCAGGTCCAGGGCGAACCCGACCCGCGATGGCTGCTGCGCGCGGACGTACAGCGCGGACTGGCAGCCGTGGCCGACGCCGGACTGGTCTACGACCTGATCGTCCAGTCCCACCAGCTGCCCGCAGCCGTCCGGGCCGCCGAAATGCTGCCCGGGCTCACCTTCGTCCTCGACCACGCGGGCAAACCGCAGATCGCCGCCGGGCGGAAGCTCCCCTGGGCCGACGACCTGCGGGCGCTCGCCGCCTTCCCGAACACCGTGTGCAAACTCTCCGGCCTGGTCACCGAGGCGGACCCGCACGACTGGACGGTCAGGGACCTGCGCCCGTACACCGACACGGTCCTCGACGCCTTCGGGCCCGGCCGGCTGATGTTCGGCTCGGACTGGCCGGTGTGCCGGCTCGCGGCGACGTACACCGAAGTCGTGGAGACCGCGCTCGTGCTCCTCGACGGCCTCGCCGACGACGAGCGGGACGCCGTCCTCGCCACCACGGCCGAGCGCGTGTACGGCCTCCGGTAGGCGCCGGGGCGAGCCCTGCGGCAGGCTGGGAACCATGCCCGAACTGCCGGAAGTCGAAGCCCTGCGGGTCTTCCTCGACGACCACCTGGTCGGCAGGGAGATCGACCGCGTCCTGCCGCTCGCCATCAGCGTCCTGAAGACGTACGACCCGCCGCTCACCGCCCTGCACGGCGGCACGGTCACCTCGGTCCGGCGGCACGGCAAGTTCCTCGACATCGCCGTCGGCCCGCTGCACCTGGTCACCCACCTCGCCCGGGCCGGCTGGCTCCACTGGAAGGAGAGCTTCCCCGCCGCTCCGCCGCGCCCCGGGAAGGGCCCCCTCGCGCTGCGTACCGTCCTCACCGGCGGCGACGGCTTCGACCTGACCGAGGCGGGGACCACCAAACGCCTCGCCGTGCACCTGGTCCACGACCCGGCCGAGATCCCCGGGGTGGCCCGCCTCGGGCCCGACCCGCTCGGCCCGTCCTTCGACCGTGACGCCTTCGCCGCCCTGCTGGACGGGGAACGGCGCCAGATCAAGGGCGCCCTGCGCGACCAGTCGCTCATCGCCGGCATCGGCAACGCCTACAGCGACGAGATCCTGCACGTCGCGAAGATGTCCCCGTTCAAACTCACCGCGCGCCTCACCGACGAAGAGATCACCACGCTTCACACAGCCCTGCGCACCACGTTGAACGACGCCGTCGCCCGCTCCAGCGGACTGGCGGCCGGACGGCTCAAGGCCGAGAAGAAGAGCGGCATGCGCGTCCACGGGCGCACCGGCGAGGCATGCCCGGTCTGCGGGGACACCATCCGTGAGGTGTCCTTCAGTGACTCGTCGCTCCAGTACTGCCCGACCTGCCAGACGGGCGGCAAGCCGCTGGCCGACCGACGGCTCTCCAAGCTGCTCAAGTAGCGCGCTTCAACGGGTGAGCCGCAGCAGCCGCCGCCCCGCCGCCGTACGCACCTCGAACCGGTCGATGGCCCCGGGCCGCAGAGCCGCGCCCCCGCTCAGCCGGATCGGCGCCTCGCCCGGAGCTGCCGACGACCAGGTGGCCACGGTCTCCTCGTCACCGCCCCGGCCCACCGCGACCAGCGAGCACACCCCGGACTCCGGCACCCCCGACACCTCCAGCCCGACCTCGGCGCCCCACTCGCGCGCCCCCGCCGTCACGACAGCCGTCATCCCGGAAATCCGGTCCACGGCCGTCCACCGCTCGGGCCCCTGACCTGCGCCGGGTACCGCGAACAGCGCCCCGGACGCGAGCACCACGGCGGCCGCCACCAGAACCAGGCGCCGCCGCCGCGTCCTGCGCCGCCCGGCAGCCACCGCCCGAGTGGCCCGCCGCACCAGACCGGGACCGGCCCGCACCACGGGATCGATACCCGGTGGCGTCAGCCGGGCGTACCGCCCCAGAGCGGCCGCCACCCCGCCGAGCTCCGCCACCCCGCCCGCACACCGCGGACAGGCCTCCAGATGCTCCTCGAAACGGAAGGCGTCGGCGGCGCCGAGCACGCCCAGGGCATAGGCGCCGACATCGCGACGGTGGGGCGGGGTGCACATGCCGTCCCGTACGGAAACAGCCCGTGAATCACTCAGCAGACCCGCCTGCGTCGCGCCGTACAGGCCTCAGACCGCCCTGTACATGGGGGGCGGCGTCGCGGGTCTGGGTACGCACTCCCCCAACTCTCGGCTTCGCTCGAGCCGGGAGGGGCCCCCTCCGGCGTTGTCGTCAATCACCAGGGCTCCGCCATGGCTCAATCCTCCGCCTTGCAGCTGCACGCACCCAGACCCGCTCCTTCACCCACCCCCCATGTACAGGGCGGTCTAAACTCCGGCCTCATGCTCCGCGTACTCGCCGTCGACGACGAAGAACCCGCCCTGGAGGAACTGCTGTACCTCCTGCGCGCCGATCCCCGGATCCACAGCGCCGAGGGAGCCACCGGCGCAACCGAGGCGCTGCGGCGCATCGGCGGTGCCGTCGACGCCGGACCCGACGATCCCGCAGCCATCGACGTCGTCTTCCTCGACATCCACATGGCGGGACTCACCGGACTCGATGTCGCCCAACTGCTGGCCGGGTTCGCCGCGCCCCCGCTCATCGTCTTCGTCACCGCCCACGAGGGCTTCGCCGTGCACGCCTTCGACCTCAAGGCCGTCGACTACGTCCTCAAACCCGTGCGCCGCGAACGCCTCGCCGAAGCGGTGCGGCGCGTCGCCGAACAGGTCGGCGAGCGCTCCGCACCCGCCCATGACACCGCACACGACCAGATCCCCGTCGAGCTGGGCGGCGTCATCCGCTTCATCCCGATCGACGACATCGCGTACGCCGAGGCCCAGGGTGACTACGCCCGCCTGCACACCGCCACCGGCAGTCACCTGGTCCGTGTCCCCCTGACCACCCTGGAGGAACGCTGGCGCACCCGCGGATTCGTCCGCATCCACCGCCGCCATCTCGTGGCGCTCGGCCGGATCGACGAACTGCGCCTGGACGCGGGCAGCATGAGCGTGCGCATCGGTACCGCCTCGCTCGCCGTCAGCCGCCGCCACACCCGTGCGCTGCGCGATCTGCTGATGCGGCAGACCGGCCGCTGACCAGCGTCTACCCGGGCGCGGACCCCTTCCCAGCGGGGTCGGGTGCTGCGTACACTCCGGCCCCATGTCCGCAGAGCCAACGCCCCGGCGTGAAGTGGTGACGGGGGAGCCCCGCCGGGTGCGTCCGCTGCCTCGCTACCGCACCCAGTCGGAGATCGACGAGCAGACCGCGCTCGGCGGCGCGTACGTCCGCTCGCTGATGCGCAGCCAGCTCCGCGCCGGACTCACCGCGTTCACCGTCCTCGCCGTCGTCGTCGGCACCCTGCCCCTCGTCTTCGAGGCCCTGCACAGCTCCGCCGTCGTCTGGGCCGTCCTCGGCTTCGCCGCCTACCCGCCGCTGACGCTCCTCGCCTGGTGGTACGTACGCAGGGCCGAGCGCAACGAGAGCGACTTCGCCCGGCTCGTGGAAGGCCGCCCCGCACAGTGAGCCGCACCTACGCGGTGGCGGCCGTCGCCGCCGTCGTCCTCGCCACCGTCCTCGTCGGCGGGTTCGGGCTGCGCATCTCGCGCACCACCTCCGACTTCTACGTCGCCTCGCGCACCGTACGGCCCCGGCTGAACGCTGCCGCGATCAGCGGCGAGTACCTCTCCGCCGCCTCGTTCCTCGGCATCGCCGGTCTGGTGCTCGTCCACGGACCCGACATGCTCTGGTACCCGGTCGGCTACACCGCCGGCTATCTGGTGCTGCTCGTCTTCGTCGCCGCCCCGCTGCGCCGCTCGGGGGCGTACACCCTGCCCGACTTCGCCGAGGGACGGCTCGAATCCCGACAGGTGCGCAGACTCGTCAGCGTGCTCGTCGTCGGCGCCGGCTGGCTCTACCTCGTCCCGCAGCTCCAGGGCGCCGGACTCACCCTCAAGATCCTTACAGGGGCGCCCGGCTGGCTCGGCGACGTCCTCGTCGCCTCCGTCGTCGTCCTCGCCGTAGCCGCCGGCGGGATGCGCTCGATCACCTTCGTACAGGTCTTCCAGTACTGGCTGAAGCTGACCGCGCTCCTCGTCCCCGCCATCTTCCTGGTGCTCGCCTGGCAGGGCGACGGACGGCCCCGCGTCACCTTCGACGAACAGCTCTCCGTCTTCCGCGCCGACCACCCGCTGTACGCCACCTACGGGCTCATCGTCGCCACCTTCCTCGGCACCATGGGCCTGCCGCACGTCGTCGTCCGCTTCTACACCAGCCCCAACGGCCGCGACGCCCGCCGCACCACCGTCGCCGTCCTCGCCCTGATCGGCGTCTTCTACCTGCTGCCGCCCGTCTACGGAGCCCTCGGCCGGCTGTACGCACCCGAGCTCATCCAGGGCGGCGACGCGGACGCCGCCGTGCTGCTGCTGCCCGGCCGGGTCATCGGCGGGCTCGGCGGCGACCTGCTCGGCGCGCTCATCGCCGGCGGCGCCTTCGCCGCGTTCCTGTCGACCGCCTCCGGACTGACGATGGCCGTCGCCGGAGTCATCACCCAGGACGTCCTGCCCTCACGCGGCGTACGGCACTTCCGGCTGGCCACCGTCCTCGCCATCTCCGTCCCGCTCGCCGGTTCGCTGATCGTCAGCCGGGTACCGGTCGCCGACTCGGTGGGGATGGCGTTCGCCGTGTCGGCGTCCTCCTTCTGCCCGCTGCTGGTCCTCGGGATCTGGTGGCGCAGGCTCACCCCGCCCGGGGCCGTGGCGGGACTCGTCCTGGGCGGCGGGTCCGCGCTGCTCTCCGTCGCCATCACCGTCAGCGGGGCGGTGCGCCCGCCCGGCTGGCCGCACGCCCTGCTCGCCTGGCCCGCCGTCTGGTCCGTGCCCGTCGGCTTCCTCGCCATGATCCTGGTCTCGCTCGCCACGCCGGGCCGGATACCCGCCGGCACCAACGCCGCGATGACCCGCTTCCACCTGCCCGAGGCACTCACCGCCGGGAGGCACCGATGACCGGTGCCGGATACGCCGTCATCGTGCTCCTCGCCCTGCTGCTGTTCGGCGGCGGCCTGCTGACGGGCCGGCGCACCGCACGCCCCGTCCGCACCAGCGACGTCGGCACACCCGTCGAACACGCCACGTTCGAGACCCTGCACACCGCATCGCTCGCCGCGCCCCCGCTGCGCGCCGGACTGACCGAGGAGAGCGCCCGCAGATCCGCCCGCAGGCTCCGTTCGCTGCTCGGCACCGACGCCCTGTGCCTCACCGACCGCGACCGGGTCCTCGTGTGGGACGGCGCGGGCGACCACCACGGCCGGCACGTCATGGAGGAGGTGGGAGACCTCCTGGCCAGTGGCCGCGACACCGCCTTCCGCAGCGAGTGCGAGGACCTGGACTGCCCGCTGCGCTGGGCCGTCGCGGTGCCGCTCACGGTCGACCACCGGGTCCTCGGCACGCTGATCGCCTACGCCCCGCGCGAATCCGCTGTCCTGGCGAGGGCAGCGGGCGAGGTCGCCCGCTGGGTCTGCGTACAGCTGGAACTCGCCGAACTCGACCGCTCGCGCACCCAGCTCATCGAGGCCGAGATCAGGGCCCTGCGCGCGCAGATCTCCCCGCACTTCATCTTCAACTCACTGGCAGCCATCGCCTCGTTCGTCCGAACCGATCCCGAGCAGGCCCGCGAGCTCCTCCTGGAGTTCGCCGACTTCACCCGCTACTCGTTCCGCAGCCACGGCGACTTCACCACCCTCGCCGACGAGCTCCACTCCATCGACCAGTACCTGGCCCTCGTCCGGGCCCGGTTCGGCGAACGCCTCTCGGTCACCCTCCAGGTCGCCCCGGAGGTGCTGCCCGTGGCCCTGCCGTTCCTCTGCCTCCAGCCCCTGGTCGAGAACGCCGTCAAACACGGACTCGAAGGAGCCGTCACCTCCAGCCGCATCACCATCAGCGCGCTGGACGCCGGCTCCGAGGCCGAGGTCGTCATCGAGGACGACGGCACCGGCATGGACCCGGAGCGGCTGCGCCACATCCTGCGCGGGGAAGGCGGAAAGTCCACCGGCATCGGACTGCTCAACGTCGACGAACGGCTGCGCCAGGTGTACGGGGACGAGTACGGGCTCGTCATCGAGACGGGCATCGGCGCCGGCATGCGCATCACCGTACGGCTGCCGAAGTACCGCGCCGGGGTGCACGGCTCCTGAGCCGGCGGCGGGCAGGCGTCAGTACAGGTGGATCGAGAGGTGGCCCAGCGGCAGCCCCAGCTGCCAGGCGGGTGTCCACACCTGGGCCGCCGCCCCCTCGTCCTCCGGCTCACGGGGGCTTTCGGCCGGCTCCCACGGAGGCGGGCCGATCGCGTCCAGGTCGGCCGCCAGGAGTTCGGTGTCCTCCAGCCACCGCCAGGCCGCGAGGGCCAGTGCGAGGTCCGGGCCGGTGTCGCCCGCCGCCTCCAGCGCGTCGAGCCGTGCGCAGACCCAGCCGCGCCACGGGGGCCCGTACGCCGTCAGCAGCCGCAGCTCGTCCACCCGGGCGGCGGGCAGCGCCTCGGCCACCGCACCGTCGGAGAGGAACACGGTCAGGGCGAGCGCGTCGCGCCCCGCCCGGTACTCCAGCGTCGCCGGCTCCATCAGTTCGCCGGTCCGCAGCAGTTCGTCGGCGAGGTACTCCGCGTACATCCAGGCCATCGGGATCAGCAGCCCGCCGTCACTGGATCCGCCTTGACGTTCCGGACGCATCCGGTCTCGCCCCATTCCGTTCTCGGTACGGCCCTACACGCAGCATTGAACCGGGGGAGCGCGCCCCGCGTGGCCAGAAGGACAGGATCCGTCGGACCGGATCCGTCACAGACACGAGGTTGCGATGACCGCCGACCCAGGGGAGGGACCGCACATGCGGCAGTTGCTCGGCGCCTACGTCCTGCACGCGCTCCCGGACGCGGAGGCGTTCCGCGTCGCCCGCCATCTCCAGGACTGCGACCGCTGCGCCGCCGACTACGCGGCGGTCGTGGAGGCGGCAGACCTGCTGTCCCTGCTCACGGAGGAGGACCTGCTGGAATAGCCGGGCAGGTTGTGGGAGAGCAGACGCAGAGCGTAGTAGGAACGGGACTTCACCGTCCCGGCGGGTATCCCGAGCACCTCGGCGGTCTCGCCCACGCTCAGCCCCCTGAAGTAGATCTGGACGAGCACCGCCCGGTGCTCCGGGCTGAGGGTGCGCACAGCCTTCCGTACATCGAGCGCGGACACCGCGGACTCCGCGGTGTCCTCCCGGCCCGGAGCGCTCTCCAGCACCGCGTCACTGACCTCGGCCGGCCGGGCCAGCCGTGACCTGCGGGCGTCGATCGCCAGCCGGCGCCCGACCGTGAACAGCCAGGGCCGCATCGACTCGTACGGGCCGTCGAACGCCTCCGGGTGCTGCCAGGCCCGCACCAGCGTCTCCTGGAGGAGATCCTCGGCCCGCTGCCGGTCGCCGAACGTCAGGCCCAGCAGGAAATGGAACAGGGCCGGTCCGTGCGCACGCTGCAGATCCGCGAGTGCCCGCTCATCGGTCGTCGTCGTGGTCATGGTGAACGCCCTTCCCCGCGGAGGTCCCTGCCGCCTCGCTGCTGACTGGCGTATACGAACGCATTCACGCCCCGGGGAACAGGACAAACGCGGCCCTGTGCGACGAGCGGTCGCACAGAGCGGCGAGTGGTGCGGTGAACGGTCGGGCGGCGGTGACGGGGGGCCGGCGGGAGCGGGGGCGGCCCTACGGGACCACGGTGACGGGCCAGCGCCCGGCCTTCACCAGACGTACGGCCACCGAACCGATGAACCGGTGCCCCGCCGATTCGGACGCGCCCACCACGACGGCGTCCGCCTTGAGTTCGTCCGCCGCCGTCACCAGACCGTTGTAGGGATCACCGCGGAAGGTGTGGAACTCCCAGCGGACATCCCATATGTCCTTCATCCGCTCCGTCGACTCCCGGATCTCGCTCACCAGACCCTCCGCTACGTCCCCGGTCGCATCGCCGACCGGTGCGCCGAGTGCGGCACCCGCCGTCAGTACGGGCTGGACGTAGACGAGGGCGAGCATGGCCCGCTGCCGGCGGGCGAGACCTGCGGCGTACGCCGCGGCGCGCATGGAGGACTCGGAACCGTCGAGGCCCGCGACGATCACTTTCGGGCCGTCTGTGCCACGTTCGAACTGGTGGGGCTGCTGATCTGTCACGGCAGTGAGGCTATCGGCTCGCCCGGCCGGCCCCGGCCCGGGCTCCCGAGTGCCCCGGCGCGCTGCCGGCGGTCGCGCGGACGCGCTCCCTCCATTGGGTGCAAAACCCTCCGTAACCGGTGTCGTTGAGAAGGGAGACAGAGCGGATGTGCGAGCAGTTGGTCATGAAGAATGATCAGATGCCGCCGATGCGCAGAACGCTGCTGAGGCTGGCTGCCGGGCTGGGCGCCGCCACTGTCGTGCGCCTGGTCGCGGCGGACTCCGCCGGTACCCCGTTCCGGCGTCCCGCGCCGCCGTCGGCCGCCGCGGCCGGTCCGCAGGCAGCCGCCCTGCGGACCCGGCCGCTCGCCTACCGCCTGCGACCCATGACCGCGAACAACCCGCCCCACTACCGTCCGGCCGCGCCACCGGTCCGCACCCGCCCCTTCGAGGAACTGCCCGACATCGGCCGGGCCATGGTGCTGAGCTTCGACGACGGACCCGATCCCCTCTACACCCCGCACATCCTGGACACGCTGCACAAGCACGACGTACGCGCGATGTTCTTCCTCTGCGGGGAGATGGCCCACGACAACGAGGACCTGGTCCGCAGGATCTCCGACGAGGGCCACACCGTCGGCAACCACTCGTGGACCCACCCGCTGGTCACCAAGCTCTCGCGGGCCGGCGTGACCGACGAGCTGGGCCGTACCAGCGAAGTGATCGAGAAGGTGACCGGCGCCGCGCCGCTCTGGTACCGGGCGCCCTACGGGGCCTGGAACCGGAACTCGTTCGAGGTCGGGGCCGCGCTGGGCATGGAACCGATGGCGTGGACGGTGGACACCCTCGACTGGACCGTGCCGGGCACCGACAGCATCGTCCGCCGGGTCAGGGAGGGCGCGGCGCCCGGGGTCGTGGTGCTCTCGCACGACGCGGGCGGCAACCGTTCGCAGAGCGTGGCCGCGCTGCGCCGCTATCTGCCCGGGCTGCTGGACGAGGGGTACCGGATCACGGTGCCGGAGCGCCGCTGAGGGGGGCTGCGACTGCTGCCGGGGACGGGACAGCGGCCCCCGGCAGCAGCCTCAGCGAGTGGCGACCAGGCGGGCGAAGGCCACCACGTTGCCGTCGTAGCCGTTGGCCTTCGTGTATCCGCCGCCGCAGGTGATGACCCGCAGCTCCGCCTGTCCGGT
Organism: Streptomyces sp. NPDC050422; assembly: GCF_044458665.1. Classification (NCBI taxonomy): domain Bacteria; kingdom Bacillati; phylum Actinomycetota; class Actinomycetes; order Kitasatosporales; family Streptomycetaceae; genus Streptomyces; species Streptomyces sp. NPDC050422. The sequence goes on from NZ_JBITIE010000020.1 coordinate 163,209, forward strand.
GTCGCCGTACACGCGGGCGCCGGGGAAGTCGTTCTTGGAGAACACCTCGACGCCGTAGACCTCGAACACCGCGACCCGGTCGTCACTGCGGGTGACTTCGACGCGCTTGCCCTTCTTCAGCGAGCCCAGCCCGTAGAAGACGGCGGGGCCCGCCTGGTTGTCGACGTGACCGACGATGACGGAGGTGCCGATCTGGCCGGGCGCGATGCCGTTCTGGTACCAGCCCGCCAGGTTGGGGTCCTGCGGGGGCGGTGTCCCGATCCAGCCGTTCGCGTCGAGGTCCACATCGATGACCGGTGCGTCGACCCCGATCGAGGGGATGGCCACGCGTGCGACGGGCGCGTACGCCAGCGGCTTCACGGCCGGGCCGGCCACCGGGGCGCCCGGGGCGACCTTCTGGTGGCCCACCGAGGTGGCGGCGACCGGTTGCGGCGGCCCGGGTGAGAGGTCCGCGCCGTTCCGCATCAGCGCGAGACCGGTGAGCATCGCCAGCGCGAGTGCCCCCCACGGCGAGTGTCTGATCCGTTCGGGGCGCCAGTTGTCCCGGCCCATGGTTCTCCCTTCGTCGCGACGAGGGGAACGCTAGGCGGGGGGCGGTCGCGCGGCACTCAGGGAAGTGCGAACGGGTGGCGGCGACCGGGGGGACTGCTTATCGGAGTAGTAGCCGGATAAAAATTCTGACGCTCTGTGACCTGCGGGTCCATCAGGTTCACGGGTGTTTGCGCGGTGTGTCGGATCACCGGGGTGGAGCAGTCCCGAAATGCGCTGGATCAAGGATCTGGTGAGGGTTCGTCATGGGAGGCGTTCTCGTCGATCCATCCCGGTGCACAGAGCTCCGGGGGCGCTTCCCGCTGGAGGTTCGAACGATGCGTGCTACACGCGCTCTCGTTGTCGCCGCGACCGCCGTCGCCGCTCTCGGGCTCGGTGCCCCGATGGCCGCTGCCGGTGGAGACGTCGGGAACGGCCAGAACAACGGCAACAGCCAGAACGACTGGAACGACCCGGGCGACTGGGACAACGGCAACAGCAACGGCAACGGCAACGGCAACGGCAACGGCAATGGGAACGGGAACGGCAACGGCAACGGGAACGGGAACGGGAACGGCAACGGGAACGGGAACGGGAACGGCAACGGCAACGGGAACGGGAACGGGAACGGCCGTAACAACGGTCCGAACAACGTGACCGTCGACCCCGAGCGCGTGCACCAGGGTGCGGCCATGCAGGTCAGCGCCGAGGGCTGCGGCCGGGGCGGCAGCGTCTCGTCCAACGCGTTCCGGACCACCAGGCTCTCGGCGGGCCGGGTCGGCCACGCCCGGGTCCGGATCCTCAACGACGCGACGCCCGGCTCCTACAACCTGACGGTGCGCTGCGACGGCACCGACCGGACGGCCGGACACCGCTTCACCGTGCTCAACAGCCGCGGCGCGCAGGGCGGCTTCGGCGGCTCGATGGCCGCGAGCCCGACGGAGATGGGCGTCGGCGCGGGCCTGGTCGCCTCGGCGGCCCTCGGCGGAGGCATGTACGTCATGCGCCGCCGGAGGATGACCCATGGGGCGGTCTGACCGTAAGGACGCACCCACCGGCCCGATAACCGAAGTCGCCCCGAGTCCTCCAAGAGGACCCGGGGCGACTTTCGTTCCGCCGCAGCGGTGCCGGTCAGTGCGAGCGGCTCTCCTTGCGCCGCCGCACCACGAAGACGGTGCCTGCGGCGGCCGCCACGGCCAGCGCCGTGCCGGCCACGATCTCGCCGGAGTTCATGCTGTCGATGCTGCCGCCGAGACCACCCTGCACACCGGCCGGCGAGGCGGTGGACGCCGCGGAGCTCGTCGAGCTCGTGGTGGGTGTGCTAGTGGCCGCGCTGACGGTGAGGTTCACCTTCGCCGTGGAACTCGGCGAGGTGTTGCAGGTGAACGTCACCTCATAGGCGGCGCCAGGCTTGGCGTCCCAGTCGACCGTAGCCCTGCCCGTGCCGTCCTTGGGGATGGTGACGGTGTCGAACACCCCTGAGGACGCCGTCGCCGTGGTGGAGCAGCCCTTGGCCGCCAGGGTGACCTGGCCGCCGGGCGCGATCACCGAAGGCGTGACGGTGTATCCGCTCCCGCTGTTGGACGGACCACCCGTGGTAGCGGCATACGCGGTCACGGCCGGGGCGGTCAGGGCGAGTGCTGCGGCGCCGAGCAGAGCGACGGGAGTGACACGTATTGCGCGCATGGTGAATCCTCCGGGTCCCCGAGGAGCAGCTGCGGAACGGATTTCCACAAAGCGTCAGAAATGCACCTCGATGCGGGCAACGTTAGAAGTGGCGCATTTCGCCCGCGATCGGGGTGCGCCGCTCGGGGCACCGCTGTCCCTCGAGCGGCGCACCGCCCGGGGGACGGGGCGTCTATCCGCCCGTCGCATCCGGGAACAGATCCAGGAACGGTGCGGCGGTGGCCGAGATGCCCCGGCCGAAGGGGGAGTCGAAGTCCCAGATGAGGAAGAGGAGGAAGGCGATCAGCACACTGAAGAGGCCGGCCAGCAGGAGTTCGCGGAACGAACGACGGATCTGCAGGGTGAAGATCAGTCCGACCGTCACCAGCGCCCCCGTGATCAGTCCGAACCAGACGACCCCGGGCATCGTGGCGCCGGCGCTCTGCCCCCGTGCGTTGCGGGCGTCGTCCGCCGCCGCGACCTGGTCGACCAGCGGCTGGTAGGCCTGCCCCTCGTGATCCGTCTTCGGGCGGTAGTCCGTGACGTCGGCCCGTACCCGGTCCAGGAGCTCGGTGCCCCGGTCGCTGAGCGTCCCCTTCTTGCTCATGGTCCGCCACTCGTCGTGCACGACGTAGCTGACGTAGGCGTCGACATCGGCACGGATCCGGGTGCGGACCGCTGCCGGGTATACGGAGGAGCGCGCGCTGACCTCGTGCAGTGCCTGCGCCTCCTGGCGTACGTACTCCTGGGCGGCGCCGCGGCCCTCCCAGACGCCCGCGATGGCGAGGCCCAGCACGATCGCGTAGACCACTCCGATCATCATCGTCATGTACTCGATGACGTCAGGGGTCTCGGACGGGTCGTCGTCCTCGGGCAGCCGCCGATTGCTGAGTACGGCGATGGTCAGCACGACGGCGCTGGCCGCGGCCATGGCGAGGGTGAGAACAAGCCATTCCGACATGAGTGCCTCCGGAGGTCATCGGGAACGGGGCCGCAGCACGGCGACGGCGAACACTGCGGGCGCGGTGATCATCAAAGTGAGCGTGACCAGGGAGGTATGGCGTTCCGGCGCCTTCCGAACGGGTCTGCGGTACGAGGGAAGCGCCACGGGCGCGGGGGGCGCCGGGCGTGCGGACGGTGTGGGTGACGGGGACGGGGGCGGAGTGGGCGGTGGAGGGGGCGGTTCGGGCAGTGCTGGAGGGGGTGGCGGCGGAGGTGGAGGCGGGGGTGGCGGAAGAGGCGGAGGCGGGGGTGGGGGCTTCGGCTCAGGTTTCGGAGCCGGTGGGGGAGTCGGCTCGGGTTCCGGCCCCGCATAACAGTTGCCGTCGCCGCTGGCGGACACCGCCGCACCCCCGTCACCGTCGCCGATCGAGGCGTACGCGCAGTTGTCGGCCAGTGCGGGCGTCGGGGCGGTCAGCAGCCAGGTGAGTGCGACGGCCGCGGCAAGCCGGCCGATGAGTGATCCGTACACGAGGGGGAGCATGTTCCGGGCCGTGGCCGGGCACGCCGGACAGCCGTGGGATTCCCCTGATGGAGGGGAACTGGGCACATGGTGTTTGCGGCTCCGGAAGAATCTGCGTACGCATTGAACAAAGAACGGCCCGGCGCCCGTACCTAGGGCCATGAACGACGCGAACCCGCGTCGCAACTGGCTGAAGTACCACGGGAGTTGACATGAACACCTGGCGGAACGCCTCGTTCGCGGTGACCGCGGTGACCCTGTTGGCGCTGACGACGGCGTGCGGTCAGGACAAGGGCGACGAGTCACCCAACGGGCAGAACGTGGGCAACGCGAGTCCGGCCGGTCAGGCCGCCGACAGCTATGGATCGGACAGCGGATACGGCTCCGGTGCGACGACGGAGACCGTCTCGGCGAAACAGGCCGGTCAACTGGCGGTGTGGGACAGCAAGAAGCTCGGCAAAGTCGTGACGGACAGCGAGGGATTCACGCTCTACCGATTCGATAAGGACACCGCGAACCCACCCAAGTCGAATTGCGAAGGCGACTGTGCGAAAGCCTGGCCTCCGGTGCCGGCGGGCAATGTCACAGCGGCCGCCGGAACCGACGCCGCTTTGACCGGGAAGGTCACCCGCCCCGACGGCACGCAGCAACTCACCCTGGCGGGATGGCCGATGTACCGGTACGCCAAGGATGCCCGGCCGGGCGACGCCCAGGGGCAGGGAGTGGGTGGAACCTGGTTCGCCTCGGCGCCCGACGGCGAGAAGGCGGCGGTGAACGCGGACGGCCCTTCCGGTGCGGAAGCGGCCGGCCTTGCGGGACTCTCGGTACGCAAGGATCCGGAACTCGGCGATATCGTCGTGGACAAGCGGGGCATGACGGTCTACCGGTTCAAGAAGGATGTCGCATGGCCGATGAAGTCGGCCTGCGCCGGGGCCTGTCTCTCGAAGTGGCCGGTTGTCGCGCCGCTCGAGAAGAATGATGTGAAGGGCGTCACCACGAAGGGCTTTGTCACCTTCGACCGGCCCGACGGACTCAAGCAGCAGGCCATCGACTGCTGGCCCATCTACACCTTCTCCGGGGACGTCAAGCCCGGTGACACCAACGGCCAGGGTGTCGGGGGCACATGGTACGCGGTGTCTCCCAATGCCAAGCTCGTCGGTGCGCAGAAGTAGTTCCCGGCCGGCCGTCCTGCACCGTCCCGTCGCCGAATGTCACAGGCAGCGACGGGACGGTTGCACATGCCACGGGTGTGTGACCAATAACGGACCGCTAATTTCCGTTTCCGCTCGCTCTCCTGGCGGTGGATCAGTAGCCTCTGGTCAACACTGACCATGAACATGGCCGGATCGCCGTGGCGACTTGTTGGAGACATCGATGGAGCGTCCCGCCTGGGCACCGCAAGGCATTGACATTTCGGTGCCGAGCGTGTCTCGAATGTACGACTTCTATCTGGGCGGATCGCACAATTTCGAGGTGGACCGGGAAGCGGCCCGCAAGGCCATGGAGTTCATGCCGGGACTTCCCAAGATCATGCAGGCGAACCGGGCCTTTATGCGCCGTGCCGTGCGCTTCGCGCTGGACGAGGGCGTCACGCAGTTCCTTGACATCGGCTCCGGTATACCGACCTTCGGAAACGTTCACGAGGTCGCCCAGGCGATCGACCCGCAGGCCAAGGTGGCCTACGTCGACCACGATCCGGTCGCTGTCGCACACAGTCAGGCCGTGCTCGAAGGCAACGACGGCGCGGTGATCGCCGCCGCCGACCTGCGCCGGCCCGAGGAGATCCGCGACAACCCCGAGGTCGCAAAGCTCATCGACTTCGACCGTCCGGTGGCGCTGCTGCTCGTCGCCGTACTCCACTTCATCGAGGACGCCGACGACCCCCACACGGCCGTTGCCGCGCTGCGCGACATCCTGGCCCCCGGAAGCCTCCTGGTCGTCACCCACGCCTCGTACGAAGGGGTCCCGGTGACGAAGGAGGAGGCCGGCGGCGCGGTAGGGGTGTACGAGAACATCCGCAATCCGCTGGTCATGCGCTCCCGCGACGAGGTCGCCCGGTTCTTCGACGGCTACGGGATGGTCGAGCCCGGACTGGTGTCGATGCCGCAGTGGCGCCCCGAGGCCCCCGCAGGGCAGGAGAACGAAGACCCGTACGCCTTCTCGGGCTTCGCTGGAGTGGGACGCAAGGCGTGAGCATTCCCGCCCAGGCGTCCGGAGCTCCGGACGCGGAACCCGACGGCCCCGAGGACCGGCTCCGGAGGTTCGCCACGATCTGGAGCCGGGCGATCTTCCCGTCGACGGCCACCTCCATGACCCGGCCGGAGTTCGAGCAGCACCTGCTCCCGCTGGCTCGCGCGCTCAGCGACACGCTGCACGCCCGTCCGTTCGACCCGGCACCCGCGAGCGGGGTGGGCTCCGCCCTCGTCGAGGCTCACTGCACGGACCCGGACGCGCTCAGCTCCACGCTCGGCGTCGTCGACTCGTACCTGGTGCTCTACTGCGGAAGCAACGGACCGGCCACGCTCTCGACCGAGGACAGCCGGTCCCGTTGCGCACGGATCCAGCACGCGGTCGCGGGGGGCTTCTCCCAGGCGCTGCGCGAGCGGACCCTCGCGGAACAGGAGGCAATCGCCCGCTCGGCGCTCTCCGCACGCTCGCACGCCGAACAGGCGCTGCACGCGACGGAGGCGCGCTTCAGGGCCGTCTTCAAGGACGCGGCCATCGGCATCGGGATAGCCGACCTGGACGGCAACCTGCTGGAGATCAACGACACCCTCACCCGGATGTTCGGCGGCCTGGAGAACCATGTCCTGAGCCACCGCCTCAACGAGTGGGTCCATCCGGAGGACACCCCGCAGGTCTGGAAGTACTACAGCGAGCTGGTCCGCGGCGAACGCGAGCACTACCGGGTCGAGAAGCCGTACTACCGCAACGACGGCACCGTCCTGTGGACCAATCTGACGGTGTCGCTGCTGCGCGACCCTGAGGGCCGGCCGGAATACCAGCTGGCCCTGATGGAGGACACCACCGAGCGGCGGCTGCTCAACCTGCGGCTGCGGTACGAGGCCACGCACGACGCGCTCACCGGCCTGCCCAACCGGACGCTCTTCTTCGAGCGTCTCGAGAAAGCGCTCTCAGCAGGTGACGGAAGCCGGTTCGGCCTCTGCTATCTGGACCTGGACGGTTTCAAGGCGATCAACGACAGCCTGGGCCACGCGTCGGGCGACCGGCTGCTGGTCGAGGTCGCGGACCGCCTGCAGAGCTGCGCGACCGCACCCGGTGAGATGGTGGCGCGGCTCGGCGGCGACGAGTTCGTGGCGCTCACCACGGGACCCGACACCGCGGAGGAGGTCGACGAGCTGGCCTGCCGGATCCTCGGTGTGCTCGCCACGCCGATTCGCCTCGACGGGCGCGAGCTGACCGTCCGCGGGTCCATCGGCGTCGTCGAGGGCCCGGCCGGCGAACGCAGTGCCGCGGAGGTGCTGCGCAGCGCCGACATCACGATGTACCGGGCCAAGTCCGCGGGCGGCAACCGCTTCGAGCTCGCCGACGCGGAGGCGGATGCCCGCGCGATCACCCGGCACGGGCTGACCACGGCGCTGCCGGCCGCGCTGGAGCGTGGCGAGTTCTTCATCGAGTACCAGCCGCTGGTGCACCTGGACGACGGTTCGGTGCACGGTGCGGAGGCACTGGTGCGCTGGTGCCACCCCCAGCACGGGGTGCTGGGGCCCGACCGGTTCATCGCGCTCGCCGAGCACACCGGGCTGATCGTGCCGCTCGGCCGCTGGGTGCTGGAGGAGTCGGTACGGCAGGCCAACTTCTGGCAGGAGCGGCACACCGACGGCGGCCCGCTGCGGATCAACGTCAACCTCTCGCCGGCGCAGCTGCACCACCCGCGGCTGGTCGCGGAGACCGTCAACATCCTGGAGCGCTCGGGTCTCGAACCGGGGGCACTGTGCCTGGAGGTCACCGAGTCGGCGCTCATCGGGGCGGACGAGGACCTGCTGAAGCCGCTGCGGCAGCTGGCCGAGATGGGCGTCGACATAGCGCTCGACGACTTCGGCACGGGGTACTCCAACCTGGCGAACCTGCGGCGGCTGCCGGTGAGCGTGCTGAAGCTGGACCGTTCCTTCACCCAGGGGATGCAGCACCATCCGGCCGACCCGGTGGACCTGAAGATCGTCGAGGGGATCGTCTCGCTCGCGCACAGCCTGGACCTGGCTGTCACGGTGGAGGGCGTGGAGACGGGGGCCCAGGCGGAGCAGCTGCGCCGGCTGGGCTGCGACACGGCCCAGGGCTGGTACTACGCGCGCCCCGGTGCGCCGGACCGGATCCACTCGTTGCTGCTGGCCGACGCGGTGTGAGGCGGCCGGGCCCGTCAGCCGACGGACGGGTCCGGCGGCCCCGCGGGTCCGGCGTCCGCCCGGCTGGCCAGGAGCACGCGCTGCAGCTCCCGCGCCGCTCGCGGGGGAGCCACGTCGCTGCGGTGCGCCAGTGCGATCGTGCGGCGCAGTCCGGGCGGCGCCAGCGGTGTCGTCCGCAGGTCGTGGCCGGCCCGGGTGGCGACCATGCTCGGCACGACCGCGCTGCCCAGTCCGGCCCGGACGAATCCGAGTACGGCGTCCATCTCGCCGCCCTCCACCGTGAACGACGGCTCGAAGCCCTCGGCGCGGCAGGCGGCGACCGTGAGCTCCCGCAGGTCGTAGCCGTGCCGGAACATCACCAGTGGTTCGCCCTGAAGATCCGCGATCCGGACCGTGCCGCCCCGGCCGGGGCGCGGGCCGTCCGCAGAGGAGACCACCACCAGATCCTCCTGGAGCAGCTCGACCGTGGTCAGGGCCGGTGAGGCCGAGGGCAACGGCAGCACCACCAGGGCCAGGTCGAGCGCGCCGCGCGCCAGTTCCCGTACGAGGTCGTGCGAGCCGCCTTCCTCCAGCAGCAGCTGGATTCCCGGGTGCAGGTCGTGGAAGGCGCGCAGCACGTCGGGCAGCAGGCCCGTGCAGACGCTGGGTGTCGCGCCCAGTCTGACCCGGCCGCGGCGCAGCTGGGCCAGCTCCTGGACCTCGTGCCGTGCGGTGTCGGCGTCGGCCAGGATGCGACGGGCGAGCGGCAGCAGGGCCTCGCCCGCGTCCGTCAGCGTGATGTTGCCCCGGGCGCGGCTGAACAGCTCGGCGCCCAGCTCGTTCTCCAGGGCCCTGATCTGCTGGGAGAGGGAGGGCTGCGAGACGTGCACCTCCTCCGCGGCGCGGGTGAAGTGCCGGGCCTCGGCGACCGCCACGAAATAGGTGAGCTGCTGGAACTGCATACACTCAGCCTACCGTTCTCGATAGCTCAAGCCTATGAATATGAGCCGATCCATGTCTTGGACTGATCGGGCACTTCGGCCCTAGCGTCGTGTCCATGGCATTGGCAACACGGACGGACCGACGGCCGTCCATGACGCGCACGCTCTGGGACTCATCCGTCGGCAAGAAGACGATCATGGCCGTGAGTGGTCTGATCATGCTCCTCTACTTGGTCGTCCACATGGTCGGCAACCTGAAGATCTTCTTCGGTTCCGACGAGTTCAACGGTTACGCGCACTGGCTGCGGGTGATGGGCGAGCCGTTCCTGCATCACGAGTGGGCGCTGTGGATCGTCCGTGTCGTGCTCGTCGCGGCCGTCGTCCTGCACGCGGTGTCCGCGTACCAGCTCAGCCGGCGCGACCTCAGGGCGCGCCCCAGCAAGTACGTGCACAGGAAGCCGCGCGCGAGCTATGCCACGAACACGATGCGCTACGGCGGCATCATCATGGCGCTCTTCATCGTCTGGCACATCCTGGACCTGACGACCGGGACCGTGCACACGGGCGGATTCCAGTCCGGGCACCCGTACCAGAACGTCATCGACACCTTCTCCACCTGGTACGGCAACGTCATCTACATCGTCGCCATGCTCGCCATGGGGCTGCACGTCCAGCACGGGTTCTGGAGCGCGGCACAGACCCTCGGCGCGGGCCGCGCGAGCCGCGACCGCGTCCTGAAGACCCTCGCAGGAGTCCTCGCGCTGGTGCTGACGGTGGGCTTCGTCTCCGTACCCGTCGCCGTCATGACCGGAGTGGTGAGCTGACATGAACGACTACACGGACTACGTGACCGGCGCCCCGGTCACCGACACCAAGGCCCCCGACGGCCCCGTCGCCGAGCGCTGGGACACCCGCCGCTTCGAGGCCAAGCTGGTCAACCCGGCCAACCGCCGCAAGCACACCGTCATCGTCGTCGGCACCGGCCTGGCCGGCGGTTCGGCCGGCGCGACGCTGGCCGAACAGGGCTACCACGTCGTCCAGTTCTGCTTCCAGGACTCGCCCCGCCGGGCCCACTCCGTCGCAGCCCAGGGCGGCATCAACGCGGCGAAGAACTACCGCAACGACGGCGACTCCGTCCACCGGCTCTTCTACGACACCGTGAAGGGCGGCGACTTCCGCGCCCGCGAGTCCAACGTCCACCGCCTCGCCCAGATCTCCGTCGAGATCATCGACCAGTGCGTGGCGCAGGGCGTCCCCTTCGCCCGCGAGTACGGCGGCCTCCTCGACAACCGATCCTTCGGCGGCGTCCAGGTCTCCCGCACCTTCTACGCCCGCGGCCAGACGGGGCAGCAACTGCTCCTCGGCGCCTACCAGGCACTGTCCCGGCAGATCGCCGCGGGCAACGTCGAGCTGCACCCCCGTACCGAGATGCTCGACCTGGTCATCGTCGACGGCAAGGCGCGCGGCATCGTCGCCCGGGACCTGGTCACCGGGAAGATCGACACGTACTTCGCCGACGCGGTCGTCCTGGCCAGCGGCGGCTACGGCAACGTCTTCTACCTGTCGACCAACGCGATGAACTCCAACGCCACCGCCATCTGGCGCGCCCACCGGCGCGGCGCGTACTTCGCCAACCCCTGCTTCACCCAGATCCATCCCACCTGCATCCCGCGCACCGGCGACCACCAGTCCAAGCTGACGCTGATGAGTGAGTCGCTCCGCAACGACGGCCGCATCTGGGTGCCGAAGGCCAAGGGCGACGACCGCCCCGCGAACGAGATCCCCGAGGGCGAGCGCGACTACTACCTGGAGCGCGTCTACCCGGCCTACGGCAACCTCGTGCCCCGTGACATCGCCTCCCGCGCCGCGAAGAACGTCTGCGACGAGGGCCGCGGCGTCGGACCCGGTGGCCAGGGCGTCTACCTGGACTTCGCCGAGGCCATCGAGCGGATGGGCCGCGCCAAGGTCGAGGAGAAGTACGGCAACCTCTTCGACATGTACGCGCAGATCACCGCGGAGAACCCGTACGAGACCCCGATGCGGATCTACCCGGCCGTGCACTACACGATGGGCGGACTCTGGGTCGACTACGACCTCCAGACCACGATCCCGGGCCTGTTCGCGATCGGCGAGGCCAACTTCTCCGACCACGGCGCCAACCGGCTCGGCGCCTCCGCGCTGATGCAGGGCCTCGCCGACGGCTACTTCGTTCTGCCGTCGACCATCAACGACTACCTGGCCCGCAACCCGCACCACGACGAGGTCGACGCCTCCCACCCCGCGGTGGAAGAGGTCGTGGCCGAGACCGAGGACCGGCTCAGCCTGCTGCTGGCCGTCGACGGCGACCGGACCCCCGACTCCTTCCACCGGGAGATCGGTGAACTCATGTGGGAGTACTGCGGAATGGCCCGCACCGAGGAGGGGCTGCGCAAGGCGATCGACCGGATCCCGCAGATCCGCGAGGAGTTCTGGCGCCGCATCAAGGTCCCGGGCACCGGCGACGAGTTCAACCAGTCGCTGGAGAAGGCCAACCGCATCGTCGACTACCTGGAGCTCGCCGAGCTCATGTGCCTCGACGCCCTGCACCGCGCGGAGTCCTGCGGAGGCCACTTCCGCGAGGAGTCACAGACCGCGGACGGTGAGGCCGCCCGCCGAGACGAGGAGTTCTCCTACGGTGCGGCCTGGGAGTTCACGGCCACCGGTGACGCCCCCGTGCTGCACAAGGAAGACCTGGTCTTCGAGTACGTCCACCCCACTCAGCGGAGCTACGCATGAAGCTCAACCTGCGCGTCTGGCGCCAGAAGAACGCCGACGCCCCCGGCGCCATGTCCACCTACGAGGTGGACGGCATCTCGCAGGACATGTCGTTCCTGGAGATGCTCGACACCCTCAACGAGGAGCTCATCCTCGCCGGCGACGACCCCGTCGCCTTCGACCACGACTGCCGTGAAGGCATCTGCGGCGCGTGCAGCCTCGTCATCAACGGCGACGCCCACGGGCCGGAGCGCACCACCACCTGCCAGCTCCACATGCGGTCCTTCCAGGACGGCGACACGATCGACATCGAGCCCTGGCGGGCGTCGGCCTTCCCGGTCGTCAAGGACCTGGTCGTGGACCGTTCGGCGTTCGACCGGATCATCCAGGCCGGCGGCTACATCTCCGCCCCGACCGGTACCGCACCCGACGCGCACGCGACGCCCGTGCCCAAGCCGGACGCCGACTTCGCCTTCGAGCACGCCGAGTGCATCGGCTGCGGTGCCTGTGTCGCGGCCTGCCCCAACGGCTCGGCGATGCTGTTCACCTCGGCGAAGGTCAACCACCTGAACGTCCTGCCGCAGGGAGCCCCGGAGCGCGAGACCCGGGTCCTGGACATGGTGGGGCAGATGGACAGCGAGGGCTTCGGCGGCTGCACGCTGACCGGTGAGTGCGCCACGGCCTGCCCGAAGGGCATCCCGCTGCCGTCGATCTCCGCGATGAACAAGGAGTGGCTGCGGGCGACCCGCAAGGTCCACCGCTGAGGCGTTGGACCGGTTCCCGGCCCCGGAGGCCGCTCGCTTCCGGGACCGGGGGCCTGTCGTACGGTCCGGTCAGGAGGTCACGGAGAGGTCGTCCCCGTAGACCGTGCCCTGGCCGTACCAGCCGTGCAGGTAGACGGTCACCGTGCCGCTCGCCCCGGTGGTGAAGGCCACCGACTGCTTGGCGTATCCGCTCGACGAGCCCCAGGTGCTCGCCGACGCGCCGCCACGGACACCGAGGTAGCCGTAGTTCCCCTGCACCCAACCCTGAAGCGTGTACTTGGTGTTGGGCGCCAGGGTGAGCGTCTGGGTGCACTCGCCGGTCTGCGAGGAGGTGGCCGCCGCGGCGAGTGCGTGCGAACCGCCGTGCACCGGGGTGGAGACGACCGCGCCGCCGGACTCACAAGTCCAGGGACCGAGCGAGCCGGTCTCGAAGTCGCCGTTCACCAGCGAACCCGTGCCGCCGCCCGGACCGGACACCGTCAGGGTGAAGCTCGCCGCGTGGCTGAGTGTGCCCGCCGCACCGGTCACGGTGATCGAGTACGTGCCGGGCGCCGCCGAGGCCGACGCGTTCACGGTCAGGGCCGACGTGCCCCCGGCCGTCACCGACGTCGGGCTGAGGGATGCCGTCACTCCGGCCGGCGCCCCGCTCGTCGTCAGAGCGACGGTCTTGGCGCTCCCCGAGGTGACCGCCGTCTTCACGGCGGCCGTGGCCGAGCCGCCCGGCGCGACCGTCGCCGAGGCGGGGGTGACGGCCAGCGAGTAGTCGTCCGTCACCGGACCCGTGCCACCGCTCGTGAACGGGGCGAAGGTGTGGCTGAAGTACCAGGTGTCCTGCGCGATTCCGGAGCAGGTGTCGCTGCCGCCGGTGCCGGGGCAGCCGCCGTTGTCGCGCTGGAGTGCCCAGAACGACAGGGTGCTGACGCCCTTGGAGACGGCCCAGTTGTAGACCGAGGTGGCGTCGGCCGTCGTGAACGTCTCGGCCGGGCCGTAGTCGTCGATGCCCGGCATCTCGATGATGCCGGTCATGCCCCACAGCTGGGTGTCGGTCTTCGACGGGTACAGATCGGCCAGTTGGCCCTTCAGGCCGGTGATCGACGTCTGGGTGTCCTGCGCCATGTTGTGCGATGCGCCGTCGTAGTAGTCGAACGTCATGAGGTTCACGACGTCGACCTTGGCGCCGTTGGACACCGCGTTCTCCAGCACCGCGAGACCGCTGTCGGCCAGACCGCTCGTGGTGGTGGGCAGGGTGTACGAGATCTGCACCGAGCGCCCGTTGGCGGCCGCCCAGTCCTGGACCTTCTTGATCGCCTTGTTGCGGCGGTCGATCCCGGCGCTGTCCTCCAGGGAGTTGTCCTCGATGTCCATGTCGAGACGGGACACGTCGTAGGTCGTGATGACCTTCTCGTACGCCGCCGCGATGGCGTCGACGCTCGTACAGCTGTCCGCGATCTCCGTGCCGCCGTTGTCGGCCGAGTAGCCGCCGAACGACGGGATCACGTCGCCGCCGCGCGAGCGGATGGTGGTGAAGTCGGCGCCGAACTCGGACTGGGCGATGGGGGTGCCCGAATCGCCGTTCCAGTAGGGGGTGCAGGAACCGCGGGCCTCCGTCTGGATGAAGGCCATGGTCAGGTACTTGGCGCCGGACGCCTGCGAGAGCGCGGCCGGGCTGTCGCCGTTCCACGCCTCGAAGTACGGGGCGAAGACGTGCGCGGGCAGGGGAGTGGCGGCGGTTGCGGCGGCCTGTGCGCCGGCGCCTGATCCGAGGACCAGGCCTGCGGTCGCGACGACGGTGGCCAAGGCGCTCAGGACGGCGCCGGCAGTTCTTGGACGTCTCATGGGGCAGCTCCCAGCGGGGTGGGACAACGGGGTATCGCACGGGTCTGCCGCGCCCGGTGAGGGGCGCGGCCCGTTCCTGTGATTCCCGGCCGGGGTCACGTGCCGCACGGCGAGGAACGACCGTGTGGCATGCCCATGATTGGTCTGGACCAGCTAACTGTCAACGTTCTTTACTGTTTCATTCCTCTTTGCTTGCCGGAGTCGACAACTGGCCTGGAAGGGGCGGGAGTTGTGGTCAGTCGAGGTGAAGCGCCGCCCGCAGGTACCCGGCCGTCCGGCTCTCCTGTGCGCGGGCCACGTCCACGGGCGGACCGGCTGCCACGATCCGGCCGCCCCGGTCGCCGCCGCCCGGACCGAGGTCGATCACCCAGTCGGCGCCCGCGACCACGGCCATGTCGTGCTCCACGACCACCACGGTGCTGCCCGCGTCGACCAGCCCGTGCAACTGCCGCATCAGCACCTCGACATCGGCCGGATGCAGCCCCGTCGTCGGCTCGTCGAGCAGGTACAGGGTGTGACCCCGACGGGCGCGCTGCAGTTCCGCCGCCAGCTTGATCCGCTGCGCCTCGCCGCCCGACAGCTCCGTCGCCGGCTGCCCGAGCCGCAGATAGCCGAGACCCACGTCGAGCAGCGTCCGCAGACTGCGCCCCGCCGCGGGCGTGTCCGCGAAGAACTCGGCCGCAGACTCCACCGTCAGGTCCAGCACCTGAGCGATGTTCAGCCCGCGCAAGGTGACGTCGAGCGTCTCCGGGTTGTACCGCGCGCCGTGGCAGTCCGGGCAGGGCGCGTACGTACTGGGCAGGAAGAGCAGCTCCACCGAGACGAACCCCTCGCCCTGGCAGGTCTCGCACCGCCCGCCCGTCACGTTGAAGGAGAACCGGCCGGCCCGGTAGCCCCGCTCACGTGCCACGTCCGTCGCGGCGAACAGCTTGCGCACGACGTCGAAGAGCCCGGTGTACGTCGCCAGATTGGACCGGGGGGTACGGCCGATGGGCTTCTGGTCGACCTGGACGAGGCGGTCCACCGCCGCCAGCCCCTCCGCCGAGGCGCAGCCGGGTGCCGGCCGCTCCACCTGCTCCTCCGGGGCGTCCATGCTCTGCCGGTCGGCCAGCACGCCCGCCAGCACCTGACCGACCAGCGTCGACTTGCCGGAGCCGGAGACACCCGTGACGGCCGTGAACACCCCGAGCGGGAAGGCGGCGTCCACACCGCGCACGTTGTGCCGGTCGACCCCGTGCAGCCGCAGCCACCCCGAGGGCGTGCGCACCTCGCGTACGGGGACGGGGGCGTCGTCGAAGAGGAAGCGCCGCGTCGCCGACTCCGCGACATCGGCGAGCCCGGCGGGCGGGCCGCTGTGCAGGACCCGGCCGCCGTGCTCACCGGCCAGCGGCCCGACGTCGACCAGCCAGTCCGCCTGCCGCACCACGTCCATCTGGTGCTCCACGACGAACACCGTGTTCCCGGCCTCCTTCAGCCGGCCGAGCACCGCGAGCAGCGACTCCGTGTCCGCCGGGTGCAGCCCGGCCGACGGTTCGTCCAGGACGTAGACGACGCCGAAGAGCCCCGACCGCAGCTGGGTGGCCAGCCGCAGCCGCTGCAACTCGCCGGAGGAGAGCGTCGGAGCCGTACGGTCGAGGCTGAGATAGCCGAGCCCCAGTTCGGTGACCGTCCCGATCCGGGCCAGCAGATCCCCCGTCAGCACCCGGGCGGTGTCGCCCCCGTCCGCTGCCGACAGCACCTCGGCGAGGTCCGTGAGCGGAACGCCCGCAAGGTCGGCGATCGTACGGCCCGCGAAGGTCACCGCCATCGCCTCGGGCCGCAGCCGGCTGCCGCCGCAGACCGGGCAGGGCGCACTGGTCAGAAAGCGCTCGGCCCTCTCCCGCAGCGTACGGCTCCGGGAGTCGGCGAACGTGTGCATCACATAGCGCCGCGCACTCATGTACGTACCCTGGTAAGGGCGTTGGATCCGGCCCGCGTCGCGCACCGGATGGACGGTCACCACCGGCTGCTCGTCGGTGAACAGGATCCACTCGCGGTCGGCCGGATCGAGCTCGCGCCACGGCCGGTCGACGTCGTAACCGAGCGCGTCCAGCACGTCGCGCAGGTTCTTGCCCTGCCACGCTCCCGGCCAGGCGGCGATCGCTCCGGCCCTGATCGACAGCCCAGGGTCGGGGACCAGGAGATCCTCGGTGGTGCGATGGATCCGGCCGAGACCGTGGCACCGGGGGCACGCCCCGGCAGCCGTATTCGGCGAGAAGGCGTCCGAGTCCAGCCGCTCCGCCCCCGGCGGGTACTGTCCGGCCCGCGAGAACAGCATCCGCAGGGAGTTGGACAGTGTGGTCACCGTGCCGACGGACGACCGGGCGCCGGGCGCGGAGCGGCGCTGCTCCAGCGAGACGGCGGGCGGCAGGCCGGTGATCTCGCCGACCTTCGGCGCGCCCACCTGGTGGATGAGCCGCCGGGCGTAGGGCGCGACGGACTCGAAGTAGCGGCGCTGGGCCTCCGCGTAGATCGTCCCGAAGGCCAGCGAGGACTTTCCGGATCCGGAGACGCCCGTGAAGACGGTGAGGGTGTCGCGCGGGATGTCGACCCGGACGTCCTGCAGATTGTGCTCGCGTGCGCCGCGGACCCTGACGTACGGATCGTGGGGGGTGGGCATCGGGGCGGGGCTCCGTACGGTTCGGGGCGGGCTGACCGGGACAAACGGTTCGATTCTAGGTGCCGGGGCACGGTCGTGAAGGGGTGCCGCCGTGCCAGGTCGTCGAACGCCGCCACGTCTTGGTTTGCTGGGCACATGAGAGACGACGACGCCCGGCCCCTGGCCGTATTCGATCTGGACGGCACGCTCGCCGACACCGCGCACCGCCAGCACTTCCTGGAGGGCCCCCGGCGTGACTGGGCGGGCTTCTTCTCGGCCGCCCCGGCCGACCCGCCGCTGCCCGAAGGCGTACGGCTCGCAGTGAGCAGTGCCGAGGAGTGCGAGGTCGTCTACCTCACCGGCCGGCCGGAGCGCTGCCGCAAGGACACCGTGGCCTGGCTGGCCCGGCAGGGGCTGCCCGAGGGGCGGCTCCACATGCGGCGCAACGACGACCGGCGGCCGGCCCGCAGGACCAAGCTGGAGATCCTGCGACAGCTGGGCCGGGGCCGCACGGTACGGATGCTGGTGGACGACGACGAGCTGGTCTGCGACGCCGCCGAACTGGCCGGATTCACGGTGGTGCGCGCCCGCTGGACGTCCGCCTCGGCCGCCCTGAAGGACGCACAGGAGCGCGAGGGGCGCACCTGACCGGGGCCGGAGCCATCACTCCGGGTCGTCGAGCCGGAACCCCACTTTCAGGCCGACCTGATAGTGCTCGATCCGGCCATCCTTGATCTGTCCGCGCACCTGGGTGATCTCGAACCAGTCGAGATTGTGCAACGTTTCCGAAGCTCTTGCGACGCCGTTGCGGATCGCCGCATCGATGCCGTCATGGGAGGTTCCTACGATCTCGGTGACGCGATACGTGTGATTGGACATGGTATGTCTCCTCTCGCCCTTACCAAGGTGCCCCACCTCGGCGGGGTTCGCGAGAGGTCGCGGAGCGTCGGTCCGTCCGGAACCGGTCTTGACCAAAGGATTGGTCCATACCAAAATCCAGCCACGCCCGTGCGAGCGCAGCCCGCAGTCCCCCACACCGGGTCCGCAAGTCTGTCCTGCCGTTTCGCAGAAGGTGACCCCCGTGAAGAACCGCGTGCTCGTCGGAGCCATTGCCCTGATTTCCACCGCTGCGCTGGGCGGGTGCGGAATGATGCCCGGCTCGGGCGGTTCGGGCGACAAGAAGGTCACGATCTGGCTGATGAAGGACAGCGTCACCGCCGACTTCCTGGACCGCTTCAAGAAGTCGTACGAGGACGAGCACTCCTCGGTCGAACTGGAGTTCAAGATTCAGAGCTGGAGTGGAATCGGGCCGAAGGTTCTCGAAGCATTGGCCGGCGAGGACACCCCGGATGTCATCGAGGTCGGGAACACCCAGGTCGCTCAGTACGCGGAGAGCGGCAATCTGCGCGATCTCACTCTGGAGTCCATGCGTGACCTGGGCAGCGAGGACTGGCTCCCCGGCCTCGCCGAGCCGGGCAGTATCGGCGGCGTGCAGTACGGAATCCCGTGGTACGCCGCCAACCGTGTGGTGATCTACAACAAGGACCTGTTCGAGCAGGCGGGAATCAAGAGTCCGCCGAAGACGCGCAAGCAGTGGATCGAGGACAGCGAAACACTGAACCAGGACGGCAATCAGGGCATGTACCTGCCAGGTCAGAACTGGTATGTGCTCGCCGGATTCATCTGGGACGAGGGCGGTCAACTCGCCGATGACAAGAGCGGCGACTGGCAGGGCGCGCTCGGCACCCCCGCCGCGCTCAAGGGCATGGACTTCTATTCCCGACTTCAGGCGCTCGGCGACGGGCCCAAGGACGCGGACGAGGAAAAGCCCCCGCAGAGCGATGTGTTCGCCGAGGGAAATGTCGCGCAGATCATCTCCACCCCCAGCAGTGCGACCCTGATCGAGAAGGCGAACCCCGAACTCAAGGGAAAGCTGGGCTACTTCCCGATACCCGGCAAGTCCGCCAAGGCGCCCGGTTCCGTATTCACCGGCGGCTCCGACCTGATCATCCCGCAGAAGGCGGACCAGCGCAGCGCCGGGTTCGACGTCATCAAGGCGCTGGCCGGGGCGAAGTGGCAGGAGGAGCTCGCCAAGACCATGAGTTACGTGCCGAACAAGCCCTCCCTGGCGCATGTCATCGAGGGCGAGGAGAGCACCGCGGCCATGGCCGCAGGTGCCGCGCGCGGTCACGCCACCCCGAACTCGCCGCAGTGGGCGGCCGTCGAGGCCGACAACCCGATCAAGCCGTACATGACGGCGGTCCTCCAGGGCGGTGACCCGGCGACCGAGGCCAAGTCCGCGTCCGAGAAGATCACCGGGCTCCTCGCGGGCAGCTGACCCGGCAGCCGCCGCACGGGCCGGGGCAGGGTGGCGCGGCCGCGCACCGCGGGATTCAGCCGTCGCACATCCACGCTCCCCATGGCGGACACGTCGAATCCAGCCGGTCACGGAAGAAGTAGGAGGGGCCGGGCCACCGCAACCCCGCGGAGGCCCGGCAGCCGCCCTTGCCGACCCCCGTCCCGGAGTCCGTCATGCATGTGCTGCCCGCCGCTTCCCCTGCTTCCCCTGCTTCCCCTGCTTCCCCTGCTTCCCCTGCTTCCCCCGCCTCCCCGTCCGTCCCGGTACAGCGGTCCGGCCCGGCCGCCCCCGCCGGCCCGCCGCGCTACCGGGTCTCGCTCGCCGTGGACCAGACGGAGGTCCGCGCAGCCCAGCGCCTGCGCCACCAGGTCTTCGCCGCCGAGTTCGGCGCCCGGCTCGACGGCCCGGAACCCGGCCTGGACAGTGACGCCTTCGACGCGTACTGCGACCACCTCCTGGTCCGGGAGACGGCCACCGGCGAGATCGTCGCCACCTACCGGCTGCTCCCGCCCGAGCGTGCCCGCATCGCCGGACGCCTCTACGCCGAGAGCGAGTTCGACCTCACCCGGCTCGGCCCCGTCCGCGACGACCTGGTCGAGGTCGGCCGCTCCTGCGTCCACCCGGCCCACCGGGACGGCGCCGTCATCGCCCTCATCTGGGCCGGTCTGGCCCGCTACATGGAGCGCAGCGGGCACAACTGGCTGGCCGGCTGCTGCTCGATCTCCCTTTCCGACGGCGGGACGGCGGCCGCCCGGGCCTGGGAGACCGTACGGACGAAGCACCTGGCGCCCGAGGAGTACCGGGTCTCGCCGCACCGCCTCTGGCAGCCCCCGGCCGTGCTTCCGGACGGTCCCGGAGGGCTGTCCTCGCTCCCGCCCCTGCTGCGCGGCTATCTGCGGCTCGGCGCCCGCGTCTGCGGCGCGCCCGCCCATGACCCCGAGTTCAACGTCGCCGATCTGTACGTCCTGCTCTCGCTGCGCGCCACCGACCCCCGCTACCTGCGCCACTTCCTCTCGTTCGCCCCGCAGAGTTGAGCACCTGGCTGTCCGCCTCGCCCTGCACCCCGCGCGGCTGTGCCACCCACGAAGGCCCTGCCCGGCACCCGCTCCCGGCCGCGGCCCTGCTGGCCGTCGGCTGCGCGCTCACCCTCACCGGCGCGTTGTGCGCCCCGCTCGCGCTGCTCCTGGGCCGCACCCACCGGGAGCGGCTGATCCGGGGCTGGGCGTACGGGGTGGTCCGCGCCTTCGGGGTGCGGGTGCGCGTGGTCGGCCGGACGGACGCGCACCGGGGCGGGCCGGGGGTCCTCGTCGTCGCCAACCACATCTCCTGGCTGGACATCCCGCTGGTCGCGGCCGTGTGCCCCGGCCGGATGCTGGCCAAGAGCGACATCAGGCACTGGCCGCTGCTCGGGCCGCTGGCCGCGCTCGGCGGCACCCTCTTCGTCGAGCGCGAACGGCTGCGGGCGCTTCCCGCGACCGTGCACGCCATCGCCTCCGCGCTACGGGGCGGGGCGGCGGTCGTGGTCTTCCCGGAAGGCAGCACATGGTGCGGCCGCGGGCCCGGCGGCCGGTTCCGGCCCGCCGCCTTCCAGGCGGCGATCGACGCCGAAGCCGCGGTCCGGCCGGTCCGCATCCGCTACCTCGGCGCTCCCGCGGGGCGCCGGGCCCCGGCGGGAGCCGCCGCGTTCGTGGGCGACGATCCGCTGGCCGCCTCCCTGTGGCGGGTGGTGCGGGCGGCCGGGCTGACCGCCGAGATCCACGTCATGGAGCCGATCCCGGCGGGCAGCGTCCACGGTCGCCGCGCACTGGCCGGGCTGGCTCAGTCCACGGTGGCCAGCGACAGGGCGAACCTGCCTGCCGAGTCGGTCCACCACTGACTCAGCCGAAGGCCCGCAGCGGCGAGTTCACCGCGTACACCGTCCTTGCGGAACTTCGCCGACACCTCCGTCCGCATCTCCTCACCGGCCTCGAACGACACCAGCAGATCCAGTTCCGGGATCTTCACCGTGAGTGCCCGGCGGGCCCGCAGCCGCATCTCGATCCACTCCTGCTGCGGGCTCCACCGGGCCACGTGCTCGAAGTCGTCCAGGGCGAAGTCCGCGCCCAGCTCCCGGTCGACGACCGACAGGACGTTGCGGTTGAACGCGGCCGTCACCCCGGCCGCGTCGTCGTACGCCGCGACCAGCACCTCCTCGTCCTTCACCAGGTCCGTACCGAGCAGCAGCGTGTCACCGGGGGACAGCAGCGACCGCACCGACGACAGGAACGCGGCCCGCCCGTCCGGGAGAAGGTTGCCGATGGTGCCGCCGAGGAACGCCACCAGCCGGGGACCCGGCGTGTCCGGCAGCGAAAGCTCCGCCGTGAAGTCGGCGATCAACGCGTGCACCGACAGCTGCGGCCGCTCCTCCAGCAGCGCGTTCGCCGCACCGCGCAGCGCGCTCTCGCTCACGTCGACCGGCACGTAACTGTGCAGCTCCGGCAGCGCGTCCAGCAGGTGCCGGGTCTTCTCCGAGGAACCCGAGCCCAGCTCGATGACCGTCCGGGCACCGGAGGCGGCCGCGATCTCGGCCGCCCGGTCGATCAGGATCTCCCGCTCCGCGCGCGTCGGGTAGTACTCGGGCAGCCGGGTGATCTCCTCGAACAGGTCACTGCCGCGGGCGTCGTAGAACCACTTGGGCGGGAGTGTCTTCGGTTGCCGGGTCAGACCGTTCAGCACATCGGCGCGCAGCGCCGCGTCCGTCGCGTCCACCGGCAGGGTTCGGGTCAGCAGGAAGGGACTCACTCGGTGGGCTCCTTGAGCGGGGTCAGCAGAACATCGGCGGGGGACGCGGTCAGCAGCGTGCGGTCGGGGACCTCGCGCCAGCGTGGATCGTCGTCGTACGGCTCCGAGGCGACGACCGCGTGCCGGCCGGGCTCGGCGAGATACCACAGGGTGTCCCCCCAGGCCGTCGCCGCGATCGTGCGGCCGTCAGTGAGCAGCAGGTTGAGCCGGGAGCCGGGTGCCGCCCCGGCGACCTCCAGCACGGTGTCCGCGACGGCCTGCGGGAGCGCGTCTCCCGATGCCAGCCGGTGCTGGATCAGGGCCCAGACCAGGGCGGAGTCGCAGCGCGCGGTGAGGCGGAGCAGTTCGGCCGGGGGCAGCGTCGCCGCGAGCGGTGCCACGGATCCGGGCCAGCCCTTCACCGCGCCGTTGTGGCTGAAGAGCACACTTCCGCCGCTGAAGGGCGCGGCCGCCGCCTCGCCGTCCGGGTCCGCCTCGGTGGCGTCCCGGACCGCGGCGAGCAGGGCCCGGCTGTGTACCACCCTGGCCAGATCGGCGAAGGTCTGGTCGCCCCAGACGGGGCCCTGCCGGCGGTACCGGCCCGGCACCGGGTCGCCGTCCGCGTACCAGCCGACACCGAAACCGTCCGCGTTGACGGTGCCGTGCCGCTGCCGACGCGGCTCCCAGGACTGCCGGACCAGCGAGTGCACCGGCTGTGTCAGCACCGCTCCTAGGGGCACCGGCGGGCCCACATAGGCGATATGACGGCACATCAGAGATCCCTGGCCGTGCGGAATCCGGAGAAGATCTGGCGCCGCACCGGCAGGTCCCAGTTGCGGAACGTCCCCCGGCAGGCCACCGCGTCCACCGCGAACGAACCGCCGCGCAGCACCTTGTGCTCCGGACCGAAGAACACCTCCGAGTACTCGCGGTACGGGAACGGCGCGAAGCCCGGATAAGGCAGGAAGTCGCTCGACGTCCACTCCCACACATCGCCGATCAACTGCCCGGCACCGGAGGGTGAACGCCCGGCGGCGTACGCCCCCGCCGGTGCGGGCCGCAGATGGCGCTGCCCGAGGTTGGCGCGCTCCGGCGTCGGGTCCTCGTCGCCCCACGGATAGCGCCGCGAGCGCCCGGACGCGGGGTCGTGCCGGGCCGCCTTCTCCCACTCCGCTTCGGTGGGCAGCCTGCGGCCGGCCCAGCGGGCGTACGCGTCCGCCTCGTACCAGCTCACGTGCAGCACCGGCTCGTCGGCCGGGACCGGCTCGGTCACCCCGAAGCGGCGGCGCAGCCACTGCCCGGCGTCCCGGTGCCAGAACAGTGGCGCCGTCAGTTCGTGCTCACGCACCATCGCCCATCCCTCAGGCGCCCACCAGCGACGCTCCGCGTAGCCGCCGTCCTCGATGAACGCCCGGAACGCGCCGCAGGTCACCGGTGCGGTGTCGATGAAGAAGCCGGGCACCTCGCGCCGGTGCGCGGGCCGTTCGTTGTCGAGCGCCCACGGCTCGGTGGACGTACCCATGGTGAACGGCCCGCCGGGAACCAGGACTTCCGGCGGCAGCGAGGTGGAACCGATGGCCGGCGGCGGCTCCGGCGCGCTGAGAGCGGCAGGGCCGGTCCGCAGCTGATGGGTGATCAGCATGGTCTCGTCGTGCTGCTGTTCGTGCTGAGCGATCATTCCGAAGACGAATCCCGACCGCACCAGCGGCCGGTCACCCAGGGGTGTCGAACCCAGTACGTCCAGCGCCCGGCCGCGTACCTGTGAGGCGTACGAACGGGCCTCGGCAGGCGCCAGCAGAGGCAGGGAGGGCCGGGTGGCCCGGGGGTGCTCGAAAGCGTCGTAGAGGCCATCGATTTCCGGGCGCATGGCCTCGCGGCCCGCGACGCCGCGCAGCAGCCACAATTCCTCCTGGTTGCCGATGTGCGCGAGGTCCCAGACCAGGGGCGACATCAACGGGGAGTGCTGTGCGGTGAGTTCGTGGTCGTCCACACTGTCGGTCAGGAGGCCGGTGCGCTCGCGGGCGGTGAGCAGCGCGGTGAGCGCGCGTTCACGGAGTACCTCGGGGTCCTGGACGTCCGGGTCGTGCGGGCCGTACGGCGGGGGTGCGGGGGAGTCGGTCATGAGAGGGTCCCCTTCGGATGGGCCGAACCGTGGCGCCGGTCCGTGGTGAGCAGGTCCCGCAGGTCGTCGGCCGGACATCGGCCTCGTGCGACATAGCGGTCCCGGAAACCGGCCACCGCGTCCTGTACGGTCCTCGTCGCCCCCATGCGTGGCAACGCCTCCAGGGCGAGGTCGAAGCAGGTGGCCGCCGCCGCCCGCAGTTCCGGATCGGTCAGCCCGTCGCGGGCGGCCCCGGCCCAGAGCGGATTGCGGGGCGCGGCCAGTGGGCCCGCCGTCTCGGCCAGGGGTTTGACGGTGCGGTACACGGTCTCGGCTGCCTCCGGGTCGTCGAACAGGGCGGTGGTGACGGCGAGCGGCACGAGCCAGCCGTCGTCACCGGACTGCGCGTCGATCATGCGCAACTCCAGGTGCCCGCGCGGGCGTACCGGCGGGAACAGCGTGGTGATGTGGTAGTCGAGATCTGCCCGGACGGGGCGCCGCGGCTCCCCACGGCGGATCCAGTCACGGAAGGTGAGCCCCTCGGGCACCTCCCAGGGCCCCTCGCCGCCGCGGATGCACAGGACGGGCGTGTCGAGCACATGGGCGGCCCAGGCGTCCCGGGGCGGCAGTTGCCCCGCCGGGGCCAGGGTGCGCAGCGGATCGAGGTCGGCCCACAGCGACTGGCGCGTCGACCGCCACGGCGCCGGCTTGCCCAGCCGGAACGGCGAGTTGGCGAACGCGGCCACCAGTACCGCGCCCAGCAGATGGGACAGCTGCCAGCGCCGCCCGTACCCGAGCGGTCCCGGCTCCTCCTCTCCGGCGTCCAGGCAGACCTGGACGGACGCGGTCGTGCACATCATGGCCCGGCCCGCCGGGCCCGACCGGTCGAGCGCGATCTCCATGGCGTCGTAGCGGGGCTGGTGCAGCAGACGGCGCGGCGGATGCCAGGGGTCGACGCCGATCCCGGCCGGAGCGAGGTCCAGCCGGCCGAGGGTGTCGCGTACGGCGACGAGATCGGCGGCCGTGTCGTTGACGCACTCCATCAGGGAACCGGCGGGGCGCGAGCTGAGCTCCAGCTGGCCGCCGGGTTCGAAGGTGAGCGCCGCGTTCAGCGGCAGCGCCCGGACGGCCGTCGCCGCCGCGTCGAGACGGTGCGGCGCGACAGGCAGATCGGGCCGGTCACGATCGTGCAGGAGCCATTCGAGCTCGACCCCCACGATGCGGGGCGGTCCTGTCTTGAAGCAGATACAGCGCAGTAAATCCTCCGCCTCGCCCTCGCCGATGGGCGTGGCCTGTCCGGGCGGACCGTGTTCGCCGGGTGTGTCGGGTGACATGCCGGGCCTCCTGTTCCGGTGCGACCGTTCTACCCAAACCCCTGCCGGGAGATCGCACAAGAGTGCCCCTGTGCGTCGGAAATTCACTTGCGTTCATGCGGTGGGGCCGTTGACGATGCCCCGTATGCACCATAAGGGGGAGGGCCGGTGAGCGCCCGGCTGCGCGGCATCGCGCGAGAGACCGAGACCATCGTCGAGGCGGGTAGCTACCGCACACCGCAGGGCCGCGAGGTCAGCATCGAGCGTGCGCTGACGGCCGCCCTGTCGGGTACCAGGCTGTACGGCCCCGAGCCGGTGCACGTCGCCGCACTGGACGGAGACCGCACACCGCGCATCGAGGTGACCGGCGAGAGCAGCCTGCAGGCGGCCGCCCGGCTGACCGGCGAGCAACCGGGCAAGGTCGCCGTCCTCAGCTATGCCTCCGCCCGCAACCCGGGCGGCGGCTATCTCAACGGGGCACAGGCGCAGGAGGAGGCCCTGTGCCGCGGCTCCGCCCTGTACGCGACGCTGCTCCGGGCCCCCGACTACTACGCCCACCACCGGGCCGAACGCAGCGCCTTCTACACCGACCGCGTCATCCACTCACCCGGCGTGCCCGTCTTCCGCGACGACCGGGGCCGGCTGCTCGACACCCCGTACGCTGCGGGATTCCTCACCTCACCCGCACCCAACGCCGGGGTGATCCGCAGCCGGACCCCGGAGTCGGCGCACCGCATCCCCGCCGTCCTCGCCTCACGCGGCGAACGGGTGCTGGAGGTCGCGGCGGTGCGGGGCTACCGCAGGCTGGTGCTGGGAGCCTGGGGGTGCGGCGTGTTCCGCAACGACCCGGCCGAGGTGGCGGGCGCCTTCCGCGCGCTGCTCACCGACGGCGGACGTTTCGCGGGCCACTTCGAGCAGATCGTCTTCGGAATCCTCGACCGCAACGACGATTCGCCCACGAGATCTGCCTTCGAGCGTGCGTTCGCTGCCGAAGGCCAACCCTCAGGCTGAAGTTGAGCCATAGGGTTCGTCGTCAGCCGGCGCACCGGGTCTGGACCGTTCGGGTCGGCGGCCCGTCACGTCCGCATGGAACAGCCATGGCCGCGTGGAGCAGCCACGGCCGTGACGGGCGCCGTCACCCGTCACCTCCAGCCGTAGCGCTCCCGCAGCCGCTCGACGACCAGATCGAACCTGTCGCGGTCCAGCGCGCACGCCTCACGCCGCATGCCGTCCTCGTGCACCCGCAGCACCCGGTCCAGATCGACCCACGACGGACGGCCCGAGCTGTCCCAGGGGCCCGCTCCCAGCGCCACCCATTCCCGGTCCTGGTCGTGCTGCTTGCTGGACAGCTGTACGGCGAGCAGCGTCCCCGCCGTCTCGCGCGCGACCACGAGAACCGGACGGTCCTTGCCCCGCCCGTCGTTCTCCTCGAACGGCACGAAGGTCCAGACGATCTCGCCCGGATCGGGGTCGCCGTCCCGGTCGGGGGCGTACGAGGTGCGGACCGGACCCACATCGTGCGGGTCGGCCTGGGAGGTGGCGGCGGGGCCGGTCCGGCCGGGGAAGGCGGCCGTACCGTCATTACTGTCGCTGCGGTGCTGGATGGTCATCGCAATACCGTAGGACCTGCACGGCCCCTCGCGTGGAGCGGGTCCGCCGTACGGGCCGCGGACCGCGACCACGAGCCCCCCGCTTCGGGCGGGTCCGGGGCTCCACCTGAGGTCGACACCCGGTCACGACCCCGGCGCGTTCCCGTGCCGAAGGGGTCTGGAAGACTGCCCGACGCCATGAGTCAGTTACCCGAGCAGCCCGCCGAAGGCCCCGTCCCGACCAGCGCCGACGTGGCGCGGCTCGCGAGGGTCTCGCGGGCCACCGTTTCGTACGTGCTGAACAACAACACGGCCGTACGGATCAGCGATCCGACCCGCCGCCGGGTGCGGGAGGCCGCCACCGAACTTGGGTACGTACCGCATGCCGCCGCCCGTAGCCTGCGCGCCGGACATTCACGCATGGTGCTCCTGCCGACCGCGAACCTCCCCTCCACGCCGCTGCACCACCGCTTCCTGCACGGGCTGGAATCCGGCCTGCGACGCCTCGACTACACGGTCGTCCAGTACGGCTCCATCGGCCTGGACCCGGACGAAGCCGCCCGGGCATGGGCCGAACTGAGGCCCGTCGCCGTCATCGCGCCGGGCTCGGTGCCCCTCGCCCCGCCGGGCATCGCCGTACTCCGCCGCTCCGGCGCGAAAGCGGTGATCACCCTCGGGCCGCAGCCGGTGCCCGGCGCACACGCGCTGATCACGGACCAGCGGGAGGTGGGCGGCAGCGCCGTCCGGCATCTGCTGGAGCGCGGCCGACGCCGGATCGGCGTGGTGATGCCGGAGGATCCCGCTCTTGAGCCGTTCGCCGGCCCCAGACTGGCCGGTGCCCGGCAGGCCGCGGAGGCGGGCGGGGCCCTGATCGAGGAGCTCCCGCTGCGGTACTCGGAGGAATCGGCCGCCACCCTGGCCGCCCGCTGGCCCTCGCTCGCTCTGGACGCCGTCTTCGCGTACGACGACAGCTACGCGATGCTGCTGATGCGGGCCCTCCAGGACGCCGGCATCGAGGTGCCCACCGAGACCGCGGTGGTCGGCGCGGACGATTCCATGCTGGGAAGGCTGCTCCGGCCCAGGCTCAGCAGCGTACGGATGGAACTGGCCACGGTGCAGCCGCTGGCCGACCTCGTCGACCGGCTGGTGCGGCACCCCGGCACGGAACCGGAACGGCACGACCTGCTGCGGGCCCGGACCGTCCACCGCGAGTCCAGCTGAACCGTTTGCCAGCGCGGCGACATGCGCGGCGGACGCCCCTTGCCTAGCGTCATGACCATGAGCCATCCGCAGAGCTACGAGATCCTGCTGGTCCCCGCGTTCACCGACGTCAAGGGCACGGCGGACAACGCAGCCGGTACGAAAACGGCCGACACGAAGAGCACGAAGTCGTCCGGGGCCGGGGATTCCGGTTCCACGGACGCCAACGCCAACGCCACCCCCGATGCCAGCGCCAACACCAGCGCCAACACCAGCGCCAACACCGACACCAGCGCCGATGCCGAGGACCCGGACACGAAGGACGCGGCCCGGGAGAGCTCCGGCAGTCGCGCTGTCGGGAGCCCACCGCCCGGCGTCGCCATCCGCTCGGCGGTCGTGGCGGCCACGGGGGAGACGGGCGAGTCGGGATACCCCCGCTACGCCGGTGACGGGATGGTGGCGGACATCGACCCCGCGACACACACCGTCGAGGCCCTGCTCATCGACGGATCGGAGCTCGACTACGGACTATCGGTCCGTGTCTCGGAGCGGCACGTGGACGGCTGAGCCGCACGTTTCCCGGCACCGCAGCAGTCAGGGCCCGGCCGTCACCGGCCGGGCCCTGACGTACGCGTGCCCCGGGCCTCGCCTACTTCTGCTCCTTCTGCTGTTCCTCGACGGACTTGCGGACCTCGTCCATGTCCAGCTTCCTGGCCTGACCGATCACGTCCTCCAGGGCCTCCGCGGGCAGCGCGCCCGGCTGCGAGAAGACGGCCACGTTGTCCCGGACGATCATCAGCGTCGGGATGGACCGGATCTCGAAGGCCGCCGCCAGCTCCTGCTGCGCCTCGGTGTCGACCTTGGCGAAGACCAGGTCCGCGTGACGCTCGGACGCCGAGTCGTAGACCGGTGCGAACTGCCGACACGGGCCGCACCAGGAAGCCCAGAAGTCGATCAGGACGAACTCGTTCTCGCTGACGACCTCATCGAAGTTTTCCTTGGTGAGCTCTACGGTGCTCATGCTGTGCTACCTCTTCCTGTGCCCGTATCGACGTGTCCGGGACAACGGTGCCTGTGCTTGCGCTATTCCGCCTGCCCATGTGGCCGCCGTGCACACCCATGACCAGAATGGGGCCATGACACATGCTGTGGAGCCTGTCGCGTACGACGTCGTGGTCATCGGTGCGGGCCCGGTGGGGGAGAACGTGGCCGACCGCGCCCGGGCCGCCGGGCTGACCGCCGCGATCGTGGAGTCCGAACTGGTCGGTGGCGAATGCTCGTACTGGGCCTGCATGCCCAGCAAGGCCCTGCTGCGCCCCGTCGTCGCCCGCGCCGACGCACGCCGCGTCCCGGGCCTCGCCGCCGCCGTCCAGGGGCCGCTCGACACCGCCGCCGTTCTCGCGCACCGCGACACGTACGCCTCGCACTGGAAGGACGACGGCCAGGTCGCCTGGCTGGAGGGGATCGGAGCCGATGTTCTGCGCGGTCACGGCCGGCTGACCGGCCCGAAGGCCGTCACCGTCACGGCGCCCGACGGCACGGAGCACCGGCTCACCGCCCGCCACGCGGTGGCGGTCTGCACGGGCAGCCGCGCCGTCGTCCCCGACCTGCCGGGCATCGCCGACGCCCGTCCCTGGACCAGCCGGGAGGCGACGAGCGCCAAGGAGGTGCCCCGCCGTCTCGTCGTCGTCGGCGGGGGAGTGGTCGGCGTGGAGATGGCCACGGTCTGGGGCGCCCTGGGAGCCGACATCACCATGCTGGTCCGCGGAAAGGGGCTCCTGCCCCGCATGGAGCCGTTCGCCGGTGAGCTCGTCGCCGATGCGCTGACCGCCGCGGAGGTCGACCTCCGTACGGGCGTCTCGGTCACCTCCGTACAGCGCTCCGCACCCGACGGACCGGTCACCGTGGAACTCGACAACGGCGAACGGATCGAGGCCGACGAGATCCTCTTCGCCACCGGCCGTGCCCCGCGCACCGACGACCTGGGCCTGGAGACCGTCGGCCTGAAGCCGGGGTCCTGGCTCACCGTCGACGACAGCTGCCGGGTCGAGGGGACCCCGTGGCTCTACGCCGTCGGCGATGTCAACCACCGGGCCCTCCTGACCCACCAGGGCAAGTACCAGGCCCGCATCGCGGGCGCGGCTATCGCCGCCCGGGCCCAGGGCGAGCCGCCTCTGGAGACGGACCGCTGGGGCGCCCACGCGGCCACCGCCGACCACGCGGCCGTCCCCCAGGTCGTCTTCACCGACCCGGAGGCCGCCTCGGTCGGCCTCACCCTCGCCGAGGCGGAGCAGGCCGGTCACCGGGTCCGGGCCGTCGACCACGACCTCGCCGCCGTCGCCGGCTCCGGCCTGTACGCGGACGGCTACCGGGGCCGGGCCCGCATGATCGTCGACCTGGACCGGGAGATCCTGCTCGGCGTCACCTTCGTGGGCCCGGGCATCGGCGAACTGCTGCACTCGGCGACCATCGCGGTCGCGGGAGAGGTCCCCCTCGACCGCCTCTGGCACGCGGTCCCCGCGTACCCGACGATCAGCGAGATCTGGCTCCGGCTGCTGGAGACGTATCGCGGGTAGCGGAGGACGCCGAGAGAGACGGCCTCATGCCACGTCCGGGCGCGTGGGGGCGGGGCGCGCCGACCGCGTTTCCACCCAGCCGTGCCGGACGGCATGGCCGCCGAGCTGCATCCGGGTCCGGACTCCGGCCAGGTCCATGAGGCGGCGCAGGCGCCGGTGCAGCGTGCGCGGCGACAGGCCGAGCTGCGTCGCGGCCGTCGGATCGGTCAGTCCATGAACGTCCACTCGGTGTGGGTGTGTGTCGACAGCCGGAAGGCGTCACCGGGCCGCTCCGCGTCGAAGACGGCGCGGTAGGGAAGGCTGCCGGCCGGCACCTCCACCCACTGCATGTCTCCACTGACCGGGTTGTCGTGGATCAGCTTGTCGCGTAGTAGCGGGCGTCGATCCGGGCGAGGTCCCGCTGGGACGGCTTGTCGACCAGGGCCCGGTCCGGCACCTGTCCGGGGTAGTCCCGGGTCAGGTCGTAGACGAACGGCGTGTACTCGGTCTGCTTCACGGTCAGTTCGAAGTTGCCTGCCTCGGCCGTCGCGATGAGGGCCTTGCCCGCGTCGCGGTGCACGGTGGCGACCGGGATGCTCGACTCGCCGACGTACTCCGTCAGCCCGCCTACACCGTCGTTGACCACGATCAGCGCCTTCGCACCGGCTGCGACCGCGGCCCCGGTGCGCTCCTGCGGCGAGACCTCGTCGCTCCGCCTGATGACGACGACCTTGCCCCTGGCGTGGATCTTCTCGTACGCGGTCGCCGCGCCGTTGCACCCGTAGACGGCGTTCAGCGTGTCCGTGGCGGTGCCCAGGGCGCTGCCTGCCTGCACCGTCGCCTCGAAGCGGAGCCGACCGCCCAACGTGCTCAGGCCGAGCTGCGGCTCACCCTTGCGCCAGCGGGTGATCAGCATGAACTCGCCCTGCTTCATGGGTTCCGTCGGGGCGACGTAGACGTCGTCGTACGCCGGCGGCACCACGTACGCGCTGCGGTAGTCCATGTACGGGTCGAAGCCCTTGTAGTGGACGTTGAAGTCGACCTTGCGCTGGCGGTCCTCGGTGCGCTGCGGCGCATCGGTCTGCAACAGGTGCGACGTGCGCGCGTCGAGTACCACGTCGGCTGAGCCGTCCTTGAGCACGGTCTCCGGGTCGACCAGCACGGCCAGGCCCGAGCGGTCCGACCTTTCACCGGTCACGTCGACGTACGCCGCGACCGTGTACAGGCCGGGTGCCATGCGCATGGTGGTCGAGCCCTCGACGTACACGTTCCAGGGCCAGGAGTCGCCCGCGAGGTTGACCGTGACCCACTCTGCGGCGGGTTTGCCGTCCCGCCCGCCCAGTTTGATGTTCAGGTCGTAGCGCTCCTCCTCCTTGAGCAGAGCCACGGAGGTGCGGGTCACCGGCTTCCCGGTGGTCGCATCGGTACCGATGACGTAGCCGACGTGCCGGCCGGGGCGGATCGCGGGTCACCGGTCACCGGGACGGTGGCGGTGCCACCCACCGGGACGGTCACCGTCGTGGCTCCCAGCGTGAACGGGCCGCCGTCGTCGGTGAGCGCCAGGTTCAGCCTGACGTCGGCGGGACCGGTGTTGGTGAACGTCAGGTCCTTCGTGACGGCGACGTCGCTCGGCTCATGCGGCCAGGTGTGGTTGCCGAAGAAGAGCGATCCGGTGGCGCGCACCGTCGTGTGCACGGCGGCGGCCACGTCGACCCGGCCGGTGCCGACCTCGTACGGCGAGTACCCGTCGTCCAGGCCCTTCGCCGTGCTCATCAGATGTTCCTTGAGCTGCGCGCCGGTCCAGTCAGGGTGCTGCTGGGCCAGGATCGCCGCCGCACCGACCACGTGCGGGGTGGCCATCGAGGTTCCGCTGAGGGTGCGGTAGAGGCCCTCGCCGCCGTCGGTCATCTCCTGTGAACGGGCTGCGGTGATGTCCACGCAGGGCGCCGCGATGTCCGGCTTCATGCCGCCGGAGTAGGCCAGTGGGCCGGTGCTGGAGAAGGACGCGAGCCGGTCCTCCTTGTCCGTCGCGGCCACGGTCAGCGCGGAGGCGGCCACGCCCGGCGCCGAGACGGTCTCCGGGCCGGCGTTGCCCGCGGCGATGACGAACAGCGTGCCGTACTGCGCGGACAGCGCGTCCACCGTCAGCGACATCGGGTCGCTGCCGTCCGTCGGATAGGAGTCCCCGAGGCTCATGTTGACGACGTCGGCACCGGATTCGGCGGCCCACTGCATGCCGGCCATGGCCCAGGAGTCCTGGCCGTAGCCCTCCACGCCGCCGAGCACCTTGCCGACGAACAGGTCGGCGCCGGGGGCGACGCCCTTGTTGTCGCCTCCGGAGGCGGCGCCCGAACCGACGACCGTGCCGGCCACATGGGTGCCATGCCCGTTGACGTCGGTGACGGCCTCACCCGGCACGAAGCTGACCGTGCCGTCGATCAGGCCGGCGAAGTCGGGGTGGTTGACGTCGATTCCGGTGTCGAGCACCGCGACCTTGACGCCCTTGCCGGTGTACCCGGCCGCCCACGCCTCGGGCGCACCGATCAGCGGCACGCTGTCCTTCAGGTTGACCTTCACGCGGCCGTCGAGCCACAGCTTCGCGACCCCCGCACCCAGCGTCGTTCCGCCCTGCGGCGCGACGGCGGTCCAGAAGGTGTGGGCCTGCCTCTTCTCGGTTCTGAGCGCGGCGCCGTGGATGCCGCTGAGCCTGCGGGTCAGTTTGCTGCCGCGGGGCGCCGTCGGCTCGGCGGCCGAGCGGCTCCTCGACTGGGTGTACGTCGCGATCAGCGGCACCGCGGCCGACTTCGCGTCGTCGTACCCCATCTCGATCAGGTCGGTGACGTTGAACAGCCGGCGGTCGAGCTTGCCGGCGCCCAGCAGCGGTGCCGCCTCGTCCGGGACTACGAGCAGGTCGCCCTGGATCTCCTGGATCCTCACGCCGCCGACGGCGTTGTCCGGTCGGTCGACATCGGCGGTCTGTTTGCCGTCGGCCATGGTGGTGACGGTGACGACGTCGCCGGTGACCAGGGTGACCTTGTGGTTGCCGTGGGTCTGGCGGGAACGGTGGGTCTGCTCGGGACGGCCTGTGCGGGCGCCTGCAGAGCTGCGAGGCCCGACGCCATCAGCGGCACCGCGACAGCAACCGAGAGCAGTTGCCGGCGTCTGCGCCGGAAGGCGGAGGAGCGAAAGGGGGAGAACATGTCATCGGTCTATCTGTGCGGAACGCACGACGTGAAGGGCTGATGGCGGCAAGTCCTCGCCATGGCAGTGACTTGCCTGCGATGAACGGCTGGAATGCGGGCAAGTCGCCATTCCGGGCGGCGCCGTTCCACGGTCACCGACTGCAGCTGGAGGACGCTCTCGTGGCTCGGACCTGCTGAGCTGCGTGCTCTTCGAACTGCCTCGCTCACGCGACCGTTCGCATCCCTGAGCTCGCGCTTGAGGATCTTTCCGGTGGCGTTGGCCGGACCGCACGGGCCCGCGGCGCCGCCCCACCCCACGGGCCCGGCCGTCTCGCCAGGACGGGGCGGCGCGGGCGGCATACGATGAGCCATCGGCGTCGAAAGGGGTGCGAAATGGATGAATACCCCCTAATCGAGAACCATGGTCTCATCGGTGATCTGCAGACCGCGGCCCTCGTGTCCACCGACGCGACGATCGACTGGTTCTGCTGCCCGCGCTTCGATTCGCCCAGCATCTTCGGCGCACTGCTCGACCGGCGGAAGGGCGGCCACTTCACCCTCAGGCCGGCCTCGGGGACGTACACCAGTAAGCAGCTCTACCACCCGGACACCGCCGTGCTGGTGACGCGCTTCATGACCGAGGCCGGAACCGGCGAGGTGGTCGACTTCATGCCGGTCACCGGCGCGACGGCGACGGACCGGCACCGTCTGGTCCGGATGCTGCGCTGTGTCCGGGGCAGCATGACGTTCGAGGGGGAGATCGCTCCACGCTTCGACTACGGCCGTCAGCCGCACGAGCTGCACCTCACGGAGCACGGGGTCCTGTTCACTTCGAAGGACATGGACCTCGCCGTCCATGCCGTCCGGGAACCGAGGGACGAGCGGCTGCTGAACATCACCCCGGACGACAACGACCTGCGCTTCACCCTCACCCTGCGGGCGGGGCAGCAGCGAGGTCTGGTCATGGAGTCGGCCCCCGGCGGGCCGCCGCGTGAGGTCCCCGTCGCCGAGTTCGGCCAACTCTTCGACGACACCGTCCGGTTCTGGCGCTCCTGGCTGGGCCGTTCCACCTACGCGGGCCGGTGGCGGGAGGCGGTGGAACGTTCGGCCGTGACGCTGAAGCTCATGACCTACGCGCCCACCGGCGCGCTGGTGGCCGCCCCCACGGCGGGCCTGCCCGAGCAGTTGGGCGGAGAGCGCAACTGGGACTACCGGTTCACCTGGATCCGTGACGCGTCGTTCTCCGTGTACGCCTTGCTGGGCCTGGGGTTCAGGGAAGAAGCGACGGCGTTCATCAGCTGGCTGCACGACCGGGTGAAGGAGGAGGCCGGCCAAACGGGCGGCACCGGACCGCTGAACATCATGTACCGCGTCGACGGCTCCAGTGACCTGGCCGAGGAGACCCTGGATCACTGGGAGGGGTACGGCGGCTCCGCCCCGGTCCGCATCGGCAACGGAGCGGCGGGCCAACTGCAACTTGACATCTACGGTGAGGCGTTCGACAGCATCTACTTCGCGCACCAGCACGGCATGCACCTCGACCACCGGGGCTGGACCGCGCTGCACACCCTCCTCGACTGGCTGGTGGAGAACTGGGACCGGCCCGGAGAAGGACTGTGGGAGACCCGCGGAGGCCGGAAGGACTTCACCTACGGCCGCGTGATGTCCTGGGTCGCCTTCGACCGAGCCGTCCGGATCGCCTACGACGACGGCCGCCCCGCTGCCCGCGGCCGCTGGCTGGAAGCCCGTGACGCGATCTACCGGCAGGTGTTCAGCCGGGGATGGGACCCGAAGAAGCAGGCCTTCGTGCAGCATTACGGCGACGACGTACTCGACTCGTCGCTGCTGCGCATGCCGACGGTCGGCTTCATCATGCCGGACGATCCGATGTGGAAGTCCACGCTGGACGCGATGGAGCGCGAGCTGGTCAGCGACAGCCTGGTCTACCGCTACAACCCCGAGGCGTCACCGGACGGGCTGCGCGGCTCCGAGGGAACGTTCTCGCTGTGCACGTTCATGTACGTCGACGCCCTGGCGCGGGCCGGACGCACCGACCTGGCCAGGCTCGTGCTGGAGAAGATGCTCACCTACGCCAACCACCTGGGCCTGTACTCGGAGGAGATCGGCCTGACCGGACGGCAGTTGGGGAACTTCCCGCAGGCGTTCACGCACCTGGCGCTGATCGACGCCGCCATCACCCTGGACACGAGACTCAACGGGGAACGCGGGGGCGGGGCACCGGCGTCGAGGCGCTTGTAGCCACCGTGCGCGTGTGACGCCTGCCCCGCCCACCGTGCGCGTGTGACGCCTGCCCCGCCCACCGTGCGCGTGTGACGCCTGCCCCGCCCACCGTGCGCGTGTGACGCCTGCCCCGCCCACCGTGCGC
>NZ_JBITIE010000020.1:199677-204586 GCF_044458665.1 Streptomyces sp. NPDC050422
CGTGCGCGTGTGACGCCTGCCCCGCCCACCGTACGAGTGCGACGCCCGCACCGCCCCGCACTGCTGCCCCGCCCCCGCGCTGGTCATCCGCCCTTCGTCTCCGGTACGAGCGTCCGGCCGCAGCCCAGGTTCCACCGCCCCGACCTGCCACTGAGCTCCGTCAGGGTCAGCGGGGCCACGTCCAGTCGCCAGAACGCCTGCCGCGGGAGGGCCAGCGCATGGACGACCGCGGCACGGATCACGGCAGGCTCGGCTACTCCCAGGACCCGGCCGGCATCGCCGCCGTGCAGCGCGTCGAGCCATGCGCCGACTCGGTCGCCCAGTTCCAGCAGCGACTCGCCCCCGTGCGGAGCGGCGGACGGATCCGCCAGCCAGGCCGCCACTGAGTCGGGCTCGTCCGCGCCTACCTCGGACAGCCGCGCGCCGGACCAGCGGCCCAACTCCCAGTCCCTCAGGGCGTGTTCGTGATCCGTGCGAAGCCCGAGCGCCTCCGCGGTGAGCGTGCAGCGTTCCGAGGGGCCGCGCAGCCACCGTTCCGCGGACGGGACCGAGCCGGCGGAAGCGGCGGCCCGGGCCGCTCGGAGCCCGGAGTCGTCGAGGGGTGCGTCACCGCCGAACCGGGCCTCGCGCAGCGCGGCGTTCATCCCCGGTGAGATCAACATCACCCGTACCGTCATGCCCGCTCTCAACTCCCTGAACTGTGGCCACTTGGCCCAGCACACCATGGCATCCGGGGCCTGCCGGACTGCCCGCGGGCACCATGGCGGCTCTCTCGCCCAGGCGGTATGGTCGCGACGACACGACGAGGGTGTGACGGAAGTCCGGTGAGAATCCGGCACGGTCGCGCCACTGTGAACCCGTACCCGTACGGGAAGTCAGACCCAGCGCCCTCGTCTCAGGCACCACGATCGGGACGCGTGTTCCCTCAGGAGGTTCTGCCATGGCACAGACTGCTGCCCCCGCCACGGTCACACCCGCCATCACCCCCATCTCGCTGAAGGCCATCGCCCCTTGGGCGGTCTTCTTCGGCGTCCTCATGCTGATCCTGCTGTACTTCGTCGGCGCGGAGCAGGGCGCCACCGCGCTCATCTCGGGCGAAGGCGTGCACGAGTGGGTCCACGACGGACGTCACCTCCTCGGTTTCCCCTGCCACTGATCCATCCGGCTGCCCCAGGGGAATCCCTCATGAACTCCATATCTGTCAGAGCCCTGCTGGTCCGCGGCATGCTGGCCGGCCTCGTCGCGGGTGCGCTCGCACTGGTGGTGGCCTACTTCCTCGGCGAGTCCCGCGTCGATGCGGCCATCGCCATCGAGGAGTCACACACCCATGACCACGGCGGCGCCGCGGAACTCGTCAGCCGCGGCATGCAGTCCACCGGCGGCCTCGCCACCGGTGTGCTCGTCTTCGGCGTCGCCGTCGGCGGCATCGCCGCACTCGTCTTCTGTTACGCCCTCGGCCGGATGGGCCGCTTCGGCCCCCGGGCGACGGCTGCGCTGATCGCGGGGGCGGCCCTGCTGACCGTGTACGTCGTGCCGTTCCTCAAGTACCCGGCGAACCCACCGGCGGTCGGTGACCCGGACACCATCGGCCGGCGCACCGCGTTGTTCTTCCTGATGGTCGCGCTCAGCGTTCTGCTGGCCGTGGCCGCGGTCGTCCTCGGCAGGCGGCTCGCTCCGCGCCTGGGCAACTGGAACGCCACGATCGCCGCGGCTTCCGGCTACGTGCTGGTGACCGGCCTCGCCTACGCCTTCCTGCCCTCGTTCAACGAGGTCGGAAAGGACTTCCCGGCTTCTCTGCTCTGGGAGTTCAGGCTGGCCACCCTCGCGGTGCAGGTCACGCTCTGGACCACCTTCGGACTGGTCTTCGGCTATCTCACCGAACGCCTGCTGGTGCCGGGACCGGCCACGGCCACGGACGGCCGGACGAACCGGCCGGCCACCGTCGCGAGCTGAGTCCGGGCGCAACCGGGGCCCGGCAGGCGGGCCCGCAACGGTGTGACGTGCGCGGCAGGACGGCGTACGTCACACCGGTGGCACGCACAGAGCCCCGCCGGGGAGCTTGAGTTCTAGTGGTCGTCGCAACACCCCAGTTCAGGGGATGCGATGGACTTCAAGATTCGAGAGAACCGAGGGCCCCAGGGGAGCCACCGTCTGACTCGTGAGCGGGAGGCATACTCCCATCTCATGAAGCAGGGCTACAGCAACACGGAAGCCTGCCGGATCCTCGGTATCAACCGGCGGACCGGCAAGAGATGGCGCAACGGCTGGCACACGCCGAACAGCGGGAAGCCGAAGCCTCCAATCCACATGGCGGCTTCGGCTTCTTCCGGCCCATCCAGGTATCTGCCCGAAGAGGACCGCATCCACATAGCCGACCGGCTGCGGGAGAAGGTGCCGATCCGCACCATCGCCTCAGAGCTGGGCCGCAGCCCGTCCACCATCAGTCGAGAGATGCGCCGCAACGGCGCCCTGTGGCGAGGCACTCAGTGGACCTACCGGCCCCACGCCGCACACCGCCGCGCCGAACAGCGCCGTCCCCGCCCCAAGCCCGGGAAGATCGGCCAGAACCCGGAACTACGTGAGTTCATCCAGTACCACCTCGCCATCCGGTGGAGCCCTGAACAGATCTGTCACGCTCTGCGCAGGCTCTTCCCCGACCGGCCGGAGATGCACGTGGCCCACGAGACGATCTACCAAGCCCTCTACGTCCAAGGCCGCGGCGAACTCCGCCGTGAACTGACCAAGGCGCTGCGGACCGGCCGGACCCGGCGCCGGCCGCACCGCCAGTCCTACAAGCGCTTGCCCCGCAACATCCCGCACATGGTGATGATCAGCGACAGACCCGCCGAAGCTGCGGACCGGGCCGTCCCTGGCCACTGGGAGGGCGACCTCATCATTGGCATGGACGGCAAATCAGCGATCGGCACGCTCGTCGAACGCACCACGCGCTACGTGATGCTCGCCCACCTGCCCATCGACCACAGCGCGGCCAGCACACGCGACGCCCTCGTCGAAACGGTCATGACGCTTCCGCCTCACCTGCGGCGGTCCCTGACCTGGGACCAGGGCTCAGAGATGGCCTTCCACAGGGCATTCACCCTGGCCACGAACATCCCGGTCTACTTCTGCAACCCGGCCAGCCCCTGGCAGCGCGGCTCCAACGAGAACACAAACGGCCTCCTGCGGCAGTACTTCCCCAAGGGCACCAGCCTGGCGATCCACACCCGCGAGCACCTGGACGCGGTTGCCGCCGAACTCAACAGCCGCCCACGCAAAACGCTCGGCTGGGAAACCCCAGCCGAGCGTCTGCAGAATCTGATGGGTCCAGGAGTTTTGACAGCACAAGGGGCCTTCCGCGCGGTGCCTTTGGCCCCAGAGCAAGCCTTGAGGTCGACCTCCTAGTGCCGGTGCCAGACCAGCGTGTAGCGCCAGAACAGTCGTCGGTGCAGCCGTGCACCGGGTAGCGCCTGGTGGGCGTCGCGAACGATGTCTGCAAAGGTCATGGTCGCCGGTCGGGTCGGGGCGGTCATTGAGGCTGGTCGCGGCGCCTTGCGGCCCCTGTTCTTGATCCAGGCCATGGCGACGTTCACCGGAAGGGCCACGGCGTCGATCAAGTAATCGCTCCAATACTGCGGGCGATAGACGCCGACGACGGCCAGGGTTCCGTCGGGCGACAGGTGCTGGCGGAAGCAGGTGAGGGCGTCGCTGAACGGCATGTGGTGGATGGTGGCGACACATGTGATGACGTCGTAGGGGCCAGGTGGCACCTCCTTCAACGCGTCTCCGACTGTGAAGGTCACCGGGCCGGCGGGCTCTGTGAGCTCCCGCGCGCGATCGATGATTGCGGGGTCAACGTCGATGCCGTGCACTGCTCCGGTCCGTGAGGCCAGGAGCCTGGCGAGCTCACCGCTTCCTGATCCGACGTCCAGAACCCTGTCGAGACGTCTGGGCAGCTGGCGCAGGATCCACCGGTGATAGTGGGCGTTGTGGTCCCAGGGGTGGGTGGCATGGAACTGCTCAAGTGCTCGCATGATGCGGGGCAGTAATCTCGTCATGGCTTGAGTCCATCAGCCCCTCGGTCGCCTGCGAAACCACAGCCGAGACAAACATGAGCGGACCGGGGCACCCGGCCTGGAACGACCGACAGCCGCTCGGCCGGGATGCCCGGCCGAGCGGCTGTCTAGACTGCTCGCCATCACGCAACGGCGATCACGTGTTGCGACGATCCTTAGAATCCGCCGAGATCCCGGCGGGGCGCTGCCACGTACGGAAGCCGCCCTCACTCGTGGGCGGCGGGTTCGTCCCAGTCGATCCGGTAGTGCTTCAGCAGGGCGTCCTCCTTCACGAGACGCATGCCCGCCGCGGCCATGACGCGCTGGGAGGCGGTGTTGTCGAGGTCGGTGTCCCCGTGCACACAGGCGATGCCCTGGTCGCGGGTGAACCGAAGTAGCGCGCGAAGCGCCTCGGAGGCGTATCCCATGCCCCAAGCCGATTCCACGAGTCCGTAGCCGATCGTGACGTGCCCGTTCTCGTCGGGCGCCCCGTGAAACCCGGCTCCGCCGATCATCAGCCCGTCCTCGAGGCGCCGTATCCCGTACGAACCGTAGGGACTCGGATCACCGGTGCCGGCGCAGGTCTCCAGGAACCGCTGGGCCGCCCTCATCTCACCCGGTGAGGGATAGCCGGGAGCCCAGCGCGCGCCGTCGGCGGGCCTGCCCGCCGCCACCTGCCCGGCTTCGGCAACGGTCATCGGGCTCAGGCGCAGGCGTGCTGTGACGAGGTCGGTCATGCCCTGTGAAGTATCACGCGAGGCGGCCGGGCCGCACCCGTACGTATCCACACGCCTCAACACGCATCGATGGTTTAACATTCCACTAAATGTTCGGCGTGGGTGCCGTCCGCCCGGAGC
>NZ_JBITIE010000021.1:0-162344 GCF_044458665.1 Streptomyces sp. NPDC050422
CCCCGCCGGAGAGATCCTGTGCCCGGGGCCGGAGGGCTGGCCCCCGCCGGAGAGAGCCTGTGCCCGGGGTCGGAGGGCTGGCCCCCGCCGGAGAGAGCCTGTGCCCGGGGTCGGAGGGCTGGCCCCCGCCGGAGAGAGCCTGTGCCCGGGGTCGGAGGGCTGGCCCCCGCCGGAGAGAGCCTGTGCCCGGGGTCGGAGGGCTGGCCCCCGCCGGAGAGAGCCTGTGCCCGGGGTCGGAGGGCTGGCCCCCGCCGGAGAGGCCTGGGTCTGCCGGAGTGGTTCCGTTTCAGCGCTGGCGGCGGACTTCCACGGTGCGGAAGCGGTTGGAGACGAAAGCGCCGTCGCACAGTGCCGCGTTCGCCGCCGGGTTGCCCCCCGAGCCGTGGAAGTCGGAGAACGCCGCCGTCTGGTTGACGTACACCCCGCCGGTCAGATTCAGGGACAGCTGGGCCGACTCGTCCAGACAGACGTCCTCCATCGCGCGTTCCACCTCCGGTGAGGTGGTGTAGGCGCCGACCGTCATCGCCCCCTTGTCGCGGATGGTGCGGCGCAGCAGTTCCACAGCCTCCGCCGTCGAATCGACCGCGACCGCGAACGAGACCGGGCCGAAGCACTCCGACAGATAGGGCGAATCGTCGTCCGGCTTGCTGCCGTCGAGCTTGACGATCAGCGGCGTACGCACGACCGCTTCGGGGAAGTCGGGATGGGTCACCTCGCGCGAGGGCAGAGCGGCCTCGCCCAGCTGGGCGGCCGACTCCAGGCGTGCCTTCACGTCCGGGTTGACCAGGGCGCCGAGCAGGCCGTTGGCCCTGGCGTCGTCACCCAGGAGGCCGGTGACGGCAGCGGCGATGTCGGTGACCACGTCGTCGTACGACTTGTCGCCGACGTCCGTCGTGATGCCGTCCCGGGGGATCAGGAGATTCTGCGGGGTGGTGCACATCTGGCCGCTGTACAGGGAGAGCGAGAACGCCAGGTTGGCCAGCATGCCGCGGTAGTCGTCCGTGGAGTCGAGGACGATCGTGTTGACCCCGGCCTTCTCCGTGTACACCTGCGCCTGGCGGGCGTTGGCCTCCAGCCAGTCACCGAACGCGGTGGAGCCGGTGTAGTCGATGATCCTGATCTCCGGGCGGACCGCCAGGGTCTTGGCGATGCCCTCGCCCGGACGCTCGGCGGCCAGGGCGACCAGGTTGGGGTCGAAGCCCGCTTCGGTGAGCACCTCGCGCGCCAGCTGAACGGTGAGGGCCAGCGGGAGCACCGCCCGGGGGTGCGGCTTGACCAGGACCGGGTTGCCGGTGGCGAGGGAGGCGAAGAGGCCCGGGTAGCCGTTCCACGTGGGGAAGGTGTTGCAGCCGATCAGCAGCGAGATGCCGCGTCCGGCCGCGGTGAACGTCTTGTGCAGGTCGATCGGGTCGCGCTTGCCCTGCGGCTTGGACCAGTCGGCGCTTCGGGGCGCGCGCGTCTGCTCCTCGTACGCGTACGCCACAGCCTCCAGGCCGCGGTCCTGGGCGTGCGGGCCGCCGGCCTGGAACGCCATCATGAAGGCCTGCCCGCTGGTGTGCATCACCGCGTGGCCGAATTCATGGGTGCGGGCGCTGATCCGCGCCAGGATCTCCAGGCAGACCAGGGCCCGGGTCTCCGGGCCGGCCTCGCGCCAGGCGGGGATGCCCGCGCGCATCGCCGGAAGCAGTACGTCGAGGTCGGCGTGGGGATACTCGACGGCCAGCTCCGGACCGTACGGAGAGATCTCGCCGCCCGTCCAGCCGTCCGTTCCCGGCTGGTCCAGGTCGAGG
Organism: Streptomyces sp. NPDC050422; assembly: GCF_044458665.1. Taxonomy (NCBI): domain Bacteria; kingdom Bacillati; phylum Actinomycetota; class Actinomycetes; order Kitasatosporales; family Streptomycetaceae; genus Streptomyces; species Streptomyces sp. NPDC050422. The sequence goes on from NZ_JBITIE010000021.1 coordinate 1,791, forward strand.
CGGGTGTGCAGCACGGCGTCGAAGGCGGCCTTGCCCTCGGCGGCGCCCAGGCTGCCGGGCGCGCCGCCCTCGCCGTACGCCTTCGGGTGCTCGGGATGCGGCGACCAGTAGGCACGCGTGCGGATCGCGTCGAGGGCCCGGTCGAGCGTGGGACGGTGCTTCTCGGACAGCAGGTGCGGGGAGAGCTCGGCGGCCATGACGGACCAACTCCTCATCGAGCTGGGCAGGGACGGGCGGACAGAGTTAGAGTAACCGAACGATCGGTCGGGACAAGAGGGCCCGCGAAACCTGTGGACAAGACCGCCCCCATTTGAAGGTCGGTCCGACTGGTAGGGGAGGATCGCGGGCATGACCACGGCCAAGCGGGACACGTACACCCCGGAGACTCTGCTCGCCGTCGCTGTCCGTGTCTTCAACGAGCGCGGCTACGACGGCACGTCGATGGAGCACCTGTCGAAGGCGGCGGGCATCTCGAAATCGTCCATCTACCACCATGTCGCCGGTAAGGAAGAGCTGCTGCGACGTGCGGTGAGCCGGGCGCTGGACGGACTCTTCGGCATCCTCGACGAGCCGGGCGCGACCCGGGGCCGTGCGATCGAGCGCGTCGAATACGTCACGCGTCGCACCGTCGAGGTGCTGATAGCCGAACTGCCCTACGTCACGCTGCTGCTGCGCGTGCGGGGCAACACGAAGACCGAGCGCTGGGCCCTGGAGCGGCGGCGCGAGTTCGACCAGCGCGTGGCCGACCTGCTCAAGGCGGCGGTCGCGGACGGCGACCTCCGCTCCGACGTCGACATACGGCTTGCGACGCGGCTGCTGTTCGGGATGGTCAACTCGCTCGTGGAGTGGTTCCGGCCGCTGGCGGACGGCGGCGCGGAGGGGGAGCGGCTCGCCGACACCGTCGTACAGCTGGCTTTCGAAGGCATGAAGTCCAGCCGCTGACCCCGTTGCCCGATGAAGTTCAGCCGCTGACCCCGTTGCCCGATGAAGTTCAGCCGCTGACCCCGTTGCCCGATGAAGTTCAGCCGCTGACCTCGTCGACCCCGGCCGGGGCGGCCCTGCTCAGGTGAGTTCTGCGGGCCGGTCGGAGCCCGGGGCCAGGTCCGTCTCCTCGAACACCAGCAGGGTGCGCGTGGACAGGACCTCCTCAATGGCCTGGATCCTGGTGAGGACCAGCTCGCGCAGTGACCGGTTGTCCGGGGTGTGCACCAGCAGCAGGACATCGAAATCGCCGCTGACCAGCGCGATGTGCGTGGCCCCGGGCAACGCCTGGAGCTGCTCCCGCACGGTGCGCCAGGAGTTCTGCACGATCTTGAGCGTGATGTACGCGGAGGCGCCCTGCCCCGCCCGCTCATGGTCCACCCGTGCGCTGAAGCCGCGGATCACGCCGTCCTCGATGAGCCGGTTGATCCGGGCGTACGCGTTGGCCCGCGATACGTGGACGCGGTCGGCCACCGACCGTATCGAGGCGCGGCCGTCCGTCTGGAGCAGTCGGAGGATGGCGCGGTCGATGGAGTCGAGCGGGCGTGCCGGGGGGATCCGGCCGGGCTCCTCGCCCCCGTCGGCCATTTGTTCAGCTGCCATGTTCCCGTGCCTCCCCGTCCTGGACGACCTGTTCCCATCCCAGGCTGTGGAGAACCGTTTGTCCACAGGCTGACGGTGCCTGTAGCCAAAATGCGCTCGCGACCGAACAATCGGTAGGTGAGACGCACCACATGCGCGCCTCGCACGGCTTTGGTTATTTCGACATATATCAACACCCCTCGGCACCGGGCACCCCCCCCGTGCCGCAGATGTCGCTCGATACCCCTCGACGCCAGGAGGTGCCTGTCATGACGGTCCAAGAGCTGCCCGGCGCGGCCGCCTACCGGCCCACGCCGCCCCCGGCCTGGAAGCCGCTCACCGATCCCGCGCCCCTGCTCCCGGACCCCGCGCCGTACCGCGTGCTCGGTACGGACGCCGTGGCCGACGCAGATCCCGAGCTGCTGCTGCGGCTCTACGCCGAGCTCGTGCGCGGCCGGCGGTACAACGCACAGGCGACCGCCCTCACCAAGCAGGGCCGGCTCGCCGTCTATCCGTCGAGCACCGGGCAGGAGGCCTGCGAGATCGCGGCCGCCCTGGTGCTGGAGGAGCGGGACTGGCTGTTCCCCAGCTACCGCGACACCCTCGCTGCCGTGGCGCGGGGGCTGGACCCGGTCGAGGCCCTGACCCTGCTGCGCGGCGACCGGCACACCGGGTACGACCCGCGCGAGCACCGCATCGCCCCCCTGTGCACCCCGCTCGCCACCCAGTTGCCGCATGCCGTGGGTCTGGCCCACGCGGCGCGGCTCAAGGGGGACGACGTGGTGGCGCTCGCCATGGTCGGTGACGGCGGCACCAGCGAGGGCGATTTCCACGAGGCGCTGAACTTCGCGGCCGTCTGGCGGGCCCCGGTCGTCTTCCTCGTGCAGAACAACGGCTTCGCCATCTCCGTACCCCTGGCCAAGCAGACCGCGGCACCGTCCCTGGCCCACAAGGCCGTGGGGTACGGGATGCCCGGCCGGCTGGTTGACGGGAACGACGCGGCCGCCGTGCACCAGGTGCTTTCCGAGGCCGTGGCGCGGGCGAGGAGCGGTGGCGGCCCCACGCTCGTGGAGGCCGTCACCTACCGCATGGACGCGCACACGAACGCGGACGACGCCACGCGCTACCGCGGTGACAGCGAGGTCGAGGCCTGGCGGGCCCACGATCCGGTCCAGCTCCTGGAGCGCGAGCTGACCGGGCGCGGGCTGCTCGGCGACGACGGCATCGAGGAGGCACGCGTGGCCGCGGAGCAGATGGCGGCGCAGCTGAGGGAGCGGATGAACGCGGACCCGGTGCTCGACCCGATGGACCTCTTCGCCCACGTCTACGCGGAGCAGACGACACAACTGCGCGAGCAGGCGGCCCGTCTGCGGGTCGAGCTGGACGCCGAGCAGGACGAGCACAGCACGGACGACAGGGGTGCAGGGCAATGACCACGGCAGCGGCCACGGCCCGGGAGCGGACGGCGAAGGCCAAGCCCGCGACCATGGCGCAGGCACTCGGGCGCGCGCTGCGTGACTCGATGGCCGAGGATCCCTCGGTGCACGTCCTCGGGGAGGACGTCGGGACGCTCGGTGGGGTCTTCAGGATCACCGACGGCCTGGCGAAGGAGTTCGGCGACGAGCGGTGCACGGACACCCCGCTGGCCGAGGCCGGCATCCTCGGGGCAGCCGTCGGCATGGCGATGTACGGGCTGCGGCCCGTGGTCGAGATGCAGTTCGACGCCTTCGCGTATCCGGCGTTCGAGCAGCTCATCAGCCACGTCGCCAAGATGCGGAACCGGACCGGGGGCGCGATGCCGCTCCCGATCACGGTCCGGGTTCCGTACGGCGGCGGCATCGGCGGCGTCGAGCACCACAGCGACTCCTCGGAGGCGTACTACATGGCGACCCCGGGTCTCCACGTTGTCACGCCCGCCACGGTCGAGGACGCCTACGGGCTGCTGAGGGCCTCGATCGCGTCGGACGACCCCGTGGTCTTCCTGGAGCCCAAGCGGCTCTACTGGTCGAAGGCGGACTGGTCGCCGCAGGCGCCGGCCGCCGTCGAACCGATCGGGCGGGCGGTCGTGCGCCGCCCCGGACGCAGCGCGACGCTGATCACGTACGGGCCGTCGCTGCCGGTCTGCATGGAGGCGGCGCAGGCCGCCGTCGAGGAGGGCTGGGACCTCGAAGTCGTCGACCTGCGCTCGCTGGTGCCGTTCGACGACGAGACCGTCGCCGCCTCCGTCCGGCGCACCGGCCGCGCGGTCGTCGTCCATGAGTCCACCGGCTTCGGCGGCCCGGGCGGCGAGATCGCCGCCCGGATCACCGAGCGCTGTTTCCATCACCTGGAGGCGCCGGTGCTGCGCGTCGCCGGTTTCGACATTCCGTATCCGCCGCCGATGCAGGAGCGCCACCACCTGCCGGGCGTGGACCGGGTGCTCGACGCCGTCGCACGACTGCAGTGGGAGGCGGAGAACTGATGCCTCAGGTACTCGAATTCAAGCTTCCGGATCTCGGCGAGGGGCTGACCGAGGCGGAGATCGTGCGCTGGCTGGTGGAGGTCGGCGATGTCGTCGCCATCGATCAGCCGGTCGTCGAGGTCGAGACGGCCAAGGCGATGGTGGAGGTGCCGTGCCCGTACGGGGGCGTGGTGACCGCACGGTTCGGCGACGAAGGGACGGAACTGCCCGTCGGAGCACCGCTGCTGACGGTCGCCGTCGGGACCGCGGAACCATCGGAGACGGTGACCGGTGCCGGTGCCGGTGCCGGCGCGGGGCCGGGTTCCGGTGAGGCGGCCGTCGACGCGGAACCGTCCGGGTCAGGAAATGTGCTGGTGGGGTACGGGACCGGGGCGCCGCCGGTGCGACGCCGGCGGGTCCGGCCGCAGGTCCTTTCGGTGCCCGCCGCAGCCGTTGTCGCCGTCGCCCCCGGGCCGGTGGCCGTCGTCTCCCCGCTGGTGCGCAAGCTTGCGCGGCAGCACGACCTGGATCTGCGGCAGCTCGCGGGATCCGGTCCCGACGGGCTGATCCTGCGCGCCGACGTCGAGTCTGCCATCCGGTCGGCGACGCCGGCTCCCGCCGCCGCTCCGGCCGGGACGCCGGGGGCGCGGCCCGCGGTGACGGCAGGGCTCACGACACGTCCTGCCGGCGAACGGATCCCCTTGCGCGGTGTACGGGGCGCTGTCGCCGACAAGCTGGCACGCAGCCGGCGCGAGATCCCCGACGCCACGTGCTGGGTGGATGCCGACGCCACCGAGCTGATGGCGGCCAGAGCGGCGATGAACGGTGTCAGCGGTTCCGGTGCCGGTCCCAAGGTGTCGGTGCTCGCCCTGCTCGCCCGTATCTGTACGGCGGCCCTGGCCCGGTATCCCGAACTCAACTCCACGGTGGACATGGAGGCGCGCGAGATCGTGCGGCTGCCGGAGGTCCACCTCGGGTTCGCGGCACAGACCGAGCGCGGCCTGGTCGTCCCGGTTGTCCGGGACGCGCAGACGCGCAACGTGGAGTCGATCGGGGCGGAGATCGCCCGGCTGACCGAGGCGGCGCGGACGGGGACGCTGAAGCCCGCTGAACTGACCGGAGGCACGTTCACGCTCAACAACTACGGGGTGTTCGGGGTCGACGGATCGACGCCGATCATCAACCACCCGGAGGCGGCCATGCTCGGCGTCGGCCGGATCATCCCCAAGCCGTGGGTGCACGAGGGCGAACTGGCCGTGAGGCGGGTCGTCCAGCTCTCACTGACCTTCGACCACCGGGTCTGCGACGGCGGTACGGCGGGAGGCTTCCTGCGCTACGTGGCCGACTGCGTGGAACAGCCGGCGGTGCTGCTGCGGACGTTGTAGGTCCGGCGTCGTCCGGGGGTTCTTCCGGTGGACCGGAAGGATCCACCGGACGGTGGGGCACGCATACTCGGGGCATGACCGCGTATGACGCCATCGTTCTCGCCGGAGGGGCCGCCAAGCGGCTCGGCGGTGCCGACAAACCGGGGGTCCGGGTCGGCGGCCGCGCGCTGCTCGACCGGGTTCTCGGCGCCTGCGCCGGTGCAGCGGCCACCGTGGTGGTGGGGGGACGGCGGCCCACCGCCCGCGCGGTGACCTGGACGCGCGAAGAGCCCCAGGGCGGTGGCCCGTTGGCCGCGCTCGGCGCCGGGGTGCGGCACACGGCGGCGGAGCGCGTACTCGTGCTCTCCGCCGATCTGCCGTTCCTGGGAGCGGACACGGTCGGCGCGTTGCTGGAGGCGGCCGGCCAGGGGGACGCCGAGGGCGCTGTCTGCACCGACCGGGACGGCCGGGACCAGCCGCTGGTCGCCGTCTACCGCGCGGAGGCGCTGCGCCGCGAACTGGCGCTCATCGCCACCGAGCACGGCAGCCTGGCGGGTCTGCCCCTGCGGTTGCTCACCCACGAACTGAAGCTTTCCAGGGTGGCGGCGGACCCTCTGGCCTCCTTTGACTGCGACACCTGGGAGGACATCGCTTCGGCCCGGGCCCGGATCAGGGAGCATGGGACCGTGCTGGATGAATGGATCACCGCAGTCAAGAACGAACTGGGCATCGAACTCGACGTCGACACCGGCGTCCTCCTCGACCTCGCCCGTGACGCCGCCCACGGCGTCGCCCGCCCTGCCGCGCCCCTGACGACCTTCCTGGTCGGCTACGCGGCGGCGAAGGCGAGCGGCGACGGCGGCGGCCCGGAGGCAGTGGCCGAGGCCGCCCGGAAGGCCGCCGCGCTCGCCCTCCGATGGGCGGACGAGGCCGAGACGCCATGACGGGCCACAGCGGCGGCGGCGACCGGCCCCCGGCCACGGACCGGCTCCCGCCCGCCGCGGACCGGCTCCCGCCCGCTACGGACCGGCTCCCGCCCGCCGCGGACCGGCCCCCGGCCACGGACCGGCTCCCGCCCGCTACGGACCGGCTCCCGCCCGCCGCGGACCGGCCCCCGGCCACGGACCGGCTCCCGCCCGCCGCGGACCGGCTCCCGCCCGCCGCGGACCGGCTCCCGCCCGCCGCGGACCGGCTCCCGCCCGCCGCGGACCGGAGCAGCGCTGCCGACGCCGAGGCCGACGAGGAGCGGGCCGTGGCGCAGGCCCTCGCTCTGGTCGGCCGGCAAGCGCCTTCGGGGGCCGGCCCGGGCGGAGGGCCCGAGCCCCACGCATCGGACCGGTCCCGGGCCGATGCGGCCGCCTCCTCGCACCACGTGGCCGAGCGCTCCCCCGCGCCCGGCCAAGACCGGCCCGCCCCCCACGGCCGGCCGCACTCCCGAATGACCTCCTGGGGCGAGGCCCGTGCCGTTGCCGCCAGGGCCGGGCGCGCAGTCCCGCCACGCACCGTGCGGGTTCCGCTCGACCGGGCGCTCGGGCAGGTGCTCGCCGAGCCGCTCGCCGCGCTCACCGATCTCCCGTCCTTCGACACCTCCGCCATGGACGGCTGGGCCGTCGCGGGACCGGGACCGTGGACCATCCGGGACGACGAGGGGATCCTCGCCGGACACGCCACACCCGCCCCGCTCCCCGACGGCGACGCCATCCGCATCGCCACAGGAGCCCGGATCCCGGCGGACGTCACCGCTGTCATCCGCAGCGAACACGCCCACGCCGACGAGTCCAGGGGACTGCTGCACGCGCAGCGACAGGTGCATCCCGGGCAGGACATCAGGCCGCGCGGCCAGGAGTGCCGTTCGGGCGACCAGCTCCTGCCCGCCGGAACGCTGGTGACGCCCGCGGTCCTCGGACTGGCCGCGGCCGCCGGTTACGACGAGCTGCCGACCAGGCCCCGGCCGCGCGTCGACGTCCTCGTCCTCGGCGACGAACTCCTCACGGCCGGGCTGCCGCACGACGGGCTGATCCGGGACGCACTCGGCCCGATGATCGGCCCCTGGCTGCGCGCTCTGGGCGCCGAGGTCTCCGCACCACGCCGCCTGGGCGACGACGCGGAGGCCCTTCGGCAGGCGCTCACCGGCTCCGAGGCCGACCTGATCGTCACCACCGGTGGCACCGCCGCAGGGCCCGTCGATCATGTGCACCCTGTCCTGGCCGGGATCGGTGCCGAGCTGCTCGTCGACGGGGTCGCGGTGCGCCCCGGCCATCCCATGCTGCTGGCCCGGCTGGACGGCGGGGGCCCGTACCTCGTGGGGCTGCCCGGCAACCCCCTGGCCGCGGTGTCCGGCCTGCTCACGCTGGCCGAGCCGCTACTCAGAGGGCTGGCCGGCCGGACCTCCGAGGACCCCTACCGGGTGGCCATACGCGACGACGTGCACGGCCACCCGCACGACACCCGGCTGGTCCCCGTGGTCCATTGCGCGGCCGGCCCCCCTGATTCCGCGACGCACCGCGACAGCGCGGGAACCGGTGGGGGCGCGGAGCACGTCGTACCCCTGCATTACAACGGTCCGGCCATGCTGCGCGGCGTCGCCGCCGCGGACGGGCTGGCTGTTGTGGAGCCGGGCGGGGTACGGTCCGGCACCGAGGTGGAGATCCTCGATCTACCGTGGGCCGCGGCGACGCCGTGGACTGAAGGGTGTTTCACGTGAAACTTCCCGGCCATGACGCGATGGCCAGGCGTGCCGACGAACAGGTCGTCCCCACCCGGGTGATGCTCCCGCGCCGGGTCGTCGCCGGCCCGGCCCGTCAGGTCGGCAAGCGGCTGATGATGGCTCTGATGGTGCTCGGCGTCACGGTGCTGATCGTCTGGATCGACCGTGGTGGCTACCACGACGCGGCCGACGGCAAGGTCGACCTGCTGGACGCGGTGTACTACGCGACGGTCACCCTCTCCACCACCGGATACGGCGACATCACCCCGTACAGCGACAGCGCCCGGCTCGTGAACGTGCTGCTCGTGACACCGCTGCGCGTGCTCTTCCTCATCATCCTGGTCGGCACCACCCTTGAGGTCCTCACGGAACGGACCCGCGAGGACTTCCGGCTGAAGCGTTGGAGAACCAACTTGCGTGACCACACCGTCGTCGTCGGCTTCGGTACGAAGGGCCGTTCGGCTATCCAGACCCTCTGCGCCACCGGGCTGCGGAAGGACCAGATCGTCATCGTCGACCCGGCGTCCAAGGTGATAGAGATCGCCAACGCCGAGGGCTTCACGGGCGTGCTCGGGGACGCGACACGCAGCGATGTGCTGCTGCGGGCCGAGCTGCAGAAGGCGCGTCAGATCATCATCGCCACCCAGCGCGACGACACGGCGGTCCTGGTCGCACTGACCGCACGGCAGCTCAATCGCGGCGCGAAGATCGTGGCCGCGGTGCGCGAGGAGGAGAACGCTCCGCTGCTCCGGCAGTCCGGCGCCGACGCCGTGATCACCAGCGCCAGCGCGGCGGGCCGGCTGCTCGGTCTTTCCGTCCTCAGCCCCAGCGCGGGCACGGTGATGGAGGACCTGATCCAGCAGGGCAGCGGGCTCGACCTGGTCGAACGGCCGGTGATAAAGGCCGAGGTGGGCAAGAGCGTCCGCGAGACCGACGACCTCGTGGTCAACGTCCTGCGCGGCCACCGGCTCCTGGGGTACGACGATCCGGCGGCGAGCCCACTGCAGCTGACGGACCGCCTGATCACCATCGTGCGCGTCTCCAACGACCCGCCGCTGAATCACCCGCCGCACCCTGCCCCGCGCACCTGACCGAAGCGAACCACCGCCCGGGCCCCCCGGCCGGGGAGGGCCAGGGCCACCGACCGCCCCGCGCCGCACCGCCGCGCATCGCGTGGCCGCCCGGCTTCCACGGAGTAGCCTCGCGGCCATGCATGCGATCACGATCCCCGAACCCGGTGGCCCCGAGGCGCTCGTGTGGGCCGAGGTGCCCGATCCCGTTCCCGGCGAGGGCGAGGTCCTCGTCGATGTCGTGTCCAGCGCGGTCAACCGGGCCGACGTGCTCCAGCGGCAGGGCTTCTACAACCCGCCGCCCGGCGCGTCCCCCTACCCGGGCCTGGAGTGCGCGGGGCGCGTCTCGGCCCTCGGCCCCGGTGTCGTCGGCTGGTCGGTCGGCGACGAGGTGTGCGCGCTCCTGGCGGGCGGCGGCTATGCGGAGAAGGTCGCCGTCCCCGTGGGGCAGTTGCTTCCCGTACCGGACGGGCTGGACCTGACGCTCGCCGCGGCGCTGCCCGAAGTGACGTCCACGGTCTGGTCCAACGTGTTCATGGTGGCTCATCTGCGCCCCGCCGAGACGCTGTTGGTGCACGGCGGCTCCAGCGGCATCGGCACCATGGCGATCCAGCTCGCCAAGGCGGTCGGTGCCCGGGTCGCCGTGACCGCCGGTGGCCCCGAGAAGCTGGCACGCTGCGCCGAACTCGGCGCAGACATCCTGATCGACTACCGGAAGCAGGACTTCGTCGAGGAGCTCCGCAAGGCGACGGACGGGGCGGGCGCGGACGTCATCCTCGACATCGTCGGTGCGAAGTACCTGGACCGGAACGTGCAGGCGCTCGCAGTCAACGGCCGGCTCGCGATCATCGGTCTCCAGGGCGGCGCCAAGGGCGAGCTGAACCTGGGCGCCCTGCTGAACAAGCGGGCCGCCGTCACGGCGACGTCGCTGCGCGGCCGCCCGCTCGCGGAGAAGGCCGCGATCGTCGCCGCCGTACGCGAGCACGTCTGGCCGCTCATCGCCGACGGTGTCGTCCGGCCGATCGTGGACCGCACGCTGCCGATGCGGGACGCGTCGGAGGGCCACCGGGTGATGGAGTCCAGCACCCACGTCGGCAAGGTGCTCCTCCAGGCGCAGGCAAAGGCCTGATCCCGCCCCGCGGGGCGGTGGAACACGCGAAGGGCCCGGCACGCAAGTGCCGGGCCCTTCGCGGAATCGGGTAGATCGACGGATGCAGGTTCAGGCCTGCGACAGGCCTGTTCCAGGCCTACAGGTACGGGCCGGAGCGGAGTGGCCCGTGCGGGTCCGCGCCGCCGTCCTCCTCCTCGTGACCGCTGCCGGGAGGCAGCGCGCGGCGCATCTGCTCCAGCTGCGCCCGGGCGGCCATCTGCTGGGCGAACAGCGCCGTCTGGATGCCGTGGAAGAGGCCCTCCAGCCAGCCGACCAACTGGGCCTGTGCGATCCGGAGTTCCGCCTCGGAGGGAACCGACTCCTCGGTGAACGGCAGCGAGAGCCGCTCCAGCTCCTCCACCAGCTCCGGCGCGAGGCCGTCCTCCAGCTCCTTGACGGAGCTGGCGTGGATCTCCTTCAGGCGTACTCGGCTCGCCTCGTCGAGAGGAGCCGCCCTGACCTCCTCCAGGAGTTGCTTGATCATGCTGCCGATGCGCATGACCTTCGCGGGCTGTTCGACCATCTCCGTCACCGGGACCTCACGCGACTCGTCGTCAGTGCCACCGCCGCCGATCGCCATTCCGTCCTGCCCCACCACGAGGACTTGGGGATGCTCCTGCGACCGTTCATTCCTCGGCATTTCCATGCCGTCCATTGTCTCGCACACACGCCGTACAACACTGTGGTGCCCCCGGAAACGGATGATCCACCGTCTCCGGAGGCACCGGATGCGCGTGATACCGGGCGAAGCGGCCGGTCAGGCAGCCGCCGCGGCCCTGCGCCGGTTCACCCCGCGCGCCGTGCCAGCGTCAGCCGGGAGCGGGTGAGCGCCGCCGCCAGCAGCCCGGCCAGCAGCGGAACGACCACGGCCAGAATCCCGATGGTGGCCCAGGGCAGCACGATCGGCGTGAAGGCGGACTCCATGGGTTCCTTCCGCATCTGCTGCATCGCGTTGTGCAGATCGACCAGGCGCAGCGCCACCGCCGGAACCAGCCCCGCCGCGGTGCCCAGCAGCACTCCGGTGAGCGCCACCACCAGGCACTGGAACCCGGAGAGCGAGCGCCGTACCCGCGGGGGCGCGCCGATCGCGCTCAGTGTGGTGAGGTCGGCCTCCGCGTCGGCCTTGGCGAGACCGGTGGTGATGGCCGCCGCGCCGAGGGTCACCACACCGGCGAACAGGGTGAGGATCAGCAGAATGATGCTCTCCCGGTCACCGGGGATGCGTTCGGTCTGGAGCCAGAGCCCGCCGCCGGCCTGGTCGATGGCGGCCGAGACGCGCTGCTCCTCGGCGTCCGAGGGCGGGTGGGGGACGGCGTACACACTGCCGGACGGCTCGGTGTGCAGGCCGAGCCGCTCGGCGGTCCGCTGGGGAAGGATCATGCGGATGCCGGGGGTGGCGGCGTACTCGGCGTCCGCGACGTACACCTTCATCCGGTCCGTGGACGTGCGGGCCGGCCCCGGGTGCAGCTTGCGGTTCTTCTCGTCCTTGGCGTTGTACGTGTGGACGGCCTTGAGCGTGACCTCGCCGTCCTTCGCGTATGCCTGGTTCAGCAGGACGGGGGTGCCGGCCTTCAGTGCCGCTGCGGCCGCGGGGTCGTCGAGCTTCGCATAGGTGCGGAGCAGTTCGGGGCCGCCCACCACGATGTTGTTCGCATCCGAGCTGAGACTGCCCCAGGAGTTGTACTCGTCGGTGCAGGCGGGGGAGCGCATCATCTGTCGGTGCTCCTCCGCGGAGAGCCGTGCGGCGAGCTCCTTGGCGCCCTTCGTGTTGAGCGGGCACGTGTGGCCCTTGCCGGTGGGCTTGACCAGCTCGATGCTGCCGCAGGTGCTCTCGTCCTCGTAGTAGACGTTGCAGTCGCTGCCGGCCCAGACCCGGGAGAAGTCCGCGTGACCGCCGGTCACCGTGATGTGCTGCTCGACGGACGCCCGGGCCAGCGGGAGCCGCTCGGCCGCCTTGGCGTCGGTGGACGACACGACCATCGTCCCCTTGGACAGCATGGGCCTGTAGTCCTGGTCGGACTCGGCCAGACTGCTGGACATGTACGTCGCGATGGCCACCGAGCCCGCGACGGCCGCCATCACGGCGGCCACCGCCGGAGCGGTGCGGCCGCGGTTGCGGGCGGCATCGCGCAGCGCCATCCGCGGCGAGAGCGGCAGCCTGCGGCCGAGCCGGCCCAGCAGGCCGACGATCACCGGAATACAGGCGAGCAGCCCGAGCTCGGCGACGACCGAGCCGCCGGCGACCAGCGTGGAACTGCCGCTGGTGCCGCCGAAGACGGCGATGGCGACGCCGAGGGCCAGCACACAGGCGCCCACGGTGGGCAGCACCCGGGAGCTGCGGCGCACACCGCGCCGTCCGGTGAGCGATTCCAGTACCGACTGCCGGGCGGCGACGACCGCCGGGGCGAAGGCCGCGAGGAGACCGGTGACCAGACCGAGCGCGGCGATGACGAGGAGTTCCGTCGGCTTCAGGAGCAGGGAACCGAAGCGCTGACCGGCCCAGTCCTCGATCAGCGGCCGGAACGCCACCGTGAGCAGCAGCCCGGCCGCGACGCCGGTCACCGCCCCGATGGCGCCCAGCACCAGCCCGCCGGAGAGCACCACGGCACGTACGTGGCGTCGGTCGCCGCCACAGGTGCCGACGAGGCCCAGCTGACGGCGCGAGCGGCGCGCACCGACGGCGAAGGCCGGCCCGGCGAGCAGGACGATCTCCAGGAGGGCCATGGCGACGACGGTGACGAGGGCCGCGCTCGCCTCGCCGGAGTCGTTCCCGTAGGAGTAGGAGGCCGACTGTGCCATCGGGACCTCGGAGTCCGGCGGCGGATCGAGGACCACCTGGCGGGACACGACGAGGGCGCCGGTCTTGTTGGCCGCGAGCACGTCGCCCCAGCCGATGCCCGCCGAGCCGGATCCCTTGACCAGCCACTCGGTCGAGCCGGTGTTGGGCGGCAGCACCTTCCTGTCGCGGTCGGCCGCGGCCTGCCACGGGGCGATGACGGCGCCCGGGTCGGCGTACAGCTGCTGCGACTTCAGGTCGTCGGGCTGCTCGACCACACCGGTGATGGTGTAGGTCCGGCCGGCGCTGTCCACGGTGGTGCGGGAGCCGATGTGCAGCCCGGACGACTTCAGGAACGGCTCGGTGGCCGCCATCTCACCGTTGCCGTGCGGGTACGCGCCCTCGACCAGGTCGATCTTGCCGCGGGCCATCGGGTCCGAGGTGCGGAACTCCACGATCTCGGTGTTGGTCAGCCCGTAAGCGGTCGTGACGCTCGCGGGTACGGACTGGATGCTGATCGCCCGCCCGCCCTTGGGGAAGGCGGTGCGCATGTCGATCGGCGGGACCTCCCCCTCGGGTCGCTCGTCACCGGCGATGTCGTACCCCCTGCCGTCGGGCATCTGCTGCAGCGGCCCCATGCCCGGGTCGCTGAACAGCGCGTCGGCCGCGCCCATTTGGGCCGTCAGCTGCTCGGCCTCGGTGGAGTCGATGCTGCGGTACGTGATGTCCGCGGCCGTCACGCCGAGCACCGGCAGCGCGATCATCGCGACCACCAGGGCGCTGCGGCCCTTCGCCCGCATGGCGTCGCGGCGGGCTATGCGGAGGGCGGCGCGCCACCCCGTGAAGAGGCTCACTCGACGCTCCCGGCGGCCAGCAGCGAGTCGGCGCCCGCGGTCAGCGTCTGGTCGACGATCGAACCGTCCCGCAGGAAGACCACCCGGTCCGCCCAGGCGGCGTACCGCGGTTCGTGCGTCACCATCACCCCGGCGGCGCCCTGGTCGCAGCGGTTGCGGAGCAGCGCGAGGACGGCCTCGCCGGTCTCGGAGTCGAGCGCCCCGGTCGGTTCGTCGGCGAGGACCAGGCGCCGGTCCCCCACCAGTGCGCGGGCGATCGCGACGCGCTGCTGCTGGCCGCCGGACATCTCGTCCGGGAAACGGTCGGCGACATCCAGGAGGTTCATCTCCTCCAGCGCGGCCCGGGCCTCCTTGCGCGCCTTGCGTACCGAGACCCCGTCGAGTTCGCGCGGCAGGGCGATGTTCTCGGCCGCTGTCAGGGCGGGGATCAGGTTGTAGTCCTGGAAGACGTATCCGACGCTGCGGCGGCGCAGGGCGGCGATGCCCTTGCGTCCGAGCGTGGAGATGTCCTGGCCCTCGATGACGATCTGCCCGCTGGTCGCGGTGTCGAGTCCGCCGGCGAGGGTCAGCAGGGTGGACTTGCCCGAGCCGGAGGGGCCCATCACGGCGACGAGCTCACCGGGGTGCACGGCGAGGTTGATCCCGCGCAGGGCGTGGACCTCGGCGATGCCGGTGCCGTGGGTGCGGGTGAGGTTGCGGAGTTCGAGCACCGGAGCATCCACCGGCAGGGGCGGAGCGGCCGGGGCCGGGGACGGGGACGGGACGTGCGGGGACATGACGGTGGGTTCCCCCTCGGAACAGGTCTGTGGTCGGTGTTCTGCCGGCAGCGGGCTGCGGGGCCCGCTGCTGAGCACTGTGGGACGCCGGCTGGGCGCAGCGGTGCGGTGCGGGTGCCGTGCGGTACGGGGCGCCGGCTCAGCGCCGTGCGCGGGGCCGGGAGGCGGTACGGGAGGCGGTGCGGGAGGCGGTGCGCGGGGTCGTGCTCGCCTCGGGCTCCGTGGCGGCGGCCTCGGCGAGGCGGACCAGCCGGGACTCGCAGTGGTCCAGCCAGCGGGCCTCGGCCTCGGCCTGGAAGATCAGCTGTTCCAGTACGAGCAGCCAGGCGACCTCGTCCCGGTTGGCGGGTACGTCGGTGAGGGCCTTCGCCTTGAGGCGGGTGTAGTCCTGCATCGCCTTCACCGTGTGGTGGCGCTGGGACTGGATGACGGCCCGGATGTCGACGCCGGGGGCGCCGACGGCCATGGCGAGCTTGATGGCGAGCTCGTCGCGGGGCGGGCTGCTGCGGTCGACCGGCGTCTCGAACCAGGCGCGCAGCTCGGTGCGGCCGTCGTCGCTGATCGCGTAGAGGGCGTGCCCCTGGTCGTCCTCGCCGTCCTGGACGACCAGGTTGTCGCGCTCCAGTCTGCTCAGCGTCGTGTACACCTGCCCGACGTTGAGCGGCCAGGTGGAGCCTGTGCGCGACTCGAACTCGGTGCGGAGCTGGGAGCCGTAGCGAGGCCCCCGCTCCAGGAGGGCCAGCAGCCCGTGGCGGATCGACATACTGAGTATGTATACCGAGTATGTTGCTCAACGCAAGTCTCGGCGGACGACGGGGCCGACGGCCGGCCCCTCTGCCGTACGCCGCTCAGCCGGAGCGGCGCATACGGAAGGCGAGGAAGCCGATACCCAGTCCGACCAGGGCGATTCCCGCGCCGAGCGACATCTGCTGGACCTGCTCGATGGCCGGCCCGTCGAGGGCCTGCCGTGACATCCGTCCGGTTCCGGCGGACGGGCTCGCGTCCGGCGTTACGGCCGGTACGGCCGCGGGCTCCGTCGCCGCGGGCTCCTTCGCGGCCTCCTCCGCCTCGTCGAGCGCGTCGATGCGGGCGAGCTCCTTGGGCGTCATCGTCCGTCCGGGCCGCGGCCGCCCCTCTCCGGCGGGCAGCCCGGCCATCGGCGACTGGACGTCGTCCGGGCGCGACGATCCGGCGCTCGGCGAAGGCGGTGCGGAGGAGGCGGACGAGTCGGACGAGCCGGACGAGCCGGACGAGGACGCGGAAGGCGAGGGGGAGGCGGACTGCGGCGGTGCGGGATGCGCGGCCGACGGGCCGACGGGCGCACCGGGGTGCGAAGCGGAGGGGGATGCCGACGACGGAACGGGCGACGGCGCTGGTGGCAGCAGGGCTGACGGCGCGACGGACGGTGAACCGGACGGCAGCGGCGCCCGAGCTGCCGTCGCCATGGACGCGCCCGCCGTCGCCGTACCCCGGACGGGCGCGCGCTGACCGGCGGCCTGTGCCTCCCCGGCCGTCATGGCCCCCAATGCCGCGGCTGCCGTCAGTGCCAGGCAGGCCACGCACCTTGAGGGCCTTGCGGCGAGGTGTCCTGAAGCCATGAGGTCAGCGTCACATGTGACGGTATGTCCGGCATCTCAGGTAATGCGGACGGATGGCGCAGCGACGCTACGGGCAGTGCCCTGCGCCGGGTCGCACGTCGCACGGGCAGTGCTTACTACCCCTACCCCTACGCCGGGTCGCCCGTCGCGACGCGCAGCTCGAAGTGGGCGCCCGTCTCGGACACCGCGGCCCCGGGGGTGGGGAACTGGTCGATGATCTGGTCCTCCGCGTAGGCGTTGCCGGGAACCTTGATGATCTTGACGGTCCAGCCCGCGGCGTCCGTGCACGCACGTGCCGAGAGGATGTCCTTGTAGAGGAAGCTCGGCGCGCTGACCTTGTTCGGGTCGTCGGTGTCCTCCGACGCGTCCGTGCAGGCCTCGGTCTTCATCGTCCGGTTCCGCTCGGGATCCTTGTGATCGCCGCCGGGGGACTCGCTCGACGTGGCCTCGGTGCCGCCCTTGCCCGTGTTGTCGTCCTTCAGCGCGAGCACCGTGATCAGGCCGCCGATCGCGACCAGGGCGACGACGATCGAGCCCACGATCACGGGCATGTTCCGCTTGGAGCCGCCGCCCGAGGACGGCACGTGCGTCTGCGGCGAGACCGAGTACGGCGGCGGGCTCTGCTGCTGCATCGGCGACATCGCCGCCGGCGTCCGGTACCCCGGAGCCGACTGCGGATAGCCGTAACTCGGTGCCGGGGCGGGCGCGGGGGTCGGCACGCCGTAGGGGCCGGGCTGCTGCTGCGACTGGTAGGGGCCCGGCTGGTACGGCGTCTGCACGTTCTGCGGCGCGGGGGTGGACTGGTCGACCGGTGGGAAGACCGCCGACCCGACGCCCGAGCCGCTGTTCGCGGGTGCGCCCGCACCGCTGACGATCACGGGGGCGCCGGTGTGGCCGCTCGAAGCCAGCACGCGCGCGATCTCGTCCTGCATCGCGGCGGCGCTCGGGAAGCGCTCGTTCGGATTCTTCTTCAGCGCGCGGGCGACGAGCGCGTCCATCGCCGGAGTGATGGACCGGTTGATGGTGGACGGGGCGACCGGCTCCTCCTGCACATGCGCGTACGCGATGGCGAGCGCCGAGTCCGCGTCGAAGGGGATGCGGCCGGTCAGCAGCTGGAACAGCATGATGCCGACCGAATACAGGTCGGATCGCGCGTCCACACTGCGGCCCAGGGCCTGTTCGGGGGAGAGGTACTGCGGGGTGCCGACGACCATGCCGGTCTGCGTCATCGACGTGACGCCCGACTGCATGGCACGGGCGATGCCGAAGTCCATGACCTTCACGACACCGCGCTTGGTCACCATCACGTTGCCGGGCTTGATGTCGCGGTGGACCAGGCCCATCTCGTGGCTGGTGTCCAGGGCGGCCAGCACGTCGGCCGTCACCTTGAGCGCCTTGTCGGCGGGCATCGCACCGTGGTTCGTGACGTCCGCCTGGAGCACGGAGCCGAGCGGCTGCCCCTCGACGTACTCCATGACGATGTACGGCATCAGCGCGCCGCCGAGTTCGTCCTCGCCGGTGTCGAAGACGGAGACGATGTTGGTGTGCTGGAGCTTGGCGACCGCCTGCGCCTCGCGCCGGAACCGCTCGCGGAAGGACTGCTCGCGGCCGAGCTCCGTGTGGAGCGTCTTGATCGCGACCTGCCGGTCGAGGGCGGAGTCGTACGCCAGATATACGGACGCCATGCCGCCTTCGCCCAGCAGGTCACGCAGCTGGTAACGGCCGCCGGCGACCGAACCGCCCGCGTAGCGACCCTGGGCACCCTGTGCGCCGTCCTGGCTCATGACTTGCTTCCCCCTAGGGCGCGCGACCGCGCGAAGATCCGTATTACTGGCCAAGTCTGCCCGAGGGGTACGACACGTCAAGCCAGGTGCCCGTTCCGTGACCCTACGCACAAGAAGCGTCTCGGAAGCGTTACAGGAACCGCATGGAATTTGCGTGGTGGGCGCGCCAGCCGGTTGGATGGCCCGTCCCTCTCGGAAACGGTGTGTCCGACGAAGGCTGTAGCGTGACGTCGCAATGCAGTCGGCAACGCGGCCGGCAACGCAGCAAGGCACCGTGAGAACCCGCGGACGCGCGGACAGAAACGACGGCGAGGACTGATGGCACCCGAACCCGAAGCAAACGGCGGCGGAGTTCCGGATGGCACCGACTCCTGGGGCATCGGCGGTGTGGTCGGGGACGGACGTTACCGGCTGACCGGCCGCCTCGGCCGGGGCGGTATGGCCGAGGTCTTCGCGGCCGAGGACGTCCGGCTGGGACGTACGGTCGCGGTGAAGCTGCTGCGTTCCGATCTTGCCGAGGACCCGGTCTCCAAGGCCCGGTTCACGCGCGAGGCGCAGTCGGTCGCAGGGCTCAACCACCATGCGGTCGTGGCGGTGTACGACTCCGGCGAGGACACCGTCGCCGGCCAGACCGTCCCGTACATCGTCATGGAGCTGGTCGAGGGCCGTACCATCCGTGACCTGCTGCTCAATGCCGAAGCCCCGCCTCCCGAGCAGGCGTTGATCATCGTCTCCGGGGTGCTGGAGGCGCTGGCCTACTCGCACCAGCACGGGATCGTGCACCGGGACATCAAGCCCGCCAACGTGATCATCACGCACTCCGGTGCGGTCAAGGTGATGGACTTCGGCATCGCCCGGGCGCTGCACGGGGCGCAGTCGACGATGACCCAGACCGGCATGGTCATGGGAACGCCGCAGTACCTCTCCCCCGAGCAGGCGCTGGGCAAGGCCGTCGACCACCGCTCCGATCTGTACGCCACCGGCTGCCTGCTGTACGAACTCCTCGCACTGCGGCCCCCGTTCACCGGCGAAACGCCGCTTTCCGTGGTATATCAGCACGTTCAGGACATTCCGGTTCCGCCGTCGGAGATCTCGAACGGGGCGGTCCCGCCGGAACTCGACGGGCTCGTCATGCGCTCGCTCGCGAAGGATCCGGACGACCGGTTCCAGAGCGCCGAGGAGATGCGCGGGCTGGTCCAGTACAGCCTGCAGATGCTCCAGGTGCAGGGCGGCCACACGGGTACGTGGAACACCGGCCCGGTCGTGATGAACGACGGCTCCGGCACCCCGCCCCGGGGCATGACCGGCGCCACCCGCGCCATGGGCGGCTACCAGCAGCACGGGGACACCTCGCAGGGCCCGATCCTGCCGCCGATGAACCCGGACGACGGCGGATACGACGGCGGCAGCACCCGGCAGGGCGGTGGCGGCCGCGGCAAGCTGTGGCTGTTCATCGTGCTCGCGCTGATCGCGATCGGTGCGGGTGTCGCCATCGCGGTCAACGCGGCGAACAGTGGCGGCGAGAAGCCCAAGACGCCGGTCACCTCGACGTCCAGCACCCCCACTCCGACGGAGACATCGCCTACGCCGACCGACGCGGAGACGACACAGGGCGCCGATCAGCCGGGCAACTCCACGGGTAACCAGCAGGAGACGCCGAGGCAGCCGTCCTACACCCCGTCGTACACCCCGAGCGAGACGACCGATCCGACGCCCTCGGACACGGCGCCGACCGAGACGGCCACGTCGGGTACGACCGAAGGCAACACGAGCGAGGGGAACACGGACTCGGGGACCGACGCGGGCGCGGACGCGGGCACCAGCACGGGACCGACGCGGGCGCGGACGCGGGCACCAGCACAGGCACCGACGCCGGCACGGGCGCTGACGCCGGCGCGGACGCCGGAGCCACCGCCGGGAACGCCGCTGCCGGAACCACGACGGGCACCGGCACCACCCCGTAACCCTCACCCCGTGAACGCGTCGCGCACCGCCTCGTACTCGCGGGTCCACCAGACCGCCAGGGCCGACACCGCAGGGAACTGCGGGTCGGCCCTGAGGTCGTTCAGGCAGTACCGCCAGCGCAGTATCCAGAAGTCGTTGAGCCGCTCCCACCACACCCGGTGCACCGCCGCGGCGAGCTCGTCGGCCCCCGCCCCGGCCGCCCGCCGGTAGGCGCGCGCGTAGGCCCGCACCTTGCCCAGCTCCAGTTCCCCGGCGGGCTGCACGAAGAAGATCGCCGCGGCCCGTACCGCCTCCTCCGCGCGCGGCTGCACCCCGAGCCGGTCCCAGTCGAGGATCGCCACCGGGTCGGCGCCCCGGTAGAGCACGTTCAACGGGTGGAAGTCGCCGTGCACCCAGCCGGTCGCCGGACCGTCCGGGGCGGGCGGGCGGCGGTCCGCGTGCTGTTCCAGCAGGGTGCGCCGCTCCAGGAGCCGGTGCTCGGCCAGTTCGTCGAAGGAGTCCCGGGGACGGCGGCCGCGCGCCGTGGCCAGCAGCTCGTCGATCAGCGCGAAGGTGTCGGCGGGGTCGGGACTGGCGTGGCCGGACCGCCCACCGGCCCCCGCGCCCGCGTCCATCACCTGTTCAAGTCCTGTGTGTACGGCTCCGAGCAGCGCCCCGAGACGTAACGACTGGGCGAGGGTGAGCTGGGCGCCTGCCCGGTGCAGCCCTTCGACCCAGGGGTGCAGGGCGTAGCAGCGGCCGCCGATCTCGGTGACGGTGTCCCCTTCGCTGTCCACGACGGGCGGTGCGACGGGCACTCCGAGTGACTGGAGCCGCTGGGTGGCCCGGTGCTGGCGGACGATCGTGGCGCGGTCGCCGGTGGAGTCGTCGAGGTGGTGCTTGAGGAAGTAGGAGCCACGCGTCGTGGACACCCGGTAACCGTGGTTGAGCAGTCCCTGGTCGAGGGGTTCGCAGGTGAGCGGTTCGCCGGCGCCGGGGTAGCGGCGCAGCACCTCGCCGACCGGAGGAACAGGAGGGAAGGTTACAGATGAGCGCGGCACTCGACAGATGTTAGATCACGCTGCGTTGCGGATCTGCGGAGTTGCGTGGAAGTCCAGAGTGTGCACAGTGACGAAGTGCGGGTCGAGCCGGAGGTAGGCCGGCGCGAAGGGCTCCCCGTTGACCTCGACCGGGGCGGGACCGAAGAGCTCGCGCTGGGCGCAGGTCGGTTCGACGATCTGCGCGGGGCCGGTGAACTGCACGGACCACAGGTCGCGGCTGCCCGCCGAGGTGGCGGCGTTGTAGTTGTCCGCCCCGTAGGCCACGACCGCGCCGTCGCAGGCGTCGTGGTAGCCCAGGCCGCTGTGCATGCGCAGGACGACGCGCCCGTCGGTGACGATGTGCCGGGCCACCGTCAGGATCGGGAGGGCCCGCATGCTCGTCGCCAGCCGGCCGTAGGGGACCCGGCCGAGCAGTTCAATCGCGTGGAGTTCCTCGGAGGACATGCCCTCCACTGTCCGTCAGCTGTGTGCACGGAATAAGAGGCCGGGGCCCCGGGTGGGCCGGGACCTAAGTCCCGAACCCGGACCCTCGGGGCGTACCGCTCAGCGCTTCTCGGCCTGGAGCCGGGCCACGTACGCGGCGGCCTGCGAGCGTCGTTCCATGCCCAGCTTGGAGAGCAGGCTGGAGACGTAGTTCTTGATCGTCTTCTCGGCGAGGTGGAGCCGCTCCCCGATCACCCGGTTCGTCAGCCCCTCGCCGATCAGATCCAGAATCTTGCGTTCCTGGTCGGTGAGGCCCGCGAGTTTGTCGTCGCCGCGGCCCTTCTTTCCGTCGCGCAGCCGTTCCAGCACCCGCGCGGTGGCCACCGGGTCGAGCAGCGACTTCCCGGCCGCCACGTCCCGTACCGCGTTCAGGAGTTCGTTACCGCGGATCGCCTTGAGGACATATCCGGAGGCGCCCGCCATGATCGCGTCGAAAAGCGCCTCGTCGTCGGCGTACGAGGTCAGCATCAGGCAGTTGATGGACTCGTCCTGCGAACGGATCTCGCGGCAGACCTCCACTCCGCTGCCGTCCGGCAGCCGTACGTCGAGGACGGCGACATCGGGCCGGGTCGCGGGGATCCGCACCAGCGCGTCCGCGGCCGTACCGGCCTCGCCGACCACCTCGATGTCGTCCTCGGACGACAGCAGCTCATGGACTCCGCGGCGGACGACTTCATGGTCGTCCAGCAGAAAAACAGTGATTTTTCCTTCTTTGCGCACAAACGCAGTCTCACACACTCCCCTCTTCCCTGCCGCTGTCCGGCGGGATAACGTGCCGTTGTTCCGGCGGCCTGCAAGGCTGTTACCAGTGCTGTGACCAGCGAGAGTTCCCGAATTCCTCGATTTACTTGGATATCCAAGCAAAATCGCAGGTCAGGAAGGGTTTCGCAGTTATGCGAAGCACTGGGTAACGTGCCTTTGACAGGGCGCTCGCCGGGGCACCTGTCACGCCTGTTCCCGGACCGAGCGGCACCCACCCCGTGC
Source organism: Streptomyces sp. NPDC050422 (assembly GCF_044458665.1). NCBI lineage: Bacteria > Bacillati > Actinomycetota > Actinomycetes > Kitasatosporales > Streptomycetaceae > Streptomyces > Streptomyces sp. NPDC050422. The sequence continues at coordinate 24,345 of NZ_JBITIE010000021.1, forward strand.
ACGGGTACGGACACAGGCGAGCCGCACTGGTCTCCCGGCAGACCCCGGGGGCCGGACCGACGGAGGAGCACGCACGTGACCGTGGAGAGCACTGCTGCCGCGCGTAAACCGCGACGCAGCAGCAAGCGGACCAGCGCCGCGAAGACGCCCGCGAAGACGCCACAGAGTTCCGGGCCCGAGCTCGTACAGCTGCTGACGCCCGAGGGCGAGCGCGTCGAGCACCCGGACTACTCGATCGACCTGACCGCGGAAGAGCTGCGCGGTCTGTACCGGGACATGGTCCTGACCCGCCGCTTCGACGCCGAGGCCACCGCGCTGCAGCGTCAGGGCGAGCTGGGCCTGTGGGCCTCGCTGCTGGGCCAGGAGGCCGCGCAGATCGGCTCCGGCCGGGCGCTGCGCGACGACGACTACGTCTTCCCGACCTACCGCGAACACGGCGTCGCCTGGTGCCGCGGGGTCGACCCGACCAATCTGCTCGGGATGTTCCGCGGCGTGAACCACGGCGGCTGGGACCCGAACACCAACAACTTCCACCTGTACACGATCGTCATCGGCTCGCAGACCCTGCACGCCACCGGCTACGCCATGGGCGTGGCCAAGGACGGCGCGGACTCGGCCGTGATCGCGTACTTCGGTGACGGCGCCTCCAGCCAGGGCGATGTCGCCGAGGCGTTCACCTTCTCCGCGGTCTACAACGCCCCCGTCGTGTTCTTCTGCCAGAACAACCAGTGGGCCATCTCCGAGCCGACCGAGAAGCAGACCCGGGTGCCGCTCTACCAGCGCGCCCAGGGCTTCGGCTTCCCCGGCGTCCGCGTCGACGGCAACGACGTACTCGCCTGCCTGGCCGTCACCAAGTCGGCACTGGAGCGGGCCCGCCGCGGCGAAGGCCCCACCCTCGTGGAGGCGTTCACCTACCGGATGGGGGCGCACACCACCTCCGACGACCCGACGAAGTACCGGGCCGACGAGGAGACCGCGTCCTGGGAGGCCAAGGACCCGATCCTGCGCCTGCGCACGTACCTGGAGAGCGAGGGAGCGGCCGACGAGGCGTTCTTCACCGCCCTCGACGAGGAGAGCGAGACCCTCGGCAAGCGGGTCCGCGAAGCGGTGCGGTCCATGCCCCAGCCCGACCGGATGGCGATCTTCGACCACGCCTACGCCGACGGGAGTGCGCTCGTCGACGAGGAGCGCGCCCAGTTCGCCGCGTACCAGGCATCGTTCGCCGAGGAGGGCAAGTAGCCATGGCCATGGAAAAGATGTCCATCGCGAAGGCGCTCAACGAGTCGCTGCGCAAGGCCCTCGACACCGACCCCAAGGTCCTCATCATGGGTGAGGACGTCGGCAAGCTGGGCGGGGTCTTCCGGATCACCGACGGACTCCAGAAGGACTTCGGCGAGGACCGGGTGATCGACACCCCGCTCGCCGAGTCCGGCATCGTCGGTACGGCGATCGGCCTCGCGCTGCGCGGCTACCGGCCGGTCGTGGAGATCCAGTTCGACGGCTTCGTCTTCCCCGCGTACGACCAGATCGTCACGCAGCTCGCGAAGATGCACGCCCGCTCGCTCGGCAAGATCAAGCTGCCGGTCGTCGTACGGATTCCCTACGGCGGCGGCATCGGCGCGGTGGAGCACCACAGCGAGTCGCCCGAGGCACTGTTCGCGCACGTCGCGGGGTTGAAGGTTGTCTCGCCCTCCAACGCGTCGGACGCGTACTGGATGATGCAGCAGGCCGTCCAGAGCGACGACCCGATCATCTTCTTCGAGCCGAAGCGCCGCTACTGGGACAAGGGCGAACTCGACACCGAATCCATCCCGGGCCGGCTGCACCGGGCCTCCGTCGCCCGTACCGGCACGGACCTCACGCTCGTCGCCTACGGCCCGATGGTGAAGGTCTGCCTGGAGGCCGCCGCGGCCGCCCAGGAGGAGGGCAAGTCGATCGAGGTCGTGGACCTGCGCTCGATGTCCCCGATCGACTTCGACGCCATCCAGGCCTCGGTCGAGAAGACCCGCCGGCTGGTCGTGGTCCACGAGGCGCCGGTGTTCTACGGCTCCGGCGCGGAGATCGCCGCTCGCATCACGGAGCGGTGCTTCTACCACCTGGAGGCACCCGTGCTGAGGGTCGGCGGCTACCACGTCCCGTACCCGCCGGCGCGGCTGGAGGACGAGTACCTGCCGGGTCTCGACCGCGTGCTCGACGCCGTCGACCGCTCGCTGGCGTACTGAGGACGGGGACGTGACAACGATGACCGACACTTCCAACGCTGCTCGCTTCCGCGAGTTCAAGATGCCCGACGTGGGCGAGGGACTGACCGAGGCCGAGATCCTCAAGTGGTTCGTCCAGCCCGGTGACACCGTCACCGACGGCCAGGTCGTCTGCGAGGTCGAGACGGCGAAGGCGGCCGTCGAGCTGCCGATCCCGTTCGACGGCGTGGTGCACGAGCTGCGCTTCCCCGAGGGCACGACCGTCGACGTCGGCCAGGTGATCATCGCGGTGGACGTGGCGCCGGGTTCCGGCGACGCGGCTGCCGTGGAGCCGGCCGCGGAGCCCGCGCCCGCCGCCGTCGAGCCGGAGCCCGAGGCCGAGCCGGAGGCGCCCAAGGGCCGCCAGCCCGTCCTGGTGGGCTACGGCGTCGCCGAGTCCTCCACCAAGCGGCGCGCCCGCAAGGGCGCGGAGCCGGCCCCCGCGGCCGCCTCCGCCGCGATCCAGGGCGAGATGAACGGGCACGGTCCCGCCGCGGTCGCCGAGGCCCGCCCGCTCGCCAAGCCGCCGGTCCGCAAGCTGGCCAAGGACCTGGGCATCGACCTGGCCACGGTCACCCCGACCGGTGACGGCGGCATCATCACCCGCGAGGACGTCCACGCGGCGGCGACGCCCACGCCCGCCCCGGCGCCGGTGCAGACCGAAGCCCCGGCTCCGGCCCCGGTCGCGGCACCCTCCGTGACCGCCCGCGAGACCCGTATCCCCGTCAAGGGCGTACGGAAGGCGATCGCGCAGGCGATGGTGGGCAGCGCGTTCACGGCGCCGCACGTCACGGAGTTCGTGACCGTCGACGTGACGCGCACGATGAAGCTCGTGGCGGAGCTCAAGGAGGACAAGGACATGGCCGGGGTGCGGGTCAACCCGCTCCTGATCATCGCCAAGGCCCTCCTCGTCGCGATCAAGCGGAACCCCGAGGCCAACGCCGCCTGGGACGAGGCGAACCAGGAGATCGTGCAGAAGCACTACGTCAACCTGGGCATCGCCGCGGCCACCCCGCGCGGGCTGATCGTGCCGAACATCAAGGACGCGCACGAGCAGACGCTGCCGCAACTGGCGGCGTCGCTGGGTGAGCTGGTTTCCACGGCCCGCGAGGGCAAGACGTCCCCCGCCGCGATGGCGGGCGGCACGGTGACCATCACCAACGTCGGCGTCTTCGGCGTCGACACGGGCACGCCGATCCTGAACCCCGGCGAGTCCGCGATCCTCGCGGTCGGCGCGATCAAGCTCCAGCCCTGGGTCCACAAGGGCAAGGTGAAGCCCCGTCAGGTGACTACGCTGGCACTGTCGTTCGACCACCGCCTGGTCGACGGCGAGCTCGGCTCCAAGGTCCTGGCGGACGTCGCCGCGATCCTGGAACAGCCGAAGCGACTGATCACCTGGGCGTAGTCGCCCCGGCTGTACGTGCATGAGGTGGGCCCGTGTGAATTCTGCGCGGGCCCACTCCTCTGCCCCCTCGACCCATTACTCTACGGAGGTGTCGCGCTACCGGCCGCAGTCGCCTGAGGAGGGCCCGTGTCTTCGAGTTGCGATCCCCAGCACGCTCCCGCAGGCGACGTGGGCGCGGCGCTCATGATGATCGACTCCCGGCTCAAGAGCGTGTACGACGGCACGACCGAGACCGACGCCGAACAACGGGCGCTGGTCGAGCAGTTCAACGCCTCGCTGGGTCCAGCGGAAGCCGATGACGTACTGGACGGCACCTGCACGCTCATCTACATGTTCATGACGTGGCTGCGGAAGGCTCATGAGGCCCACGACAAGGACGTCATCGAGTACGTGGTGCCCACCCTGGTGGCCTCGATGCGCATGATGCCCAAGAGCGTCGGCCCCGAGGCCATCCCCACCATGGCCGGCCTGGTCGTCGCCGCGGGCACCGGGCTGAGCCCCAGCCTGTGGCGCAAGCAGTACGGGGAGTGGACCGAGGCGGAGATGACGCCTCTGGAAGCCACCGCCTTCCTGCTCGCGGAGCAGATCAACCGCATCGCCGACGACCACGACTTCGCCACCCGCATGATCGCCGAAGCGCTGTCCCGCGCGGACGGGGTGGGCGAGGTCTAGCTGGGGCGCCGGTACGGGGGCCGGCACCGCGGGTAATCCGGCGTTGAGAGTGATGTGGGCGCTTTCCCACGCCCAAGGGGCCGTCGAATGCGCCCATTTCGCTCTCAACGTCCCTCCCGGTGAGGCGGCGGGGGCAGGGCCTGCCGCTGCGTCCCTCTCCCGTCGCACGGCGAGTTCGGCGAAGACGGTCTTGCCGGCAGTGCGCGGCTCGACGCCCCAGCGGTCGGCGAGCTGGGCGACGATGAGGAGCCCCGCCCGTAACAGTCGTCGGCGCCTGCCTCGGGGAGTCCGGGGAGCCGTTCCCCGCGGGGGGTCGCTGACTCCGATGCGGAGGGTGGCCGCGGTAAGGCTGAGGTGTACCCGGAAGAGCCGGCCCCGCATGCAGCCGTGCAGTAAGGCGGTGGTCGCCAACTCGCCGACGAGGAGCGCGGTTTCGGCCGCGTGGTTGGGGGTGGTGTGGCTGGGGAGCGAGACGGACGCCGCGCGCCACAACGTCACGTTCGGTCGCATCGCGGGAAATGGCCTCGCTCCCCGCGATTCCCTCGCTCTCATCGAGCGTATTCGTAAGGAGCTGTAGTCGTGCCGCACTTCGAGTTCGTCAAGTCCAGCTACAGCAGCGGCAATGGCGAGTGCGTCGAGGTGGCCCGCAACATCCCCGGCACCGTCGCCGTCCGCGACTCCAAGCGGGCCGTCGGCCCCGTCCTCCTCATCACCCCCACCGCATGGGACGCCTTCCAGGCCGGACTGCGCCGGGCGTGGGGGGTGTACCGGGGGATATCCCCCTGACGACCCACCAGCCCGCAGGATGGCACCCCGGCCGCCCCTCGGCGATCGTCGGTCCCCTGACGCAGATCGCGTACGGGGAGAGGAACACCTTGCGACACGGGATTTCCAAGGCGGCAACGGCGTTTGTAGCACTGGCTCTTGCCGGCGGGGCGGTGGTCCCCGCCGTCGCGGCGCCACGGCCCACCGTCGACGGTGTCTGGCGCGTGAACGGCTACGGCACCGTCCTGTCGATCGCGCACGGGCGGCTTCAGCAGTACCAGACCACCGCGCTCGGCTGCCTCAAGGGCGAGTCCGCGCAGCAGACGGCACCGGGTGTGTACAGGTCCGGCGACGGGACGCTCCTCACCGTACGGGCCTCCGGGGCGTTGCGGCTGTCCGGTTCGGCCGGGTACAGGGAAATGCGCCGGCTCGGCAGGCTCCCGGCGGCATGCGCGCAGCCCATTTCCGAGGACGACCCGGTGACGACCTTCGACGTCTTCTGGCAGTCCTTCGAGGAGAACTACCCGTTCTTTGCCGCCAAGGGCATCGACTGGCATGCCGTACGCGACACGTACCGGCCGAAGGTGCACGCCGACACGACCAGGGACGAACTCTTCGCCCTCTTCAGCGAGATGGTGACGCCGCTGTACGACGCACACGTCACCGTCTTCGACGGGGAGCGCCGCTTCTCCGAGGTCCGTCCGGGTACAGCCGTGATCGGTGGGGATCTGGACACCAAGGTCAAGGACTACATCGTGCGGAGCGACCTCGACGGCGAGTCGCTGCGGGAGTTCGCGAACGGGCGGATCGGCTACGCGGATCTGCCCGGCGGGCAGGGCTATCTGCGGCTCTCCGGGTTCGCCGGCTACAGCAGCAACGAAGGGCACGATTACGCCGCAGAGCTGGCCGAGCTCGACAAGGCGCTGGACGCGGTGTTCACCGCCGAGCACACGGCTTCGCTCACCGGCCTCGTCATCGACCTGCGGATCAACGGGGGTGGGTCCGACGCCCTCGGCCTGCACCTTGCCGAGCGCCTGACCGACTCCTCGTACGTGGCCTACCGCAAGCGCACCCAGTACACCCGGCCGCAGCCCGTCCCCGTTACGCCCGCTCGCGGCGTCCCCCGCTACAGCGGTCCGGTCGCCGTGCTGACGGCCGCGACGACGTTCAGCGCGGGTGAGACGTTCACCCAGGCCCTCATCGACCGGCCCGGCGGGGCCGTCCGCATCGGGGAGAACACGCAGGGCGTCTTCTCCGACACCCTGGACCGCACGCTGCCGGGCGGCATGGCGGTCTGGCTTCCGAACGAGGAGTTCCTCACCCGCCGTGGGCAGACCTTCGACGGCGCGGGCATCCCGCCCCACATCCGTACACCGGTCTTCACCGAGGAGGAGTTCGCGACGGACCGGGACTCGGCCTTCGACGCGGCCGTCGCGGTGCTCCGGGAGCAGAAGTTGTCGTGAGACGCCATGCCCGCATCCCGTGTGTTGGGTTACGGGTCTGTCCCAGCGGGCGGCGGCCGCGAACGAGTGCGGAACCGTGGCGGGGAAGTGCCCTCCCGGCAGGCCTGGCGGCGTGTTCGGGTCCGGCGGGCCCGGGGTGTGGGGTGCGTTGGCAGTCGGTGCGTGTAACAGGCATGTCTTAGGCGGTGCTTCGGCGGAACGGTGTGGTGGGCCCGCCGGTCTTGGTGATCAGTAACGCTCGCTCGTACCGGACCCGTACGGAGCGGCCGGTCCTGTTCCACCGATGCTGAGGAAGAAATGATGCGCGCTCGCAGGCTCACCTTCGCCGCCCTGGTCGTTGCCGCCGGCCTCTCGCTCACGGCCTGCCAGAACGACGACGCCGCCGTGGGGCAGGCCGACCCGTCGTCCGGGTCGTCCGCGTCCGCCGCCGCCTCCTCCTCCGGCGGGGGATCGGACTCGGGCGGTTCGGACCAGGACGGTGGCAAGGAGTCACCGGCCCCGGACTCCGCCGGATCGACCGCCGGCGGCTCGACCTCCGGCGGAAGCGGGGGCGGCTCCGACGCCAAGGGTGGCAAGTGCACCACCGACGGGCTGGAGATCACGGCGACGGACAACTTCATCGACGGCGACCCTGACGGAACCGTCGTGGTGGCGCTGAAGAACGGCAGCGGCGCGGACTGTGTGATCTCCGGTTTCGCGGGCGTCGACCTGAAGACCAACGCGGGGACGATCTCCGCGGCGCGTAAGGGGGACCCCGGCGACCCGTACACCCTCAAGAACGGCAAGGAGATCGACTTCTACGTCAGCTACCCGCTCAACGAATCGGGTGGCTCCGGCGTCCGCATCACCGGTCTGGTGGTGACCCCGCCGAACGAGACGAAGTCGGTCACCCTCGACTGGCCGGGCAACAGCTCGCTGCCCGTCTCGGACAGCGGCAACGGCGGCCAGGTGCTGGTGGGCCCGATCGGAAGCGCCGGCCAGGGCGGCTGACCCGCGAGGTCCGGGGCGCCGTCCGGAGGGAAGCCCCAGCTCGCCCGGCAGGGGTAGCCCCCGGGGCGGCCCTGACGACAGCGCCTCCGTACGACGGGGGAATGCAGGATGGGCCGCGCCCCTCCGTGCTGGTGGGATGGACCCGACCACCGGCTCCGGGTGCCGGGCAACCCGACAGAGAAGGGCCCCTCATGCAGGTGTTACGAAGGCGTCGGCGACGGCTGCTCGTCCTGACCGGCCTGGCCGCGCTCGTCCTCGCCGCATCGGGCGGCCCGACAGCGGTGGCAGACCCGCAGCGCGGCGATCCGCTCCAACGGCAGGTGGACGCGATCCACGACACCGGGGTGGTCGGGGTGTCCGCCGAGGTGACCTCACCGGGAACCCGGGCCGTCGCGCGGGCCGGGGTCGCCGCGAGAGGCACCAGGAGGCCGATGCCCCGGGACGGACGGTTCCGGATCGGCAGCGCCACCAAGACGTTCACCGCGACGGTCGTGCTGCAACTCGTCGGCGAGGGGCGCATGTCCCTGGAGGACACCGTGGAGCGGTGGCTGCCGGGAGCGGTCGGGGGCGACGGCGGTTCCGTCACCGTGCGGCAGCTGTTGCAGCACACCAGTGGGATCCCCGAAGTCCTGCCGGAGATCGCCGCGTTGAACAGCGCCGACGGGTATCTGGCCGAGCGGTTCCGTACGTACACCCCGCAGGAGCTGGTGGGGCTGGCGATGGGGCGGGCGGAGGACGTGTCGGCCGAGGCCGCGTGGTCGTACTCCAACACCAACTACATTCTCGCCGCGATGATCATCCACGAGGTGACCGGCCGGAGTTGGGGCCGGGAGGTGGAGGACCGCATCATCCGGCCGCTGGGCCTGAGCGGTACCAGTACGCCCGGCACCTCGCCCTTCATCCCCGGCCCCCATGCCCGCGCCTACGCCGCCTTCGGCGCAGGAGTAGGAGCGGGAGCGGGAGAGGGAACAGATGCGGGAACGGCTGCGGGAGCAGGAGCAGGCACCGGCATCGATGTCACGGCGCTCAACACGAGCATGGCGGTCGGATCCGGCGCGGTGATCAGCACCACGCACGACCTGGGCCGGTTCTACGCCGCACTGCTCGGCGGCCGGCTGCTGGAGCCGGCGGAGCTGGACGAGATGACGGCCACCGTGGCCGCACCGGAGATGGGCGTCAGGTACGGACTCGGGCTGGGCGAGATCCCGTTGTCCTGCGGCGGCACCTACTTCGGTCACCCGGGCGAACTGCTCGGCTACCGCACCTGGGCCGGCATCACCAGGGACGGGGCCAGGACTGCCGTGGTGTACGCGACGAGTGACGGCGGCCCGGACACGCAGCGGGCGATGAGGGCCCTCGTGGAGCAGGAACTGTGCGGGGCCGCCGCCCCCGGGAAGTAGCCGGCTAAGGGGAGGTGACGCCCCACGCCGCCTCGATCATCGCGAAGATCTCGTCCACCGCGGCCTCCGGATCGGGTGCCTCACGGGCCAGCGCGTAGGCGTCGATCACGAACCTTGCGATCGTCCGGCAGGCCGTTGTGGTCCGCGTCCGGGCGAGGTCAGGATCAGCGGCGATGGCAGCCGCCAGCGTCTCCGCATGGCGCAGCCTCATCGATTCCTCGTACTCCCGCAGAGCGGGGGATCCGTCGATCAGGTGCCAGACGGGGGCGTTGCCGTCCGCCGTGCAGTGGCGCACCAGGGCGTGGATCTCGCGGCGCAGCGCGGGCAGGAGCGGCTCGTGCGGCGCCCGGTCGGTGACCGCCCGCGTGAGGCGCAGCTCGAAGTCCGTGTCCTGCTCGAACACCAGGGCCTCTTTGGAGGCGAAGTGGGAGAAGAGCGTGGTGACGGCCACATCGGCTTCAGCGGCCACGTCACGGATGCCCACCGCGTCGTACCCGCGTTCCAGGAAGAGCCGCAGGGCGGTGTCGGCGATCTTCTGGCGGGTCGCGGCCTTCTTGCGCTCACGGCGTCCGGACTCAACGGTCATGCGATCACGCTAGCAGGTAGGAAATCCTTACCGTTTCAAAAAGCTAACCGTTAGTGTTACGTTCCCTCGTATGAAGAAAGTGAGCTTCGCCGAGTTCGGCGGTCCGGACGTTCTGCAACTCATCGATGCCGAGGAGCCCCACGCGGGCCCCGGCCGGATACGCGTCGCCGTGCGGGCGGCGGGCGTGAACCCCGTCGACTGGCGGGTCCGTGAAGGCCAGGTCCTGGGCGCCCACCCGACCGAGCTGCCCGCCGGAGTCGGGCTGGACGCCGCCGGGGTCGTGGACGAGGTGGGCGAGGGCGTCGACGGGATCGAGATCGGCGACCACGTGTTCGGCGAAGGCTCCAGTACGTACGCCGAGTTCGCCGTGCTGTCGGCCTGGGCCCGTATGCCCGCGGGGCTGACGTTCGAAGAGGCGGCCGGATACCCCTCCGTGGTGGAGACCGCGCTGCGCGTCATCGATCAGGTGGGTGTGCGGCCCGGGGAGACGCTGCTGGTCAGCGGAGCGTCCGGGGGAGTCGGATCGGCGGTGCTGCAGATCGCCCGCGACCGCGGCATCGCGGTGATCGGCACGGGCGGTGCCTCGAACCAGGACTATCTGCGGGGCCTGGGCGCCATCGCCACCACGTACGGCGAGGGCTGGGCCGAGCGGGTGCGGCGGCTCGGCCGGGTCGACGCCGCTCTCGACCTGGCCGGCTCGGGTGTGATCCGTGAGCTCGTCGAGCTGACGGGGGATCCGCGGAGGGTCGTCTCCATCGCCGATCTCGGTGCGCCGGAGTTCGGTGTCCGGTTCTCCGGCGTGGCCGGGAGTGTGCCGGAGGCGCTCGCCGAGGCCGCCCGTCTCCTCTCGCGGGGGAAGCTCCACATCCCGGTCGAGAAGGCGTACGCGCTCACCGAGGCCGCGGCGGCGCACGCCGACAGCCGGGCCGGCCACACGCGCGGGCGTCGGGTCGTGGTCGTCGGGTCGGCTCCGGGCCGGCCGTAGCCGAGCCATGGTTCCTCGGACCCGGTAGGCCCGGAACGCGAAGGTGCCCGGCGTATGCGGTGTACGCACGCCGGGCACCTTTCTCGCGCCGGTTTCTCGCGCCGGTTTCTCGCGCCGGTTTCACACGCCGGTTTCACACGCCGGTTTCTCGCGCCGGTTTCTCGCGCCGGCTTCACACGCCCGGTTTTTCACGCCCGGCTGAGGTACCTCTTGAAGCCGTAGTCCATGAGCTTCTTCGCGTCCGCCGTGCGGGTCGCCTCCGAGGTGGAGGTCAGGACCGCACCGATGACGGTCTTTCCGTTGCGGGTCGCGGCGAAGACCAGGCAGTACTTGGCCGTCGGGCCGGAGCCGGTCTTCACGCCGATCGCGCCGCTGTAGGTGCCCAGCAGCTTGTTGGTGTTGGACCACGCCATGTAGCGGGAGCCGCCGGTCTTCGTGGTGACCTTCTGCTTCGTCGACTTCGTCTTCACGACCGTGCGGAACGTGGAGTACTTCATCGCGCTGCTCGCGAGCTTCGTCAGGTCGCGCGGGGTCGAGTAGTTGGACCCGTTGCTTATGCCGTCGAACGAGTCGAAGTGCGTGTTCTTCAGGCCGAGGCTCGTGGCGGTGCTGTTCATCTTGCCGATGAACGACTTCACCCGGGCCGCACGTGTGGAGCCGGAGCCGAACTTGTCGGCCAGGGCGTACGCGGCGTCGCAGCCGGACGGCAGCATCAGGCCGTACAGCAGCTGACGGACCGTGACCTTGTCGCCCACGATGAGGCGGGCCGAGGAGGCTCCCTTGGAAACGATGTAGTCGCTGTACGCCTTCTGGATCGTGACCTTGGAGTCCAGGGTGAGGCCCTTCTGGGCCAGCACCACCCGGGCGGTCATGATCTTCGTGGTGGAGCCGGTGGAGCGCCGGGTGTCCGCGGCCTTGGTGAACACGGTCCTCCCGGTGCCGTTGTCCATCAGGAAGCCGCCCTTGGCGACGATCGTCGGAGCCGGCGGTGCGGCGGCCTGTGCCGTGGACGCGAACGCGCCGCCCGCGATGACGGCTCCTGCGGTGAGGGCCACCGTGGCAGTGGCCGAGACGCGCCTTATGCGCTGAATGCCGAGTTTCAAGTTGAACTCTCCAAATGCCCCTGGAATGCGGCTGCATGGGGGTGCCGCGCGTTGGTGAGACCCATGGGGCCGGTGAATGGTTGCGGTGCTCGGGGGGTGATTTCCTACGAAATCCGGGGGGTCGGGTTCCGGATCGCGGGCGGAGGTGCGGTGTCCGCATCGTGGAAGGGTTCACTCTTGCGTGCCTGTTGTATCTATGCTGTGTGCATGCCTGCCCCAGCCCCCTCTCCCGTCCGCGCGCCCGTGAAGCAGCCCCCCGCCGCCGAGCGCGTCTACACCCACATCAAGGACGCGGTCCTGGACCGCCGTTACGAGGGCGGGACGCTCCTGACCGAGGGCGGCCTGGCCGAGGCCGTGGGGGTTTCGCGTACGCCCGTGCGCGAGGCGCTGCTGCGGCTGGAGGTCGAGGGGCTGATCAAGCTCTACCCGAAGAAGGGTGCCCTCGTGCTCGCCGTCTCCGCGCAGGAGATCGCCGACGTCGTGGAGACCCGGCTGCTCGTCGAGGAGTTCGCCGTACGCAAGGCGGTTCCCGCGTCGGCGAAGCTGATCGCCCGGCTGGAGGAGCTCCTGGGCGAGCAGCGGGAGCTGTCGGAGGCCGGTGACCTGGCGGCCGTGTCCGTGAAGGACCGCTGCTTCCACGCCGAGATCGTCCGCCACGCGGGCAACGAGATCCTGTCCCGCCTCTACGACCAACTGCGCGACCGTCAGCTGCGGATGGGCGTCGCCGTCATGGAGGCCCACCCCGGCAGGATCGCCGCCAACATCGCCGAGCACGGTGAGCTGCTGGAGTCGATCAGGGCCGGTGACGCGGAGGGCGCCGCGCAGGTCGTGCGCCGCCACGTCAGCCGCGTCAAGGTGCTGGTCCGGGGTGAGGACCGGTGAGTTCCGCCGCCGCCCCCACCCTGTCCCTGCCCGGTGACCCGCCCGGCGGCCGGCGTGCCGCCTGGGTCTGGGGCATCGGTGTCGCCGTCTACTTCGTCGCGATCATCTTCCGTACGAGCCTGGGCGTCGCCGGACTCGACGCCGCCGACCGCTTCGACGTCAACGCCTCGGCACTCTCCACCTTCTCCATCCTCCAACTGCTCGTCTACGCGGGCATGCAGATACCCGTCGGCCTGATGGTCGACCGGCTGGGCACCAAGAAGGTCCTCGCGCTCGGAGCCGTCCTGTTCACCCTCGGGCAGCTCGGCTTCGCGCTCTCCCCCTCGTACGGCACCGCGCTGGCCTCCCGTGCCCTGCTGGGCTGCGGCGACGCGATGACGTTCATCAGCGTGCTGCGGCTGGGCGCGCGCTGGTTCCCGGCCCGGCGCGGTCCGCTGATCGGGCAGGTCGCCGCACTCTTCGGCATGGCGGGCAACCTCGTCTCCACTCTGGTCATCGCCCGGTCCCTGCACGGCTTCGGCTGGACCACCACCTTCGTCGGCAGCTCGCTGGCCGGAGTCGTGGTGCTGGTGCTGCTCCTGCTCTTCCTCAAGGACCACCCCGAGGGGTTCGAGCCGCCGCCCGCGGAGCACGCCGGAGCGACGTACGTGCGCAAGCAGATCGCCGCCGCCTGGCGGGAGCCCGGCACCCGGCTCGGGATGTGGGTTCACTTCACGACGCAGTTCCCGGCCATGGTGTTCCTGCTGCTGTGGGGCATGCCGTTCCTGGTGGAGGACCAGGGGCTGAGCCGGGGGACCGCGGGGGAGCTGCTCACCCTGGTGGTGCTCTCCAACATGGCCGTCGGCCTCGTCTACGGGCAGGTCATCGCCCGCCACCACGCGGCCCGGATTCCGCTCGCGCTGGGGACGGTCGGCATGACGGCCCTGCTGTGGGCGTCGGCCATCCTCCACCCCGGCGACCACGCCCCGATGTGGCTGCTGATCACCCTGTGTGCGGTGCTCGGCGCCTGTGGACCCGCCTCGATGATCGGCTTCGACTTCGCCCGCCCGGCCAACCCGCCGGAGCGCCAGGGCACCGCGTCGGGCATCGTCAACATGGGCGGCTTCGTCGCCTCCATGACCACGCTGTTCGCCGTCGGGGTGCTGCTCGACGCGACCGGCGACAACTACCGCATCGCGTTCGCCTCGGTCTTCGTCCTGGAGGCGCTCGGCGTCGTACAGATCCTGCGGCTGCGGCTGAAGGCCGCGCACCGGGAGCGGGAGCACCATGTGATCAGCCGCGTGGAGGCCGTGCACGTGCCCGTGTGACTCCGGAAACGGCGGTGCGCCCGTCCCTCTGCGAGGCGGGCGCACCGGTTGCCGTGGCTACGGGGTGACGGTGAAGTTCTGCAGGATGGCCGCGGCCAGGTCCTGGTCGCCCTCGGCCTTGACCCGGTCCGCCACCGCACTCGCCCGCACCCGCCCGCAGGCGAGGCGCACGTACGTCTCCCAGTCCATCGCCAGCGTCACCGCGGGGCCGAGCGACGGCGCGCCGTCCACCGAACCGCGGCCCTCCGCGTCGACCCTGACCGTGCGAAGGAACTCCACCGGGCCGTGCACATCCAGCACGACCGCCGAGTTGGGCGGCGCGCCCGCGTCCTTCGCGACCACCTTGGGCAGCGCCGCCAGCAGGGTGTCCCGGACGATCGTGGCGCCGGGGGAATCCAGGTTGCCGGGCTTGCCCAGCGTCGTCCGCAGGTCCTGCTCGTGCACCCAGACGTCGAAGGCGCGCATCCGCAGCGCCAGTTCGAGGGTCTGCTCGGCGCCGAGCGGGGCCCGTGTCATGGTCTCCGGGTCACGCGTCTCGTTGCGCAGCTGACGGGCCCGCCGGATGATCGTGTACTCCAGCTCGGAGGTCATCTCCGGTGCGGTGTGGTGGCGCCGCACGTCGACCTGCATCTCCATGTAGCGGGCGAAGTCGCTCTGCACATGGAAGAGGTCGCGCGGCAGCGTGTGGATGGGGCGCGGGTCGCCGAGCTGCTCGCACTCCATACCGATGACGTGCGACACGATGTCGCGCACCGACCAGTTGGGGCATGGGGTACGGCCGTTCCACTCCCCCTCGGTGAGCGGGCTCACCAGCTCGGCTATCGACTCGATGGAGTGGGTCCAGGCGTCGGCGTAGGTCTGGAGGCTGGGATGGACGGTCACGGGACCCCTCGTGCGGTTCTGCGGTGCATGGGCTGGAGAGCTGGGCGCGGATGGCGGGCTGCGAGCTGCAATGAGGTTCGGTCGGTCCAAGTTACGCTGCGAGCAGGCACCCCGGCAGTGCTTTCGTGTGACGATCGTAGGCCCGTGTTGACGGCTCATATGCCAGGACGGTGGTAGTGTGCGCGCCTCTCTCATCCAGATCGCAGTAGACCCGGACGAATCAGCCCATTCCCGCAGGGGGCGCGCGGCCTCGCTCATCGCGGCCCAACGGGGCGCGGATCTGGTCGTCCTGCCCGAGCTCTGGCCGGTCGGAGCTTTCGCCTACACGCGATTCGAGGCCGAGGCCGAACCGCTGCACGGCCCCACGCACGAGGTGATGGCCAAGGCCGCCGCCGACGCCGGGGTCTGGCTGCACGCGGGCTCCTTCGTCGAGCGGGCCGATGACGGCACGCTCTACAACACCACGCTCGTCTTCACGCCCGAGGGCGAGCGGGCCGCCGCCTACCGCAAGATCCACCGCTTCGGCTTCGACAAGGGCGAGGCGGTCATGATGGGCGCCGGCGACGAACTGGTGACGCTCGCCCTGCCGCAGACCACGCTCGGCCTCGCCACCTGTTACGACCTGCGCTTCCCCGAGATGTTCCGCGGCCTCGTCGACGCCGGCGCCGAGACCCTCGTCGTCGCGGCCGGCTGGCCCGAGCGCCGCCGCGCCCACTGGACGCTGCTCGCCCAGGCCCGCGCCGTGGAGAACCAGGCCTACGTCCTGGCCGTCGGCTCCGCCGGCACCCACGCCGGGATCCCGCAGGCGGGCCACAGCATCGTCGTCGACCCCTGGGGCGAGGTGCTCGCCGAGGCGGGCGCGGACGAGGAGGTGCTGACCGTGGAGTTCGATCCGGCCAAGGTCGCCGCCACCCGGGAGCAGTTCCCCGCGCTCAAGGACCGCCGGCTGGGTCTCGCGCCACCGAAGGGCCCGGCGTAACCGAACGTCGGACGTGGCGTCTCACCGAACGTCGGATGCGGCGTCTCACCGAACGTCGGACGCAGCATCTGGCCGAACGCCGGTCCAGGCCCCTGTTTCACGTGAAACAGGGGCCGCCGCCCCTCAGTCCTCGTGCTCCTTCTCCGCGAGCACGATCACGCACACCGCCACCGCGATCAGCAGCCCCGCGTCCGCGTCGTCGCGCACGATGTCGATCCCGTACGTGTCCCGGACGGTCAGCCGGCGCCGCGAGATCTGGGCCAGCAGCTCCCCGTCGTAGTCCACCGCGAACTCGCGGTCCAGGATCTTGCCGCTGACGTCGAGCTCGGTCCCGTCCACCAGCGTCACCCGGTAATGGTTGCGCAGCAGTGACAGCCGCTTCCGCTTGACCTTCGCGAGCTGCTCACCGTCGCGCTCGATGAGCATGGTGTCGCGCAGGCTGAGCAGCTTCTGCTTGATCTCGACGAGGATCCGGCCCTGCGCGTCCTTCAGCTCGAAGGTGTCGCGCACCCGCATGGCCTTGCCGTCGACGAGGAAGACCTTGCGGCCGTCCGTGTCCTCGATCCAGTAGTCGTCACCGATGCCGAACAGTCGCTCACGCACGAGGAGTCTCATGGCTCACAGGTTCCCCGACCCCTCCGTGGAATGCGTGGACGCCACGGTGATGTTGACTGATCCCATGGCAACACGTGCGCGCGTCAGGGCCCCCGAACTCGTCGGCAAGGGTGGCTGGCTCAATACAGGCGACCGGCAGTACACCCTCGCTGACCTGCGGGGGCGCATTGTGATCTTGGACTTCTGGACGTTCTGCTGTGTGAACTGCCTGCATGTCCTCGACGAGCTGCGCGAGCTGGAGGAGAAACACCGCGACACCGTGGTGATCATCGGCGTGCACTCGCCGAAGTTCGTCCACGAGGCGGAGCACCGGGCCGTCGTCGACGCTGTTGAGCGGTACGAGGTCCACCACCCGGTGCTCGACGACCCCGAGCTCGCCACCTGGAAGCAGTACGCCGTACGTGCCTGGCCGACGCTCGTCGTCGTGGACCCCGAGGGCTATGTCGTCGCCCAGCACGCCGGTGAGGGCCACGCCCACGCCATCGAGAAGCTGGTGGAGGAGCTGGAGGCCGAGCACGCGGCGAAGGGCACGCTGCGCCGCGGCGACGGGCCCTATGTGGCGCCGGAGCCGGTGGCCACGCATCTGCGGTTCCCCGGCAAGGCCCTGCTCCTCGCCGACGGCGGCTTCCTCGTCTCCGACACCACCCGCCACCGGCTGGTCGAGCTGGACGCGGACGGCGAGAGCGTCCGGCGCCACTTCGGGTCCGGCGAGCGGGGGCTCGTGGACGGCGGGCCCGACGAGGTCAGGTTCAGCGAGCCGCAGGGGCTGGCGCTGCTGCCCGACGGGCGGATCGCCGTCGCCGACACGGTCAACCACGCGATCCGCGCGCTCGACCTCACGACCGGTGGGACGACCACCCTCGCGGGCACCGGCCGCCAGTGGTGGCAGGGTGCGCCCACCAGCGGCGCGGGCCACGAGACCGACCTCTCCTCGCCGTGGGACGTCGCCTGGTTCGACGGGCGGCTGTGGATCGCCATGGCGGGCGTGCACCAGTTGTGGACGTACGACCCCGAGGCCGGCACCGTACGGGTCGCGGCCGGCACCACCAACGAAGGGCTGGTCGACGGTCCCGGTGCGGAGGCCTGGTTCGCCCAGCCGTCCGGGCTCGCCGCGACCGAGGACCGGCTGTGGGTCGCCGACTCGGAGACGTCCGCGCTGCGCTACGTCGACCGTCAGGGCGCCGTACACACGGCCGTCGGCACCGGGCTCTTCGACTTCGGCCACCGCGACGGGGCCGCCGCGCAGGCGCTGCTCCAGCACCCGCTGGGCGTCACCGCGCTGCCGGACGGGTCCGTCGCCGTCTGCGACACGTACAACCACGCCCTGCGCCGCTACGACCCGGCGAGCGGGGAGGTCACCACGCTGGCCACGGATCTGCGCGAGCCCAGCGACGCCGTGCTGGTCGACGGCGACCTCGTGGTCGTCGAGTCGGCCCGGCACCGGCTGACCCGGCTGCGGCTGCCCGAAGAGGCGGTACGGGTCGCGGACCAGGCGCACCGGACCCAGCGCGCGGCGACGGGGATCGCCCCCGGCACGCTCCGGCTCGACGTCGTCTTCCAGGCGCCGGCCGGTCAGAAACTGGACACCCGCTACGGCCCCTCGACCCGGCTGCTGGTCTCCGCGACCCCGCCGGAGCTGCTGGCCGGGGGCGACGGGGCGGGCACCGACCTCTTCCGCGACCTGGTCCTCGCCGACGGCGTCACCGAGGGCGTCCTGCACGTCTCCGCGATGGCCGCGTCCTGCGACGACGACCCGGCCAACGAGTACCCGGCCTGCCACGTCCACCAGCAGGACTGGGGCGTCCCCGTCAGCGTGACCGCCGACGGGGTCTCGCGCCTGCCGCTGGTGCTGGCCGGCATGGACGAGCAGGGCTGAGAAGGCGAAGCCGGGCGGGACGGCGGGAAGCGTCACCGCCGCCCGTCCCGGCCCGCTCTCACCCGCTGTCGGCTAGCCGCCGGGCCGCTTCCTCGTACCGCCGCACGTACTCCGGCGTCGCGGCCACCCGCAGCAGTGCCTCCAGGGCGCGCACCGCGCCCACGTCGTACCCGGCGCGCTCGGCCTCCGTGGCCGCCACGTCCAGCAGCAGGACCCCCTCGTCCTCCGCGCCGAGGGCGAGCTGCGCCTCGCCGCTGACGGTCGTCAGCAGCACCCGGCGGGCCGCCTCCTCGTGCTCGGGGCCCAGCTCGAAGGCAGCGCGGGTGGAGTCCAGGGCGTCCTGCGGGCGTCCCGCGGTGAGCTGCATGCGGGCGAGGTGCTGCAGGGCGAGCATCTCCGTGTGCGCGTCGGGTTCCTTCCTGGCCAGCTCCAGGGCCCGGCCGCAGCCCTCCATCGCCACGTCGAGACCGCCCTGTTCGGCCTGGACGATCGCCAGGTTGATCAGCGCCGTCGCCTCACCGAGCCGGTCCCCGGCCTGCCGGGCGAGACCGGGCGAAGGCTCAAGGAGGGCCACCGCCTCGGCGGTCCTGCCCTCCTCCGACAGCACCCAGCCCAGCAGGTTGCGCACCCGGGACTCGGCGTACGGATCGCGGCGCGCGAGCGCCGCGGCCAGGGCCAGTTCCAGCATCGGGGCCCAGCCGTCCCGCGCCCGCCACACCACGTGCGGCCACTGGAGCAGGATGATCCGCCAGGCCCGGTCGTCCAGTCCGGCGGTGCGGGCGGCCGCGGCGGCCAGCGCGAGGTCCTCGCGCTCGGTCGCGAGCCAGTCCATCGCCACGGCCCGGTCGGTGAAGTCCCGGACGGCGGCGGGCCGGTGGAAGCCCTCCGGCAGCACGAAGCAGGGCTCCCCACCGGGTTCGGCCGTGTCCGCGGCGGCCAGCGCGGTGGCGATGTAGTGGTCGAGCACGCCGGTGAGCGCGTCGGCTCCGGCCCCGGGGTCGAGTCCGCGGGCGTAGAGCCGCACCAGATCGTGCAGTATCCAGTGCCCGGGGCCGGCCTCGGTGACCAGATGGGCGGCGGCGAGCCGCTCCAGCGCGGCCGCTGCGACGACCGGGTCGGTGCCGGCGAGGGCGGCTGCCGTGTACGGGTCGAAGTGGCTGCCCGGGTGGTGGCCGAGCCGGGTGAAGTGGTGGACGGCGTCCGGCGGCAGCTGCTGCAGGGTCAGCCGGAGCGAGGCGGAGACCCCCGTGTCCTCCACGGCCAGATACGTCAGCCGACTGCGCTCGTCGGCCAGTTCGTCGGCCATGCCGGCGAGCGTCCACTGCGGTCGCCCCGCCAGCCGGGCCGCCGTGACCCGCAGGGCGAGGGGCAGTCCGCCGCACAGCTCGGCGAGCCGCCGGGCCGCCACCGGTTCGGCGGTGACCCGTTCCTCGCCCAGCACCCCGGCCAGGAGTGCGGTGCCGTCCGGCGGTTCCAGCACGTCCAGCGGGACCGGCACGGCGGCGTCCGAGGCGATGAGCCCCTCCAGCCGGTGCCTGCTGGTGATCAGCGTGACGCAGTCCGTGCCACCCGGCAGCAACTGCCTGACCTGGGCGGAGTCCCGGACGTTGTCGAGGACGACGAGCACGCTGAGCCGGTCGGTCAGCGAGCGGAACAGTGCCGCCGCGCCGGCGACGGACTCCGGGACCCGGCGGGGCGCGACGCCGAGCGCGAGCAGGAACTCGCGCAGGACTTCGAGGGGTGTCGGCTCACCGGTGTCGGAGAACCCGCGCAGGTCGGCGAAGAGCCGCCCGTCCGGGAAGGCCGCGGGGGACCGGCGCGCCCAGTGCAGGGCCAGCGCGGTCTTGCCCACCCCGGCCGGACCGGTGACCAGACAGACGGGAGCCTCGCCCGCCGCGGCCCGGGAGAGCGCGGTGAGCTCCACGCCCCGCCCGTGGAAGCCGCGAGGGGCGCGGGGCAGCAGATCGACGGGGTGCGGAGCGACGCTCGGGTGCGGCGGGGGCAGCAGGCGCGGGGAGCGGGCCGGGGCGGTCGTGGTGCCACCGGCCTGGTGGGGCAGCGGGGCGGCGCCGGCCCCGTCGCCCGAGCCGGGCCTGCGGTGGGCCACGGACGACGGGGCGGCGCCGACCTCGTCGCCCGTGCCGGGCCTGCGGTGGGCCACGGACGACGGAACGGATTCCGGCCTCCCCCCGGCCCGGGGCGTGCTGCCGCGCCCGGCGTCCGCCGGGTCCGGATCGCCGCGCAGGATCTGCGCGTACGCGTCGGCCAGCTCGCGCCCCGGATCGATGCCCAACTCGTCGGCGAGCAGCCGCCGGGTGCGGTGGAACCAGTCCAGCGCCTCGGACTGACGCCCCGACCGGTACAGCGCCGTCATCAGGGCCGCGGCCAGCGACTCCCGCATCGGATGCGCGACGGCCTCGGCCCGCAGGACCGCCGCCGCCCGGTGGTACTCCCCCAGCCCGGCGTAGGACCGGGCCAGCTGCTCGACCGTCGTCAGCCGGGACTCCTCCAGTGCGTGGGCGGCCGCCTGGAGCGGCGCGCTCGCGTACGTACCGGTGAGTGCGGGCCCTTGCCACAGCGACAGGGCCTCCTTCAGCATGAGCACCGCGTCGGCCGGACTGCGCTGCTCCCGGGCCAGCATCAGCAGTTCCTCGAACCGCTGGGAGTCCAGCAGGGTCTCCGGCGCCCGCAGCACATACGCGTCGCCGAGCGTGGCCAGTTCGACCCCGTACGCCTCCGCGTCCGCGCCCACCAGCAGGGCGCGCAGCCGGGAGACATGGCCCTGGATGACCGTGCGAGCGTGCAGGGGAGGGGCGTCGTCCCAGAGGCAGTCGGTCAACCGGGCCATGGAGACAGGTGTGTTGGCGCTCAGCAGCAGAGCGGCGAGCAGGCTGCGGCGTTTGGCGGGGCCGAGCGGCAGCGGCCCGGTCATGGTGTCGACGCAGACCGTGCCGAGCAACCGGAACTCCACGAGCGGCTCCCCTGTTTCCGGGTGTGACGCGCCCGGTGCCGGGTCACGGACAAGTGCCCAGAATATCGGGGATTGCGAGGTACCGGCGAAGGGGTGCGCCCGGTGGGCGGGGCGCGCCCGTCCGGGTCACAGCCGGCGTTCGTCCTCGGACATCACCGTGGTGGGCGGTACGACCATACGGCGCCGGCGCATCACGCTCGCGTAGACGAAGACGCCGATGACGCCGACGACCATCATGATCCAGCCGACCATGCCGACGTTGACGGTGTCCATGTGCCAGTCGGTGGCGAAGGCGAGGATCGCCCCCGCACCGATGAGGATGATGCATCCTCCGAGTCCCATGAGTTCCGCCTCCTTCAGGCCCGGAAGCTCCGGACCGTTCACGGCTCGTGTACCCGGCCCGCCGACGAGCATGCTGCTGAAACACGCGCCTGGGACACGGCCCGGCTCAGGGACTCCTGCGTCGGGACGACGACCCCGTACAGGTCGGCGATGGTGGCGAGGGCGGCGTGGTGCACCTGGGAGGCATCCAGTTCGGTTCCGGCGACCGGCAGCGGACGGGTGGCGCAGGCATCGGCCACGACGGTGGGCCGGTTGCCGCGCAGGAAGGCGCCCTGGGCGGTGAACGCGACGCACATGTGGGTCATGAACCCGGCGAGGACGAGGTCGTTCCTGCCCGCGGCGTCGACGTGCTCGCCCAGGTCGGTGCCGACGAAGGAGTCCGGTGCCTGCTTGACGACGACGGTCTCGCCGTCGGCCGGGGCGACGCTCGGGTGGATCCGGCCGATCTCGGCCCGGATGTCGTACGGGGTGCCTTCGCCGCCGTCGTTGATGACGTGGATGACCGCGGCGCCCGCCTCGCGGGCGCGTGCCAGGAGACGGGCGCCGGCGTCGAGCGCGGACTGCCAGCCGTCCAGCTCCATCACGCCGGTCGTGTACGTGTTCTGGTAGTCGATGAGGACCAGGGTCGAGTCGGCGAGCTTCGCGGGGGTGTCGTCGAGGCCGTTGAGCCGGCGCAGCGTTGTTCGGGGCATGCCTGGGGCACCTCGGGTTCCGGGTCGGGGAGGGCGGTGCCCACCGGTGCGGTGGACCGCGCTGACGACGCTACGACCGACCCCGGTGTGTCGGCAATGTCGTCTAACATGCAGAAACCGACATGACGGCAGCCGTACGTCGGGGCAGGAGGTCCGTGAGCCCGTGAGTACCGTCGAACGACTGATCGTCATCGTCCTCTTCCCCGGCGTCGACCTGCTCGACGTCACCGGACCGCCCGAGGTGTTCTCCCTCGCACGCCGCGAGACGGAGGAGGCGGCGGGTTACGAGGTGGTGCTCGCCGCCGAGACGACGGACCCGGTCACCACCGCCGCCGGCGTCCGGATCCTCCCCGACCTCACCTTCGACGACCTCGCGGCGAGGAGCATCGACACCCTCCTCGTACCGGGTGCCGTGGAGGTCGACGGCCGGGGGCGCGTGCACCCGCTCACCGACCCGGCCGTGGTGCGCCGGGTGGAACAGCTCGCCGGGCGCACGCGCAGGGTCGCGTCCGTCTGCGTCGGCGCGCACCTTCTCGCCGCCGCCGGGCTCCTCGACGGCAAGCGGGCCACCACACACTGGTCGACAGCGCGGCAGCTCGCCGCGGACCACCCGCTGGTCGAGGTCGACGCCGATCCGATCTTCATCCGCGAGGGGGACGTGTGGACCGGTGCGGGGATCAGCGCCTGCCTCGACCTGTCGCTCGCCCTCGTCGCCGACGATCTGGGTGAGGCCCTCGCGCTGCGGATCGCCCGGCAGCTCGTGATGTACCTGAAGCGGCCGAGCGGGCAGAGTCAGTTCAGCGTTCCGCTGGAACAGGCCTCCCCGACCCGGCGCATCGAGGACCTGCGGCACTACATCATGCGCAATGCTGGCGAACCGCTCACCGTCGCCGACCTTGCCGAGTACGGCCACATCGGCGACCGGCAGCTCACCCGCATCTTCAAGACCGAACTGGGTACGACGCCCCACGCGTACATCGAGTCGGTCCGCGTCGAGCGGGCACGCCACCAGCTGGAATCCACCGACGCCACCCTCGAGCGGATCGCGTCCACCTGTGGGTTCGGCACCGTCGACACCCTGGTCAGGGCGTTCCGGCGCAGGCTCGACACGACACCGACCGAGTACCGGCGCCGGTTCAGGACCGTCGCGGAATGACAGCGGCCCCCTGCCCGTGGGACGGGTTCCGTCGCACGGGCAGGGGGCCGTCAGGGCCTTCGTGTCAGCCGGCCAGGAACGAGGCCAGCGCGTTCGCCAGGAGGTACGGGTCGTCGGCGCCGCACAGTTCACGGGCGCTGTGCATGGACAGGATGGCCACGCCGATGTCGACCGTCTGGATGCCGTGCCGGGCGGCGGTGATCGGGCCGATCGTCGTGCCGCACGGCATGGAGTTGTTGGAGACGAACGTCTGCCACGGCACGCCCGCCTTCTCGCACGCCGCGGCGAACACGGCCCGGCCGCTGCCGTCGGTCGCGTACCGCATGTTGACGTTGATCTTGAGAATCGGTCCGCCGTTGACGACCGGGTGGTGCGTCGGGTCGTGCCGCTCCGCGTAGTTCGGGTGGATCGCGTGACCGGTGTCCGAGGAGAGGCAGACGGTGCCGGCGAAGGCGCGCGCACGGTCCTCGTACGTACCGCCGCGGGCGAACACCGAGCGCTCCAGGACCGTGCCCAGCAGCGGTCC
Organism: Streptomyces sp. NPDC050422; assembly: GCF_044458665.1. Classification (NCBI taxonomy): domain Bacteria; kingdom Bacillati; phylum Actinomycetota; class Actinomycetes; order Kitasatosporales; family Streptomycetaceae; genus Streptomyces; species Streptomyces sp. NPDC050422. The sequence continues at coordinate 48,182 of NZ_JBITIE010000021.1, forward strand.
GTCCGCGCCGGTGTCGGACTGCGAGCCGTTCTCCTCGTGGTCGAAGGCGGCCAGCACCGGGATGTACGGGATCTCGGCGTCGGGCTGCCCGGCGACGGCGGCGAGCGCCGCGGTCGCCGCGTGCACCGAGAGGAGGTTGTCCATGCGGGGACCGGCCACCAGCTCACGGTCGCGGCCCAGGTAGGACGGTGCCTCGACCGGGTGCGGCATCAGGTCCCAGCCGGCGATGTCCTCGGCGTCGACGCCCGCCTCCTCGGCGACGAAACGGAGGAGGTCGCCCTCCTCGACGTCGCCGAGCCCCCAGATGGGCTGCATGTGCTTCTGGCGGTCGAGCTTGAGCCCGTCGGTGTTGGCCGACCGGTCCAGGTGCACGGCCAGCTGCGGGACGCGCAGGAGCGGCCGGTCGATGTTGACGAGCCGGTGCGTGCCGTCGCGCAGCGAGATGCGGCCCGCGAGGCCGAGGTCGCGGTCCAGCCAGGTGTTGAGGAGCGTGCCGCCGTAGATCTCCACGGCGATCTGCCGCCAGCCGTACGCACCGCTGTCGGGAAGCGGCTTCACCCGCAGGTTCGGGGAGTCGGTGTGTGCTCCGACGATCCGGAACGGGGTGTGCGCCCCGGCGCCCTCCGGCACGTACCAGGCCACGATCGCGCCGCCGCGCAGGACGTACTTCCCGCCGGTGGTCCCGTCCCAGGCCGCGGTCTCCTCGACCTGCCGGAAACCGGCCTTCTCCAGCCTCGCCGCGGCGCTCGCCACGGCGTGGTACGGCGAGGGGGCGGACATCAGGAAGGCCATCAGATCGTCGGTGTGGCCGCGGTCGAACCGGAGGGAGGAACTCATGTTCTTCACTGTAACCAGACCCGGCCGGGAGGATTCACCGTCGTCCCCCGCTCGCCGCACAGCTATTGTCCGGGCAGCGCGAGGACGGCTTCTCGTCGTTCTGCGCCTGCTGGGCCCGTTCGGCGAACATCGCCGTGACGTCCTTGGCGAAGTCCTTGTCGGCCGTGCCCGTCGCGGCGGAACTGCCGACCCAGAGGATCACGGTGCCGACGCGGACCTGGGCGGTGAACCCGTCCGTGTTCCGGCGGGCGGTGCCCCCGGTGGCACCGCGCTCCGCGCCCACCGTGCCGATGTCGACGTTCTCGGTGCCGTTCTTGCCCCAGGTGTCCTTCCACAGGATGTCGTACGCGAGGTCGGCGTCCCGCTCGTTCTGGTAGGTGACCAGCCAGAACCGGGCCTCGGCCCGGTCGTCGTCGCGCCGGAAGCTGACGGAGCCGAGGAACCGGGCCCGTTCACAGCCCGTCTGGGTAGCATTCGGGCAGATGAGCTTCTTCCTCATCCGGTCCGACATCGGCGCGGTCGACAGGGCCGCGGTCGTCTTCCAGCCGGGCATGGCCTGTGCGTCGGGCAGTACCGTCCGCATCCGGCTCTGGTCGATCCAGGCAGCCTTGGCGTCCTCGGCGGAACCGGATTCCGGACCCCCGCAGCCGGCCAGCAGCAGTGCGACCACCCCGGCCGCCCCGCTCCGTACGCACCACCGCTTACGCAGACCGCTCACGTGTCACCGTTGCTTTAATCATCAGTAGATCTCAGCAATCCCGGCGTTTCTGCCGGAATGGTCCGTAACGGTTTCACCAGAGCGCGAGTTGTGTCCTGGTGTCCTGTTGACGGTCTCCCGTTTCTGTCCCGGCCCGGGGGCTGGGGATTGTGCCACCTGCCCGCCCCGCACACGCCGTGGGGCGTGGGCGGGTGGTGCGGGTCTTGCGGTCGGCTCCACGGGGCTTCGACCCCACCGCGGTGGGGTCCAGGTCTCCGACCACTCCGGTACCTGTACTGCGGATGGTGCTGGTGTTGCGGGTCGCGAGGGCGAGCAGGTTGTGTCCCGCGTTCTCGTCCCGGTCCAGGACGAGCCCGCAGGTGTCGCATGCGAAGACGCGCACGCTCAGGGGCAGTTTGGCTTTCACCGCACCACAGCGTGAGCACGTCTTCGAGGAGGGAAACCACCGGTCGGCCACAATCAGGCGGGTGCCGTGCCGGCGGGTCTTGTACGTCAACTGGCGGCGGATCTCACCGAACGCGGCGTCCGCGACCCGGCGGGAAAGCCGCCGGTTGCGGCCCATCCCGGCGACGTTGAGGTCCTCGACCACGATGGTGCCGTACTCGGCGGTGAGGCGGGTGGTCAGCTTGTGAAGGGTGTCCTCGCGCAGGTTCGCGACCCGGTGATGCACCTTGTTCCGGGCCCGGTTCGCCTTCTCCCACCGACGCGAAGACTGCTGCCCGGTACGCCGGTCGGGTCCCCGACGGCGTGAGACGACACGACTGGTGCGGCGCAGTTGCTTCTGTGCGTGGTCGAGGTGGCGCGGGTTGGGTTCCTGCGCCACGGTGCCGTCGCTGTCGGCGAGGACCGCCAGGGTTTTGATGCCCAGGTCGATCCCGACCGCAGCATCCGGGCGGGCGACCCTCAGCAGAGGTTGTTGTTCCTCGACCTGGAAGGCGACGAACCAGCGTCCCCGGTCCAGACGTACCGTCGCGGACAGGATCCGCAGGGTGCCCTGTGTCGACACGGGCGCGCAGGTCGGGGCGGTTCTCGTGGAGGCGGACCGTGCCGATCCTGGGCAGGGTGGCATGCCTGCCGCCGGGCTCGATACGGATCGTGCCGGTCGTGAACCGGCACGTCAGACGGGCCTTTCGCTTCGACTTGAAACGCGGAACACCCACCCGCGCACCCTTGCGCTTGCCGTTCTTGGACTTGGCGTAGTTGTCGAAGGCGGCCGACGCGTTCGCGAGGCCGGTGTTGTTGTAGGCCTCCTTGGAGTTCTCCTCCCACCACCCTGCGAACCGCGGATCGGCCCGCTTGGACTCGTTGAACGCCTTCCGCAGCGAGGGCAGCGACCATGACCGCCACGCAGTCAGCTCATCCTCGGGAATGCCGTACGAGGCTTCGGCTTTGCGCTGCCACCACACCGCGGTGACATGCGCGATGGCCCAGTTGTACGCGGCCCGTGCAGCACCCGCATGCGAATGAAGACGACGCATGGCCGTGGCGTTCGGATCCAGGGCCAGCCTGCAAGCGGACACGGTGAAGCCCGGCTGCGGCGTGAATTTCTTCATCCGGCCATGTCCTGTGGGGCGGTGGCGGCCGCGACCGCCCGGGCGGCCCGGTTCTTCGCCGAGCGCCGGCCGTACAGACGGGCGCACATCGAGGTGAGGACCTCGGTGACGTCCCCCACCAAGTCATCGGCGGTCTCCACCGGATCAAGGACCAGCAGACACCGCCCCGAGGCCGAGAAGGCCGCTTCGAGGTGCTCGACTCCGAACCGGGCGAGGCGGTCCCGATGCTCGACCACGATCGTCCCCACCCCCGGATCGGCCAGAAGCCCGTGCAGCTTACGGCGGCGCCCATCCAGACCGGATCCGATCTCCGTCACCACCTCGGAGACCGCGCAACCTCGGGCAGTCGCACCCTGCACCGTCCGCGCCACCTGCCGGTCCAGGTCCGCCTTCTGATCACCCGACGACACACGGCAATACACCACCACCCGGCCCGCCGACTCCACTACGGGCTCCGTCACCAGCCACGTACCCGACGGCGTCTGAACGACCGGGACCGGCATCCGGCCCTCCTTCGCCCACGTCCACGCAGTCTGGTAATGCACACCGTTACGCGCCGCCCACTCCGAAAGCTTCACAGCACCACGATATTCACAGAGAACACCGCATATCCACTGAAAGAAATAGGAACAGTTGTTTACCCTCCCCCTCGGCAACTCCACAACTCGGCCCTCCCGGGCCCAGGTTCGATCATAGAGAGGGCGCCACACAGCACCGCCACCCGGCAACAGGTCCGGGTGGCGGTGCTGTGGTGAGGATCTCTACGGGCGAAGCCTCAGAACGCGGCCTCGTCCAGCTCCATCAGGGAGTTGTCGACGGCCTCGGCGAGCGCGCGCTCGGCGCCGACGCCCGGCAGGACGTTCGCGGCGAAGAACTTCGCGGCGGCGATCTTGCCCTGGTAGAAGGCGACGTCCTTCGGGGAAGCGTCTCGCAGCTTCTCGGCGGCCACGGCCGCGCCCCTGAGCAGCAGGTAACCGACGACGACATCGCCGGAAGCCAGCAGCAGGCGGGTCGAGTTGAGGCCGACCTTGTAGATGTTCTTGACGTCCTCGCCGGTCGCGGTGAGGTCGGTGATCATCGTGCCGACGATCGCCTCCAGGTCCACGGCCGCCTTCGCGAGGTGGTCCAGCGCGCCGGACAGCTCCTCGTTGCCCTGGGCGCCCGCGAGGAACTTCTTGATCTCCTCGGAGAGCGTGTTGAGCGAGGCGCCCTGGTCGCGGACGATCTTCCGGAAGAAGAAGTCCTGGCCCTGGATGGCCGTCGTGCCCTCGTACAGCGTGTCGATCTTGGCGTCACGGATGTACTGCTCGATCGGGTACTCCTGGAGGTACCCGGAGCCACCGAACGTCTGGAGCGACTGCGCCAGCTGCTCGTACGACTTCTCCGAGCCGTAGCCCTTCACGATCGGGAGCAGCAGGTCGTTGAGGCCGTTCAGCGCCTTCGCGTCCTCGCCCGCGGCCTCCTTCTCCTGGATCGCGTCCTGGACGGAGGCGGTGTACAGCACGAGGGAGCGCATGCCCTCGGCGTACGCCTTCTGCGTCATGAGCGAGCGGCGCACGTCGGGGTGGTGCGTGATGGTGACCTTGGGGGCCGTCTTGTCCATGAACTGCGACAGGTCGGTGCCCTGGACGCGCTCCTTGGCGTACTCCAGCGCGTTGAGGTAGCCCGTGGAGAGCGCGGCGATGGCCTTCGTGCCGACCATCATGCGGGCGAACTCGATGATGCGGAACATCTGGCGGATGCCGTCGTGCTTGTCACCGATCAGCCAGCCCTTGGCGGGGTGCTGGTCGCCGAACGTCATCTCGCACGTGTTGGACGCCTTGAGGCCCATCTTGTGCTCGACGTTCGTCGCGTACACGCCGTTGCGCTCGGCCAGTTCGCCGGTGGTCCAGTCGAAGTGGAACTTCGGGACCATGAAGAGCGAGAGGCCCTTGGTGCCGGGTCCGGCGCCCTCGGGGCGGGCCAGCACGTAGTGAATGATGTTCTCGGACATGTCGTGCTCGCCCGAGGTGATGAAGCGCTTCACGCCCTCGATGTGCCAGGAGCCGTCCTCCTGCTCGACGGCCTTCGTGCGGCCCGCGCCGACGTCGGAGCCGGCGTCCGGCTCGGTCAGCACCATCGTCGAGCCCCACTGCTTCTCGACGGCGATCTCGGCGATCTTCTTCTGTGCGTCGTTGCCCTCGTCGAAGAGGATGCCGGCGAACGCCGGGCCGGAGGAGTACATCCACACGGCCGGGTTGGCGCCGAGCAGCAGCTCCGCGTAACCCCAGATCAGGGAGCGGGGCGAGGTGGTGCCGCCGATCTCCTCGGGCAGGCCGAGCCGCCAGTACTCGGAGTCCATGAAGGCCTGGTACGACTTCTTGAAGCTGTCCGGGACCGGTGCGGTGTTGGTCTCCGGGTCGAAGACCGGCGGGTTGCGGTCGGCGTCGGCGTAGGAGTCGGCGAGCTCGTTCTCCGCGAGGCGGGTGACCTCGTCGAGGATGCTCTTCGCGGTCTCGACGTCCATCTCCGCGAACGGTCCGGTGCCGTACAGCTTGTCGCGCCCGAGTACCTCGAAGAGGTTGAACTCGATGTCGCGGAGATTCGACTTGTAGTGCCCCATGGGAAGGCTCCGTAATCAATAGCAGTGGCGCGCAGCGCCCCGTGGAGGGGTGGCCCGGACGTATCAGCTGACCCCTACGATGATGCTACCCGTCGGTAATAAGACGCAACCCCTCAAGGGTCGGATGTGTCCGATTACTCTTTGCCTCATGTACGGCTACGACCAGAACCAGGGCGCACAGCAGCCGATGGGTGGCGGCTACGGCGAGCAGCCGCTGTATCCCGAACCCTCGCCGCCCTCGCTGGGCGACGCGGTACGGGCCTTCACGACCGGCTCGCTGTCCGCCGAGGACTTCCAGCAGATCTTCGCGACGTCGAAGGTCTACTGCCCGCGCGGCGACAATCCGGGATTTCTCGCGCTGCACAACACCCAGCAGCCCGTGATCCCGATGTTCACCACGCTCAAGGAGCTGAGGCTGTACGCGGGCAAGGAGTCCAAGTACTTCGTGATCACCGGCGCCGAGGTGATCGACCTGCTGCCGACGGGCTACGGCTTCGTCCTGGACATGGAGGGCGAGCACCGCATGGTCTTCGACGCCAAGGCCGTGGAGCAGATGGTCGACTTCGCGATGCGCCGCATGTACGGCTGACCGCAGGCCTTCGGAGAGGGGCCCGTACCGCTCGGCGGTACGGGCCCCTTTCTGCTGCTCTGCCGGCGCGGGAATGGATGACGCCTTGCAGGATGTTCACCATTCAACTAAATTGGTTCCAGAACAGTCCCCCGGAGGTGGCTCTCATGCCCGCAGTGACCGTCGAAAACCCGCTGACCCTGCCCAAGGTCGCCGCCGCCGGCGACGCCGCGGCCCGTCCCGTGCTCGCCGTGACCACGGCGCCGAGCGGGTTCGAGGGCGAGGGCTTCCCGGTCCGCCGCGCCTTCGCGGGGATCAACTACAAGCACCTCGACCCGTTCATCATGATGGATCAGATGGGCGAGGTGGAGTACGCGGCAGGAGAGCCCAAGGGCACTCCGTGGCACCCCCACCGCGGCTTCGAGACCGTGACCTACCTGATCGACGGCACCTTCGTCCACCAGGACTCCAACGGGGGCGGCGGCACCATCCAGAACGGCGACACCCAGTGGATGACCGCCGGAGCCGGGCTGCTCCACATCGAGGCGCCGCCGGAGTCCCTCGTCATGTCGGGCGGCCTGTTCCACGGCCTCCAGCTCTGGGTGAACCTGCCCAAGGCCGACAAGATGATGGCCCCGCGCTACCAGGACATCCGTGGCGGCCAGGTCCAGCTGCTCGCCTCCCCCGACGGCGGCGCGCTGCTCCGGGTGATCGCGGGCGAGCTCGACGGCCACGAGGGCCCGGGCATCACCCACACCCCCATCACGATGATCCACGCCACCGTGCGCCCCGGCGCCGAGGTGACGCTGCCGTGGCGCGAGGACTTCAACGGCCTCGCGTACGTGCTCGCCGGCCGCGGCACCGTCGGTGAGGAGCGCCGCCCCGTCCACATGGGCCAGACCGCCGTCTTCGGCGCCGGTTCCTCGCTGACCGTCCGTGCGGACGAGCAGCAGGACGGGAACACCCCGGACCTGGAGGTCGTGCTGCTCGGCGGCCGTCCCATCCGGGAGCCGATGGCGCACTACGGGCCGTTCGTGATGAACAGCCAGGCCGAACTCAAGCAGGCCTTCGAGGACTTCCAGGCCGGCCGCCTCGGCACCGTGCCCGCCGTCCACGGAATGTGAGTACCGCAGCCGCCGTATGACGGTGCCTCGCTCATACGGCGGCACGGGCGGGACACGGCCCCCGCGGCGTGGTCGGGTGGGAGGGTGCAGACCCCGAAGCCCCTCCTGCCCGATGCCGCCCGGCGGACCGCCGCCTGGTGCGGGGTCGTCCTGCTGGTCGCCGGCGTCGCCGCCGTCGGCGTCTGGCTGTGCGGCACTCTCAAGACGGCGGTCACGCCGGTCCTGCTCGCGCTGCTGGGTACGGCGCTGCTCGGTCCGGTCCACCGCCGCATGACCGCCCACGGGGTGAACCGCTCCGTGGCCGCCGGATTCACCTGTGCCCTGCTCGTCGCCGTCGTGGGCGGCGCGGGCTACATCGTCGTCACCGCGCTCGTCGACACGGGCTCCCAGATCGTCCAGTCGCTGAAGGACGCCGGGCAGTGGGTCATCGATCACTTCGGGATCGAGGGCGGCACGAACGTCGACGACCTCGCGGCCAACGCGAAGACCCTGGTGGAGAAGTTCGGCGCCAGCGCCGCGGGCGGGCTCCTCACCGGAATCAGCCTGATCGGCTCCCTCGTCGCCACCGGTGTCCTCGCCCTGCTGCTGACCTTCTTCTTCCTGCGCGACTCCGACCGGGCCGTGAGACTCGCGCACTCCATCGCCCCGCGCGGCACCGGTGACCTGGTGGAGGCGATGGGCAGGCGGGCCTTCGAGGCCGTCGAGGGCTTCATGCGCGGGACGACGCTCATCGCCCTGATCGACGCGGTCTGCATCACGATCGGTCTGCTGATCCTGGGCGTGCCCGGTGCGGTGGGGCTCGGCGCGCTGGTCCTGGTCGGCGCCTACATCCCCTACCTCGGTGCCTTCATCTCCGGAGCCGTCGCGGTCCTGGTCGCACTCGCGGACCGGGGGGTGGTGATCGCGCTCTGGGCGCTCGGAGTCGTCCTCGCCGTCCAGGTGCTGGAGGGGCACGTCCTCCAGCCGATGATCCAGAGCCGGACGGTCCAGATGCACCCCGCCATGATCCTGATCGCGCTGACGGCGGGCGCGAGCGTGGCGGGAATCCTCGGGATGCTGCTCGCGGTCCCGCTGTGCGCGGCCGCCTTCGGCATCCTGGGCGAGCTGCGCAAGGGCCGCCCGGACGCCCCGGAGACACCCGACGGGCCGCCCGGGGAGCCGTCACCGTAACGCCCTCGCCGGTCCCTACGGCTCCGCAGGGTCCGCCGACTCGTACAGCTCGAACCAGATCGACTTCCCCGAGCCCCGCGGGTCCACCCCCCACACGTCGGCGAGCATCTCCATCAACACCAGGCCCCGGCCGCTGGACGCCATCTCGCCGGGCCGCCGCTTGTGCGGCAGCTCGTCGCTGCCGTCGGACACCTCGACCCGTAGCCGCCGCTCCCCGTGCTCACCGGTCGCCTGCGCCACCATGAAGGCGTCGCCGTCCGTGTGGACCAGCACGTTCGTGGCCATCTCGGACACCATCAGCACGGCCGAGTCGACCTGTTCCGCATCCGCCCAGTCGTGCAGCAGCTCGCGCAGCAGCGTCCGGGCCGCGGAGATCCGCTCCGGTTCGGCCTGGGCGATGGTGAGCGCGGTCCGCCGGGGTGCGGTCGGCTGCGCCGCGGAGACCTCGCGCCTCAGCAGCAGGACCGCTATGTCGTCCTCGCGCCGGTCGGCGAGCGGCCCCGTCGTGTGGTGCGAGGCCGGTCCGTGGACGGCCTGGACCAACTCGTCCGCGAGCTTCTCCAGATCCCCGCTGTGCCCCTCCAGGATCGGCCGGAGCCGGACCCAGCCGGTGGCCAGGTCGTGCCCGCCGGTCTCGATCAGCCCGTCCGTGCACAGCATGATCGTTTCTCCGGCCTCCAGGGTGATCCGGGTCGCCGGATAGTCCGCGTCGGCCTCGACGCCGAGCGGCATCCCGCCCTCGGTCCGCCGGATGACGGCGGTTCCGTCGCCGGTCATGACCACGGGGTCGGGATGGCCGGCCCGCGCGATGTCGAGGGTGCCGGTCTCCGGGTCGGCCTCCGCGTACAGGCAGGTCGCGAAGCGTGCCTCCGGCTGCTCGCCGCCCTCGTACGCGTCGGTGAGCCCGGAAAGGAAGCGCGAGGCGCGCGAGAGCACCGCGTCCGGGGGGTGCCCCTCGGAGGCGTACGCGCGCAGGGCGATCCGCAACTGGCCCATCAGCCCCGCGGCCCGTACGTCGTGCCCCTGGACGTCGCCGATGACGAGGGCGATGCGGCCGTTGGGGAGCGGGATCATGTCGTACCAGTCGCCGCCGACCTGGAGGCCGCCCCCGGTCGGGACATAGCGGGCGGCCACCGTCATGCCCGGGATGCCGGGGCCGAGCGACGGCATCATCGAGCGCTGGAGCCCCAGCGACAGCTCCCGCTCCGTCTCGGCGACCCCGGCCCTGGCGAGCGCCTGGGCGAGCATCCGGGCCACGGTCGTCAGCACCGACCGCTCGTCCGGCGAGAACGACACCGGATGCCGGAACCCCGCCATCCAGGTGCCCATCGTGCGTCCCGCCACGATCAGCGGCAGAAAGGCCCAGGAACGGCGCCCGAACCGCCGGGCCAGCGGCCAGGTGGCCGGGTAGCGGTCGCGGTAGTCGTCGGCCGTCGACAGATAGACCGCCCGCCCGGTCCGTACGACCTCGGCCGCCGGGTAGTCGGTCTCCAGCGGCATCTCGCTGAACGGGCCCTCGTCACCCATGTTGTGCCCGTGGTGGCCGATGACCGTCAGCCGTTCGCCCTCGACGCCGAAGACCGCCAGCCCGTCCGGCGAGAAGCCGGGCATGGAGAGCGAGTAGGCCACCCGCAGCACCTCCGCCGTCGACCGGGCTTCGGCCAGCGCCCGCCCCGCGTCCAGCAGGAACGCCTCGCGGGAGCGACGCCAGTCGCCGGTGATCGGGGTGTGCGCCCCGGTGGTGCCGGGCTGCGGTTCGGCGACCTCCTGGAGCGTGCCGACCAGCACGTAGTCCGCCTCGGAGCCCGCCTCGGGCAGCAGCAGCGGCTTGGAACGGCTCCGGACGGTCCGCAGCACGCGGCCGTGCTCGTCCACGATCCGCAACCGGGCCTCGGCGAGCGTGCCCTCGGCGACGGCGAGGTTCACCACCCCGTAGATCTCGTTCCAGTCGACGGGGTGGAAGCGGGAACGGACCTCCGACTCCCGGAAGACGCTGTGCTCGGCGGGCAGCTCCAGCAGCCGGGCCGCCTCGGCGTCGAGCGTGACCGTCCCGGCCCGGTTGTCCCAGCGCCACAGGCCCGTCGCGGTCGCGGCCAGGACATCCTCGGTGCGCATTGCCCCACTTTAGACCGGCCTGTGCGTGTGAGGCAGTGCCGAGAGCCCGGTGACGATCTTGATACGGACAATGGCAAGGAAACGGTCCGGTCGCGGGCGGTAGCCTGGGGAGGCTGAATCATCCCCAACCGCGAAGACTGGATGAACGACGATGCATCGGTACAGGTCCCACACCTGCGGCGAGCTCCGCGCCTCTGACGTCGGCACCGACGTCCGGCTGAGCGGCTGGCTGCACAATCGCCGAGACCTGGGTGGCATCCTCTTCATCGATCTGCGCGACCACTACGGTCTGGTGCAGCTCGTCGCCCGTCCCGGCACTCCCGGCAACGACGCCCTGGCGAAGCTGACCAAGGAAACCGTCGTACGGATCGACGGCAAGGTCTCCGCCCGCGGCGCCGACAACGTCAACCCGGAGCTGCCGACCGGCGAGATCGAGATCGAGGTCACCGAGGTCGAGGTGCTGGGCCAGGCCGCCCCGCTGCCCTTCACGATCAACGCCGAGGACGGCGTCAACGAGGAGCGGCGCCTGGAGTACCGCTTCCTCGACCTGCGCCGCGAGCGCATGCACCGCAACATCATGCTGCGCTCGTCCGTCATCGCCTCCATCCGCTCCAAGATGGTGGCCCTCGGCTTCAACGAGATGGCGACCCCGATCCTCGCCGCGACCTCCCCCGAGGGCGCCCGTGACTTCGTGGTCCCGTCCCGCCTGAACCCGGGCAAGTTCTACGCCCTTCCGCAGGCGCCGCAGCAGTTCAAGCAGCTGCTGATGATCTCCGGCTTCGACCGCTACTTCCAGATCGCGCCGTGCTTCCGCGACGAGGACGCCCGCGCCGACCGTTCGCCCGGCGAGTTCTACCAGCTCGACGTCGAGATGTCGTTCGTCGAGCAGGAGGATGTCTTCCAGCCGATCGAGAAGCTCATGACCGAGCTCTTCGAGGAGTTCGGCAACGGCCGCCACGTGACCTCGCCGTTCCCGCGCATCCCGTTCCGCGAGTCGATGCTGAAGTACGGCAACGACAAGCCGGACCTGCGGGCCCAGCTGGAGCTCGTCGACATTTCCGACATCTTCGCGGACTCGGAGTTCAAGGCCTTCGCCGGCAAGCACGTGCGCGCCCTCCCGGTGCCGGACACCGCGGGCCAGTCCCGGAAGTTCTTCGACGGCCTCGGCGCGTACGCGGTCGAGCACGGCGCCAAGGGCCTCGCCTGGGTCCGCGTCGGCGAGGACGGCACGCTGGCGGGCCCGATCGCCAAGTTCCTCACCGAGACGGACATCAAGACCCTCACCGAGCGTCTGTCCCTCGTCCCCGGCCACGCCGTCTTCTTCGGTGCGGGCGAGTTCGACGAGGTCTCCAAGATCATGTCCGTCGTCCGCGTCGAGGCCGCCAAGCGCGCCGGCCACTTCGAGGAGGGCGTCTTCCGCTTCTGCTGGATCGTCGACTTCCCGATGTACGAGAAGGACGAGGACACCGGCAAGATCGACTTCTCGCACAACCCGTTCTCCATGCCCCAGGGCGGCATGAAGGACCTGGAGGAGAAGGACCCGCTCGACATCCTGGCGTGGCAGTACGACATCGTCTGCAACGGCATCGAGCTGTCCTCCGGCGCCATCCGTAACCACGAGCCCGAGGTCATGCTGAAGGCCTTCGAGATCGCCGGTTACGAGGCGGAGACCGTCGAGCGGGAGTTCGCGGGCATGCTGCGCGCGTTCCGCCTCGGCGCCCCGCCGCACGGCGGCATCGCCCCGGGCGTCGACCGCATCGTGATGCTGCTGGCCGACGAGCCCAACATCCGGGAGACGATCGCCTTCCCGCTCAACGGCAACGCCCAGGACCTGATGATGGGCGCCCCGAGCGAGCTGGACGAGACCCGGCTGCGCGAGCTGAACATCCAGCTCCGCAAGCCGGTCGCCTCCGCGAAGGACGCCACCGAGAAGTAGTCCGGCGCGGCTCACCGGCCGCATCCGCCGGTTTCACGTGAAACAGCCCCTGGCGCTCCCGCCGGGGGCTGTTCCACGTCGTCCGAGGGCCTTTTCGGAGTCACACAGGAACGCACAGCCCGCGCTCATGCCCCTGCCAGCTGTGCTGCCTAGCCTCCACGGCATGACAGAGACTCAAGTACCCGCACACAAGAAGGACTTGACCCGCCGCCGGATGATGATCGCCGGTGGCGCGGTCGTCGCCGTGGCCGGGTTCGGCGCCGGGACCGTCGCGAACGCCTCTGCCGGGGAGAGCGGTGGTGGCAAAGGGACGAAGGGCGACGCCGGGCAGGGCGAGGCGTGTTACCGGCTGGCCTCGGAGACCACCGAGGGCCCGTACTACATCGACGCCGACAAGATCCGCAAGGACATCACCGAGGACAAGGAGGGCATCCCGATGACCCTCCGGCTCAAGGTGATCGACACCGACACCTGCAAGCCCGTCAAGCAGGCGGCCGTCGACATCTGGCACTGCGACGCCCTGGGCGTCTACTCCGGCTACGAGAGCATGAGCCAGGGCGGCCCCGGCGGCGGTGGCACCCCGCCGAGCGGCGCCCCCACGGACGCCCCGACCGGCACCCCGACGGACACCCCCACCGGGACGCCCCCGACCGGCACACCCCCGTCCGGCGGCCCCGGCCCCGGCGGTGGCGGTGGCGGGCACAGCGAGCCGACCGACGACGAGCGCTATCTGCGCGGCACCCGGCTCACCGACAAGCACGGCTACGTGGAGTTCAAGACGATCTTCCCGGGCTGGTACCAGGGCCGTGCCGTGCACATCCACACCAAGGTGCACGTCGGCGGGAAGATGACCGACGCCGGGTACGAGGGCGGACACACCTGCCACACCGGCCAGTTCTTCTTCGCCGAGTCCGCGGTCCTCGACTCGGCGAAGGCCGAACCGTACTCCACCAGCACCACCACCCGTACGACCCTGACCGAGGACACCATCTACGACCAGAGCGGTGTCACGGGCGGGCTGCTGAAGCTCTCGTACCGGAAGAAGCACATCGAGCGCGGCGTCGTCGGCTCGATCACCATGGGCGTGGACCCGGACGAGACGCACGACGGAACGGGGATGTGACCGCCCCCGACTGATCCGCACGCACCACCGCAGCCTCCTCAGGCCTCCGTCCCCCCGCGGAGACGAAGGGCCCGGCACCGGACATCCACCCCGGTTCCGGGCCCTTCGTGCTGCCCACGGACACATGGCTGCGCGCATACAAGTACACGAATCACCCGAACGGTGAGACCCGGATGGCCCCGAGGCGGGATTGGCGGAGCGCGGCTGCGGCAAAGACTGGCTGGGCCGACCCCGGTGCCGCGCGGACCCCGCCCGCATCCGCAGAGCCCCGCACCCGGCCACCTACCGCTGAGGAGCCCTCCGTGCCCGTGCCCCGTTCGCGCGTTCCGCTGCGCCTCCCGTACGTCGTCTGCGCCGCCTTCCTCCTGCTGCTGGCCGGGTGCGGGGCGGAGCCCTTCGTCGGTATGGACGGGAGCGGCGCCACCACGAAGGCCGCGGGCGCCACCGGCGTACCGGGACCGCCCGGGGCCGCCGGCGCACCCGGCGCACCCGCTCAGCCCCGGGCCGCCGTGCCGCCCACACCGTCACCGCTCCCCATCCCGCCGCGTGAGATCCCCGGGCTGGGGCCGCAGACCCGGGCCCGGATCCCGGCCGGGGCCCACCAGGCGTTCGTGGTCACCGGCCAGTCACCGGACTCCAACCACTCCACGGCCGTGCTCTACACCCGGGACGACCCGGCTGTCGGCTGGCGGGCCGCCCTGGCGCCCTGGCCCGCGCACAACGCCCTCAACGGCTGGACGGCCGAGCACTGGGAGGGCGACCTGCGCTCACCCGTCGGTGTCTTCACCCTGACCGCGGCGGGCGGCCGCCTCGATCCCCCGGACACGGCCTTCCCGTACGACCTGAGCCCCGACTTCAAGGTGGAGGGCGAGGGCTTCCACGGGGAGCCGCTGGAGGGTTCGTTCGACTACGTCATCGCCATCGACTACAACCGCGTCCCCGGCACCTCGCCCCTGGACCACACCCGCCCCCTCGGTCAGGAGCATGGCGGCGGCATCTGGATCCACGTCGACCACGGCGGCCCCACCCAGGGCTGCGTCTCGGTCACCGAGGACCGGATGAAGGAGCTGCTGGGCGTCCTCGACCCGGCGAAGGAGCCGGTCATCGTGATGGGGGACGCGGCGTCGCTGAGCCGCTGAGGCCCCTGTGGGGCCGGGTCTTCGTGGGTCGGTTGCCCCCGGTCCGGGGCGCGGGGTTCCGTCCTCAAGCGCCGGACGGGCTTGGTTTGGTGAGGGTTCCCTGTGGGGTGCGCTTGTGGGTGGGGGTGGTGCCCCTCCGGGGCGTCTCCTCAGAAAATGGCGTGGCAACCCACATCGTTGCGGGGGCCGGGTAGTACGCCATTTTCCTGCGGGGACGCCCCTGCACGGCCCCACCCGACGCCGTCGTGGGGGGGGGGGCCCCCGGGGGCCGCGGGGGGGGGGGGGGGGGGGGGGGGGGGGGGGGCGGGGGCGCCCCCCCCCCCGCCGGGCGGGTCCGGGGGCGTGCAGGGGAGTCCCCGCAGGACGACGAACGGATACCGGGGTCCGCTGCGTGGGACTGGAAACGTTCGTCGTTCGAGGAGACGCCCCGGAGGGACCCCGGACCCCCACCCACAAGCGCACCCCACGGGGCTCGGCGCCCACACCAAGCCCGTCCGGCGCTTGAGGACAAAGACCCGTGCCCCGGTCCGGGGCACGCAACAACCGAGGACCCGGCCCCGAAGGGGCCTACGGCTTCTCCTCCAGGCGCGGGAACAGCACCGCGCCCTTCGTCACCGTCGCGCCCACCGGCAGCCCGCCCCACGTGGCCGCGTCCTGCACGCGCTGGTCGGACAGCGCGCCCAGGGACTCCTCGGCGCCCAGGCACTCCCACAGCTGCTGCGAGGTGTCCGGCATGACGGAGTTCAGCAGGACCGCGACACCGCGAAGCGCCTCGGCGGCCGTGTACAGGATCGTCGCGAGGCGGGCCTTGCCCTCCGGCGACTCGTCCTTGGCGACCTTCCACGGCTCCTGCTCCGTGATGTAGCCGTTGACCTGCTTCACGAAGTCGAAGATCGCCAGGATGCCTCCCTGGAAGTCCAGCTCCTCGCCGATCTTCAGGTCGGCCGTGGTGACGGCCTTGGCCAGGCCCTCCCGGACCGCCTGCTCGGCCTCGCCCGCGGCCGTGGCCTCGGGGAGCACACCGCCGTAGTACTTGCCGACCATGGCGGCGAGGCGCGAGGCCAGGTTGCCGTAGTCGTTGGCGAGCTCGGAGGTGTAACGGGCGGTGAAGTCCTCCCAGGAGAACGAGCCGTCGCTGCCGAAGGCGATGGCCCGCAGGAAGTACCAGCGGTAGGCGTCCACGCCGAAGTGCGAGGTCAGGTCCTGCGGCTTGATGCCCGTCAGGTTCGACTTCGACATCTTCTCGCCGCCGACCATCAGCCAGCCGTTGGCCGCGACCCGGCCCGGCAGCGGCAGCCCCTGCGCCATCAGCATCGCGGGCCAGATCACCGCGTGGAAGCGCAGGATGTCCTTGCCGACCAGGTGCACGTTCGCCGGGAACGTACCGTCGAACTTCTCCTGGTTGGCGCCGTAACCGACCGCCGTCGCGTAGTTGAGCAGGGCGTCGACCCACACGTAGATGACGTGCTTGTCGTCCCACGGCACCGGCACGCCCCAGTCGAAGGTCGAGCGGGAGATCGAGAGGTCCTGGAGCCCCTGCTTCACGAAGTTCACGACCTCGTTGCGCGCGGACTCGGGCTGGATGAAGCCCGGGTTGGCCGCGTAGAACTCCAGCAGCTTCGGGCCGTACTCGCTGAGCTTGAAGAAGTAGTTCTCCTCCTTGAGGATCTCCACCGGCTTCTTGTGGATCGGGCACAGCTTGACGCCGGCCTCGTCCTCGATGAGGTCGCCGGGGAGTTTGTACTCCTCGCAGCCCACGCAGTAAGGGCCCTCGTAGCCGCCCTTGTAGATCTCGTCCTTGTCGTACAGGTCCTGCACGAACTCCTGCACACGGTCGGTGTGCCGCTTCTCCGTCGTACGGATGAAGTCGTCGTTGGCGATGTTGAGGTGCTCCCAGAGGGGCTTCCACGCCTCCTCGACGAGCTTGTCGCACCACGCCTGGGGCGTGACGTCGTTCGCCTCGGCCGTGCGCATGATCTTCTGACCGTGCTCGTCCGTGCCGGTGAGGTACCACACCTTCTCACCGCGCTGGCGGTGCCAGCGGGTGAGCACGTCGCCTGCGACGGTCGTGTAGGCGTGGCCCAGGTGAGGAGCGTCGTTGACGTAGTAAATGGGGGTCGAGACGTAGAACGCCGTCGCCGCCTGCTTCTCGGATCCAGTGGCCGCCATGGTCGAAATCCTAACGGCCCGTGGGAGATCCCCTCACCGCGATGAACCCGGGGCGCGGAAGCGGAGAGCTTTGCGAAACATGACTTCCGGTAGCAAAGACGCATCCTGGGAGGGAGTGGACACGCATGCACGAGGCAGGGGACATCACGATGCGGGTACTGGTCGCCGAGGACGAGGAGATTCTGGCGGAGCTCGTCGCCACCGGGCTGCGGCGGGCCGGGTTCGCCGTCGACACGGTGTACAGCGGCGATGCCGCCCAGGCATACCTGGGGCTGCACGACTACGACGTCGTCGTCCTGGACCGGGACCTGCCCCGGGTGCACGGCGACGACGTGGCCCGGGGGCTGGTCGCTTCCGGCTCCCGGACCAGGATCCTGATGCTGACGGCCGCCGGTTCCATGGAGGACCGCGTCGCCGGGCTCGACCTGGGAGCCGACGACTACCTGGGCAAGCCGTTCGAGTTCCCCGAGCTCGTGTCGCGGGTCCGCGCCCTGCGCCGGCGCAGCGCCCGGCCCGTACCCCCGCAGCTGGTGCGGTACGGCATCCGGCTCGACACCGTGCGCCGCACCGCGACCCGGGACGGACGGGAGCTGGACCTCTCGCCGAAGGAGTTCACCGTGCTCCAGCTCCTGCTGGAGGCCGACGGCGGGCCCGTCAGCGCGGAGGAACTCCTCGAGCGGGCCTGGGACGCCAACGCCGACCCCTTCACCGGAGCCGTCCGCGTCTGCATGAGCAAGCTGCGCGGAAAGCTCGGCGAGCCCGCCGTCATCCGCACCGTGCAGGGCGTCGGGTACGCCCTGTGAGGCGCCCGGCCCGGGTGCCGCACGCCACGATCAGGACCCGGATCGCGCTCGTGTACGGCGGCGTGTTCCTGGTGCTCGGTACGGCTCTGCTCGCCACGGTCAACCTCGCCTCCCGGGCCGGTACCGACTCGCAGGCCCGCGCCATCGCCCGTACCGCCGCGGTCGTCCAGCCCGGCTACGCGGTGAACGGCCCCCTCGTCACCCGGCGCAGTCTCGGGCCGCCGACCGTCTACGACCTCACCGACCACGTCAGCGACGCGGCGGGGCACCAGCTGCTCATCTGGTCCGTGGCCGCCCTGCTCGTGATGACGGCCTGCGCGGTGGGCGTCGGGTGGTGGACCGCCGGGCGGGTCCTGCGCCCGGTGCACGCGATGACCGCGAAGGCGCGCCGGCTCTCCGCGCACACGCTGCACGAGCGGATCGCCTCCAGCGGGCCCGACGACGAGCTGAAGGAGCTGGGCGACACACTGGACGCGCTGCTGGCCCGGCTGGAGAAGGCGTTCGACAGCCAGCGCCGGTTCATCGCCAACGCCTCGCACGAGCTGCGCACCCCCCTGGCCACGCAGCGGGTGGCGATCCAGGTGGGTCTCGACGATCCGACGCCGGACGATCTCGTACGGACCCGGCAGACGCTGCTGGACAACAACCGGCGCAGCGAGCGGCTCATCGAGGGGCTGCTGGTGCTGGCGCGGAGCGAGCGCGGGCTCGACAAGGGCGAGCGGGAGACCGTGGACCTGGCGCATGTGGTGGCGGAGGAGGCGGACCGCCACCCGGGGGTGGCGGTCGACGCCGAGCGCTGCGCGGTGCGCGGGAACCGGCTGCTGCTGGCCCAGCTGGTGGCCAACCTGGTGGCCAACGCGGTGACGTACAACGTGCCCGGCGGGAGCGTGGCGGTGTCCCTGGTGCCGGCGGGCACGGGGGCCCTGCTGGAGGTGCGCAACAGCGGTCCGGTGGTGGAGGCGGCCGACATCCCCGGGCTGTTCGAGCCGTTCCGGCGGGGTGAGGGCAAGGACCGGATGGGACGGGGATCGGGACTCGGGCTTTCGATCGTACGTTCTATTGCCATGGCGCACGGCGGTACGGTCACGGCGGTGCCGGGCCCGGAGGGCGGGCTCGCCGTGACCGTACGCCTGCCGGCGGATCAGGCGTTGGCGGCGACCCAGGCGGGCAGTGCGGCGAGGGCCTCGCGGTAGAACGCGGCGTCCGCGACCTCGCGCGGGGCGGGGCCCGCGTGGAAGAAGCCGGCGTTCGGGGCGTCCAGCTTCCGCAGGAAGTCGAAGCCCTTCGCGTCCTCGTCGCCGAACGCCACGAACTGGAAGAACAGCGGCAGCCGTGCCGCGTCGTCAAGCGCCTGGCGGGCAGCCTGCTTGACGTCCGGCGGACCGTCCGTCTGGAAGACCACCAGTGCCGGGCCGGTCGCCCCGGACTTCTCGTAGTGGGTGACGACCTCCTCGACGGCGCGGTGGTAGTTCGTCCGGCCGAGCCGTCCGAGACCGGCGTTCAGCTCGTCGATCCGGCCCTCGTGGCCGTCCAGCCCGACCGTGCCGGTGCCGTCGATGTCGGTCGAGAAGAACACGACCTGGACGGTGGCGCTCTCGTCGAGGTGCGCGGCGAGCGCGAGCGTGCGGTCGCCCAGGTGCTGGGCGCTGCCGTCCTTGTAGAAGGGCCGCATGGAGCCGGAACGGTCCAGGACCAGGTAGACGGTGGCGCGAAGCCCGGTGAGCCCGTGCGCCTTCAGCCCGGCCTGGGCTGCCTTGTACGACCCCACGAGCTCGGGCGCGCGGGCCTTGACCTTGGCGAGGGTGAGGGCGGGCTTCCCGGCGGGAGCGGGGGCGACGGGGGCCGCCTCGGCCAGGGGCTCGGGGGCCGGTTCCGGTTCGGGCTCCGGGTCCATGTCGATGGTGATCGGCGCGGGTTCGGGCTCGGGCTCGGCGACCGGGGCCTCGGCCTCGACCGGCTCGGGCGCGAGCGGCTCGGCCACGACCGGCTCGGCCTCGGCGGCGGGGGCCTCGACCGGGGCCTCGACGGGCTCCGGCGTCTTGACGGGCTCCGGGGTCTCGACGGCCTCCGGCGTCACCGCTTCGGGCTCCGCGATCACGGCCGCCGTCACGGGCTCCGCGATCACGGCCGTCGTCACGGGCTTCACTTCGGCCACCGGAGCAGGCGAGGCCACCGGCTCCACAACCTTGGCCGCCTCCACCGGCTCCACAACCTTGGCCGGTTCCACGGCCGCCACCGGCTCCGCGGTCTTCGTCCGGGATCCCGACCCCTGCGACGGAACCGTGGGAGCGGTCTTGGGGGCGGGCGCGGCGGCCTTGTCGAAGGCCGCGGCCACCAGGTCCGCCGCCGCCCCGCCGTCGTCCTTCGTGGACCGGGAAGCGGGGGCAGGGGCCGACTCCGAAGAGGCCGGGGCCGGCACCGTCACCTTGACGGCCGGGACGGGTTCGGCCGCCGGCTCGTCCACCGTCACCGACTCCGGCTCCGTGGCCAGGGTGCGCTCGCCCTGGGCCGGGACCGTGGCCGTCGTCGGCTCGTCCTGCTCCGTGCGGTCACGGCCGAACACCTTGCGCAGCAAGCTCCGAATGCCCATGGGCGAGGCCTTTCGCATGAGTTGGGTGCGATGAATGTCCGTACTGCGGGAATTGATCCCTGGCCAGGGCGGATACGTAAGGTTAGCGGCCGGATCAGGCCCTTCGTCGGCGCGGCCCGCCCGTGGGGCAACTGAGCTGCAACCGATCCCGTACCGAGTCCTGTGCCCGGACTGTGCGGACCTGCTGGATGTCGTCGGCAAGTCGTTCGCGTACGCCCCCGAGGTGCCCGTTCGCGTTGCGGGCGTGGGCGGCCGGTGCGTCTGACAAACAGTCAGGGGCGCCGTTCCCGTTATCCGCAGGTGTGACAAGAAGGGCTCTCATATGAGGATCCCATCCCCCCGAACGCGTCTTGTGGCCTGTGCGGTGGCGGCCGGGGCGATGCTTTCCGGCCTCGCGCCGGACGACGGCTTCGACGACGAACCCGAGGCCGAGCAGGACGACTTGGCCGGGCCGGACAACGGCCGGCTGCTCCAGGCCACCCCGGGCACGGTCACGGGACGACGCAGCTCGTCGGCAACGCGAAGACGCTGCAGACGTCGTTCGGTCCCGGGGATCTCTGTCTCGTCCACGGGCGCGGTGACGGCTTCGCGCCCCAGCCCTGTCGCTGAGCGAGCACGCGCCGAGCAAGTGCGGGGCGTGCAAGCGGGAGAGGTACGGCTACACCATGGCGGAGGGGATCAGCGAATTCGGCTGATCCCGCGGGCGTCCGCCGCGCTGCGGTCCGCCGCATTACAGTCGGACCCATGGTTTCCGGTGAGGCGCCGCAGGCGGCAGGCAGCGTTCGGGTCGATGTCTGGATCTGGTCGGTCCGGCTCACGAAGACCCGTGCGCAGGCCGCTGCCGCCTGCCGCGCGGGTCATGTGAAGGTCGCCGGCGAGCGCGCCAAACCCGCCCAGGCGTTGCGCGTCGGCGACGAGGTGCGGCTGCGGCACGACGGCCGGGACCGGGTCGTCGTCGTGTCGAAGATCGTGAAGAAGCGGGTCGGCGCGCCGGTGGCCGCGGAGTGCCTCGTCGACAACAGCCCGCCCCCGCCGCCGCGCGAGACCGCGATCCAGGTTCCGGTACGGGACCGGGGCGCGGGGCGGCCGACGAAGCGGGACCGGCGCGAGATGGACCGGCTGCGGGGTGCGGGGCCCGAGCCCACGGAGTGACGCGCGAGGCGTCGCACCGGCCCCGACGCCGTACGGCTCTGAGGCACTGAGGCCCCAAGGCACTACGGCTCCGGCGTGGCGACGGCCCGGGCCGCCGCCACTTCCTGGCGCAGCGGCGCCAGGACACCCTCCTCGTCCCCGGGGAGATCGGTGCCTACGGCCACCAGCACCTCGCTCGCCCGCACGCCCTCGGCCAGTTCACGGAGCTGGGCCTGGACCGCGGTCACCTCCGCCGGTTCCGGTTCCGGGGCCCCGTGGTTGACGCGGACCCGGGCCGCCGTCGTGGCGTCCACGATGCGTTCCACGGCCACGACCAGCGGCCACCACGCGGCGGCGCGCGTTCCGCTGGGCGGCGGCTCGGTCAGGGCGCGCTGGAACTCGGAGCGTACGGCCGAGAGGTCGCGGTAGATGCGGCGACGGGTGCGGACCCGTTCGGCCCGGTCGCCGTCGCCACCCGGCTCGAAGGCGCACCCCACATAGTCCGCGATGTCCGTGACCGCGTCGGCCAGCCGGTGGCCGATCCGGGTGTGCCAGCTCTCCGGCCACAGCAGGTATCCGGCCACCAGCACGATGACGCAGCCGATCAGGCTGTCCAGGAAGCGCGGCCAGACCAGGTGGACACCCTGGTGGTTGAGCAGGTCGGAGAGCAGCAGGATGACCGGGGTGATGGCCGCGGTCTGGAAGGCGTAGCCCTTCGCCGTGAGCGCCGGGATCAGCGCGGCCAGCAGCACCATCACCGGCACGTCCCACCAGCCGATCGGCACCTCCGCCAGCACCGGGGCCGCGATGACGAGTCCGGCCGCCGTGCCCACGGACCGCAGCACGGCGCGGGAGAACACCGAGCCGAAGTCGGGCTTGAGCACGAAGGTGACGGTCAGTGCGACCCAGTAGGAGCGCGGTACGTCGATCAGTGAGGTCAGCGCCTGGGCCAGTCCGATGCAGAGCGCGAGGCGCAGCCCGTACCGCCATGAGGGCCCGGAGAGCAGGACGTTGCGGCCGGCACGCCGGACGCGCACACCGAGGGCCGCCGGCCGGCCGAGCCGGTCGTCCACGTTGTACGGGTCGGGCTCGGCCTTGTGCACGACGGCGGCGGCATGGCGCAGGGCGCTGTCCACCGCCCGGGTGGCGGGTGAGTCCGGTGCCGGCAGCCGGGGTTCGGCGCCGCCGGTCCGGGTCTCCTCGATGTCCTCGGCCAGGGCCCGGACCGCTGCCGGGATCTCGTCGGGCAGCACGATCCGTCGTACGTGCACCGCGGGCGCCGCCTCGACCAGCGGGATGACGACGTTGAGCTGGGACAGCAGCCGCACCATCGCGCCGCTGCGGCCGTGATAGCGGGCGCGGCGGGCGAGGATCAGGTCGTAGGAGACGTTGAGGGAGCCGGTGACGGCCTGCCGCTTCTCCTCGTACGCGTCGGTGCCCGCGGCGGCGAGCAGGTCGGCGACGGCGAGGTAGGTGTCCGCGACCGCGACCCGCTCCGGCAGTTTCCGGCGCAGCGGCCAGGCCAGCAGCGTCAGGGCGAGGACGAACAGACCGCCCAGCGTCAGCAGCAGGGGCGCCACCCACCACGGGTCCGGCATCGGAAGTCCGGCGCCCACGACGGAGTTGAGCAGGAGCAGCAGCCCCGACACGGAGGCGACGGCGCCGATCGTCGACATCATCCCGGAGACGAGACCGATGAGGGTGAGGACGGCGACGGCCGCCCAGCCGGTCCCGTACACGAGTGTGCCGGTCATGATGCCGAGAGCGCCGAACAGTTGCGGCACGGCGATGTTGAGGATGCGCATTCGGTACGCGTCGGCGGTGTCGCCGATGACGCCGGAGAGCGCGCCCATGGAGGCCAGCGCCCCGTACACCGGCCGGTCGGCGGCGAATCCGACGGCGAGCGGCGCGGCCAGGGCGACGCTCGCGCGGGCGACGGCGGCCCAGGGGACCGGCACGGGCAGGGGGCGCAGGCCGTAGCGCAGCCAGACGGGCGGCGTTCCGCGTCGCTGCGCCGCGGCGGAGGTGCTGGGTCCGTCGGTCCCGCTGCCGGTCAACGCGTCCCCCTCCGGGCAGCGGTCAGCTGCGGTATCCCTCGACCTCGTCGGCCGGACGGACCCGGGCCTGTGACGGGTCCTCGCCGTACTCGCTCAGTGCCCGCCGCTGCCGCAGCAGATCCCAGCACTGGTCGAGACGGACCTCCACGGTACGCAGTCGTGCCTGCTCGTCGGTGGACAGGCCCGGTTCGCGGCCGTTGCGGTCGCGCAGGGCGCGTTCCTCCGCGACGAGCCCGTCGATGCCTCCGATGATGTCCCGCTCCTGGTCGTCCATGACGTCTTCCTCTCAGCCGCACCGGATTCGGGCCGGTAGTTCAGCAGTGCCCGTGCTCCCGCAGCACGATGACGGTCTTGCCACGCGCCCCGCCGGTCCGGTTGCGGTCCAGGGCCTGCGGGGCCTTCTCCAGGGGGAGTTCGGCGTCGATGGGGACGCGCAGGACGCCGTCCGCCGCGCCCGCGGCCAGCACGTCCAGCAGGACCGGACTCGGGTCGAGCCGGAAGTCGACGCCCCGTACCCCGCGGGGGAGCGCCGCGCCGGCCGCGACGCCGCGGGTGGAGAGCGCGATGCCGCCCGGCCGGAGCGCCGCGGCGTGCGCGGCGAACGCCTCGGTGGTCGCGGAGGCCAGGTCGGCCAGCGCGTCGACGCCGTCCGGGCAGGACGCCCGTATCGCGTCGGACGCCGGGCCGTCCGTGACGTCGATCGTGACGGCGGCACCCAACGACCCCATCCTGGCCCGCTCGTCCCCGCGCACTGCCGCGATCACGCGCACGTCCCGCGCCTTGGCGAGCTGGGTCAGGCAGGTGCCGACCCCGCCCGCCGCGCCGACGATCAGCAGGCTCTCGTGGCCCCGCAGCGACACCGCCTCCAGGATCTGCGCGGCGGCCATCCCGGCGGACGGCAGCGCGGCTGCGATCCGGGCGTCCAGCCCGCGCGGGACGAGGGCGATGGCGGACTCCTGCGGTACGCATACGTAGTCGCAGTACGTTCCCGCACCGGCGGCCGGACCGCCGGTCCGGCCGAAGACGTGGTCGCCGACCCGGAAGCGGTTGTCGCCGCTGCCGATCATGTCCACCCGGCCCGCGTAGTCCACGCCGATGACCAGCGGGTAGGCCTGGGGGGCGAGGCCGTCCAGGGTGCCGTCCGCGAGCCGCACGTCGCCCGGGTTGAGCGAGGCGTACTCGATCCTCACCCGGACCTGGCCCGGCCGCGGATCCGGTTTGGGGACCTCGGCCAGGGCGGGATCGGCGCGGAACGTGCTGACGGCGATGGCTCGCATACGCAACCTCCCAGTAGTACCCGGCAGTCACCCCTTCCACTCTTCCCCGGCCTGACGGCACCCGCACGTCGGGCCGCAGGAGCCGGGATCTCAGGGGCCGTCGTGCAGTTCGAGGCCGACGAGCAACGCGCGGTGGTCGGTGGCGGCGAGGCGCAGGAAGCGGGCCGAGTGGACCGAGAACTCCTCGCTGACCAGCACATGGTCGATCTGGGCGCGCAGCGGTGTGGCGCGGTCGGCGGGCCAGGAGTACGTACGGGAGGAGCCGGCGAGGCGGGCGCTGTCGTGGAGGCCGCCCGCGTCCAGGACGGCCCGGAAGGCGGCGTGGTCCTGGGAGGCGTTGAAGTCGCCCGCCACGACGGCGGGCCGGTCCCGGACGGCGGCGGCGAGGTCGCGGATCCGGCCGAGTTCGCGGCGCCAGAGGGGCACCCCGCCGGGGACCGGCGGCATGGGGTGGGCGAGCTGGAGCCGCACGTCCCGGCCCGCCACGACGGCGACCGCCCCCGGCATCGCCATCGTGCCGTCGATCCGGCCCGCCGGGCGCAGCGGGAACCTGCTGAGGATCGCCGACCCGTGCGAGCCGTCGAGCCGGACGACGTCGCGGTACGGGTACGAGGCGGCCGGGACGCGGGCGGCGAACGCGTCCGCGCAGGCGAGGTCGCACTCCTGGACGAAGACCACATCGGGCCCCTCGCTGCGGACCGCCCGGATCAGCGCGTCCGTCGCGTTCCCGAACTCCACGTTGGAGGTGAGGACGTCCAGCCGGGCCACCACCGGGCCGTGCGCGCCGGTCGTGCCGGGGCCGTACGGCCGCACGAACCACACGGTCAGCGCGAGCGCGACCGCCGCCCACACCATGCCGCCGCGCCACCGGGCCAGTGCGCCGAGTCCGAGACCGGCGGCGCCGGGCACCAGGAGCCAGGGCAGGAAGGCCAGGGCTTGCGGGACCGGGGTCGGGCCGTCGGCTCCGGCGGCCCGGAAGCCGATGACGACGCTCACCGCGGCGAGGAGGAGGGCGGCCACGCAGAGCGGAACGATCCTGGAGGCGGCGGTCGACTCATGCCAGGCCGACTCATGGGCCGGCCGGCTCATGCCCCGGTCGACGGCACCGGCCGCACCCGCTGGGCCCAGATCCGTGCCGCCACCGCGCACACGGCCACCGCGAGGCCCGTACCGAAGACGATCCACACGGTGGTGCGGAGCGATCCGGTCAGCGCGTCGTACACCGCCGCCGCCCCGTCGGTGTCGCTGCCGGGCACCTCGGCCAGTACGCGGTTGCGTGCCAGTGCGATCGCCCCGCGCAGCACCAGCGCGCCGAGCGCGAAGCCGGTGCCGGCGACGGCGGTGGCGGTGAGCGCGGCCAGCGCCGAGCCGCGGCGGCCGGGCCCGCCGCGCACCCAGGCCAGGACGACGGCGAGCAGCGCGAGGACGAGGGTGCCGACGGCCGGCCATACGCCGGCGGCGCGCAGCCACCGGAAGCTCTGGCGCATCTGGTCGGCGCGGTCGGCGGACACGATCTGGATGGCTGTGTGCTGGACGGGGATCTGGTCGGCGAACGGCACCCCGTTGTCCACCAGGTTCTGCTTCACCTTCTCCGTCACGGGCGCCAGATCGATCGTGACGCTCTCGCCGCTCTGCCCGTCCAGCGCCGCCGTGACGGCCTCGTGGGCCGTGCGGTTGGCGGCGTTCCAGGCGGCCTGGAAGGCGTCGGTGGTGGTGAAGGACTGCACGGCCTGGTGGAGGAAGTCGCGGACGGTGTCCTGGAGCGGGCCGACGTCGATCTGCTTCATCGCCTCGTCGGTGATCAGGTCGGCGACGGTGTTCTGTACAGCGGTGTCGGAGGCGAGCGGCGCGACCGCGGCCACGTAACGGTCCGTGTCGTCGATCTCCAGATCGACCCAGGCGGAGAGCGCGCTCAACGGCACCAGGACGGCGAGCAGCACCAGGAACACTGCCGAGAGAGCCGCCGAGAAGTAGGTCCGCACCCCACCAGGGAACCGCGGATGGTGACGCCGCGCCCCGGGCCGTGGGCCATCCGAGTTGCCGGGCGACGCGGCCGGGTGTGCCCTTGAGGAAAGCGGGGGCGACGGAAGGAGCTTCCTGCCATGGCCGCACACGCTTCGGTGCAGGCACGCGGAACGCACGCGCGTGCCCAGCGCCACTCCACGACCAGTTGGGCCCTCCCCGTCACGCTCGGGGTGGTCCTCGGCTGGTACGCGACGTCCATCGTCCGCGGCGGCGGTGTGCTCACCGGCACGCAGCTCGCGCTCGGACTGGTCTCGGGCGCCGTGCTCGCGGCGCTCTGCTTCGGGCTCGGCCGGGTACAGAAGCGCCTGCCGGCCGAACTCGCTGCGGCCGCGTACGGCGCGCTGTTCGGCGGCTCGATCGGCTTCCTCTACAGCCTGTCCGGCAAGAGCGTGCTGGCGGCGTCGGTGCTGGGGCTGCTGACCGGGGCGGGCATGCTGCTCGCCGCGTTCTACACCTTCCACACCCGGAGGGACTGAGCCCCGCACAGCTCCCCGCCGCTGCGGGCCCGCGCCTCGTGTGCGCGGGCCCGTACCGGCGTCCGGGCTTTTCGTCAGCCGCGGACCACGGTCACCGGGCACGGCGCGTGCTGGGTGACGTGCAGGCTGACCGAGCCGAGCAGGGTGGCCTTGAATCCGCTGTAACCGCGCGCGCCCACGACCAGCAGGTTCGCGCCCTCGGCCCGGTCGAGCAGGGCCTGCGCGGGGTTGCCGATCACCACGACCTTGCTGACCGCGGCGGCACCCGCAGCCCCGAGGGCCTCCTCCAGTGCCTCGGTGAGCGACACCGTGGCCATGGCCTGCGGGTCGAAGTCCTCCGGCATGCCCGGCATCATGGACGCCCAGCTGGTCGCGGGGTACTCCCAGCTGTTGACGGCCTCCACCGTGTCACCGGTCAGCTCCGCCTGGCGTACGGCCCAGTGCAGTGCCTTGATCGACGACTCGGAGCCGTCAACGCCCACCACGATCCTGCCCATCTCTGCCTCCAGCTCGGTTCCGTTTGGTCAAGCCGGTGCGTGGTGACGGGACAACCGCACCACGCACCTTCTTGTGCAACTGTAGTCAAAGCGGACGAAAGTACGTCCTTCGGGTCGGTCAGGCCGGCCGGAGGTCGGCCAGCTGCCGCTCGAAGGGGACGACCTCGTCGGCCGGCCCCAGGGCCCTGGAGGCGCCGGAGACCGCCCGGCCGCCCGTGATCGCCTGCGCGAGCTCGCCGCCCGCGCGCCGGATCCGGGCCGGCAGGCCCTCGGTGTACTCGTCGCCCGACGAACCCCAGTCCTCCGAGGCCGCGTACACCGACGTCGGCAGCGTGACGGCCCGCAGATAGGCGAAGAGCGGGCGCATCGCGTGCTCCAGTACCAGCGAGTGCCGGGCGGTGCCCCCGGTCGCGGCGACGACGACGGGCTTGCCGGTCAGCGCGGTGTTCTCGACCAGGTCGAAGAACGACTTGAACAGGCCGCTGTACGAGGCGGTGAAGACCGGGGTGACGGCGATCAGTCCGTCGGCCCCCGTCACCGCACCGATGGCCTCCTCCAGCGTGGCCGACGGGAAGCCGGACACCAGGTTGCCCGCGATGTCGACGGCCAGGTCGCGCAGTTCGATCACCCGGACCTCGACCGCCCGGTCCTGCTCGTTCTCCAGCCGCTCCCGAGTGGCCGCGGTCAGCCGGTCGGCGAGCAGCCTGGTCGACGAGGGGCTGCTCAGCCCGGCCGATACGGCGACGATCCTCAGCGGTTCGGTGGCGAACACGGTCAGCTCTCCTTCGCGACAGCGGTGGCGGTGGTGGCGGCGGCGACGGCGACGGCCGGGTGCAGGGGCGCGGACTCGGGCACCCCGGCGGGCCGCAGGTTGGCGAACTCCTTGCGCAGCACGGGGACGACCTCCTCGCCGAGGATGTCGAGCTGCTCCAGGACCGTCTTCAGCGGGAGCCCCGCGTGGTCCATCAGGAACAGCTGGCGCTGGTAGTCGCCGACGGCGTCCCGGAAGGACAGCGTCCGCTCGATGACCTCCTGCGGGGAGCCCACGGTGAGCGGGGTCTGCTGGGTGAAGTCCTCCATCGACGGCCCGTGCCCGTAGACCGGCGCGTTGTCGAAGTAGGGACGGAACTCCCTTACGGCGTCCTGCGAGCTCTTCCGCATGAACACCTGACCGCCGAGTCCGACGATGGCCTGCTCGGCGGTGCCGTGGCCGTAGTGGGCGTAGCGCTGCCGGTAGAGGCTCACCATCTTCTTCGTGTGCTCGATGGGCCAGAAGATGTTGTTGTGGAAGAAGCCGTCGCCGTAGTACGCGGCCTGCTCGGCGATCTCCGGGGAGCGGATCGAGCCGTGCCAGACGAACGGCGGAACGCCGTCCAGCGGTCGCGGGGTCGCGGTGAAGGACTGCAGCGGCGTACGGAACTTCCCCTCCCAGTCGACGACGTCCTCGCGCCACAGCTTGTGCAGCAGGGCGTAGTTCTCGATGGCGAGCGGGATGCCCTGGCGGATGTCCTTGCCGAACCAGGGGTAGACCGGTCCGGTGTTGCCGCGGCCCATCATCAGGTCGACGCGGCCGTCGGCGAGGTGCTGGAGCGTGGCGTAGTCCTCGGCGATCTTCACCGGGTCGTTGGTGGTGATCAGGGTCGTCGAGGTGGACAGGATGATGCGCTCGGTGCGGGCGGCGATGTAGCCGAGGGTGGTCGTCGGCGAGGACGGGACGAACGGGGGGTTGTGGTGCTCGCCGGTCGCGAACACGTCGAGCCCGACCTCCTCGGCCTTCCGCGCGATGGCGACGGTGGCCTTGATCCGCTCGTGCTCGCTCGGCGTCGTGCCGGTCGTGGGGTCGGTGGTGATGTCCCCGACGGTGAAGATCCCGAACTGCATGGCGCCCGCCTCCAGGTCATATTGTTGAACATTGAACTATCTGAACACACCCTACAACGGAGTGCCCCGTCTCCCTATTCCGCCGGGCCCGGGCCCTTCCGTGCCGGACTTCGGTCATCGCCGCACAGGGAGCCCGCTGCGTACCCTGGTCGGACACGGAGGCCGCCCGAGCCCCGGGCGGATGGAGGCAGGTATGAGCGGGACCGGAGCGGAGAGTGACGGCAGGGCCCTTCCCGAGCTTGTGAGTGACGAGGGGGGCGGCGCCGGGAGCGAAAGCTGGAAGGAGCGCGGCGTCGCGCTGCGCGTCTTCGTCTACGTCTTCGCCACGCACCTGTTCGCGGGGTTCGTCTGGATCCTCTTCTACGTGGGCGAGCACGCGAAGAAGTAGGGTCGCGCGGTCTGCGCCGACGGTGCCGAGGTCTTGAGGACCAGGTCCGTCGGCCGATGCGGGTGCCCCGGCCGGACGCCTACTCTGCGGATCCGGCGCGCGGCCGAGCGTGTCGACGACGGAGAGGAACCCCATGCCGTTCACCGGTCACGCCCATGTCCGTATGGCCCGGCCGTCGCGGGATCTCGCGGCAGCGGAGCGGTTCTGGGTGGCGGGACTCGGGCTGACGGTCCTGTTCCGCGCCGAGGGGGGCCGGAAGCCCGGCGGGCACGACCTGCTCATGGTGGGGCACCCGGACGCCTCCTGGCACCTGGAGCTCGTCCACGGCGGCGATCACCCCATGGACCCCCGCCCCACCGACGAGGACCTGCTCGTCCTGTATCTGGACGGATCCGTGTCCGAAGGGCTGGTGGAGCGGCTGCTGGCCCACGGCGGCACGCGGGTCGTCTCGCCGAATCCGTACTGGAACGAGTGGGGCGTCACCGTCGAGGACCCGGACGGGTACCGGCTCGTGCTCTGCCGGCGTGGGTGGTCCAACTCCTGACCGGGTTGAGTGGGCGTCGCCGCGCAATGATAGGAGCTGGGTATCATTGCATCATGCTGTATGCGATGCCCTCCCTGGAATCGGCCGACCTTCATGTCCTGGAGCAGATCGACGGCCTGCGCGAACAGCTGCGGCATGCCGTGCAGCAGGCCCCGACGAAATGGTCCCTGGATCTGCGCAAGGCCCTGACGGCCAGTGCGATTGCTGCGTCGAACACGATCGAGGGTTACAAGGTCGACGCCGTGGATGTCGCCGACCTGATGGACGGCGAGCGCGAGGTCGAGGCCAGTGACGAGAACAAGGCGGAGACACTCGCCTACCAGCAGGCCATGACGTACATCCAGTCACTGCACGATGTGACCGACTTCCGGTACAGCAAGGAGCTCCTCAACAGCCTTCACTGGATGCTCCAAGGGCACCACCACCCCCGCAAACTCGCCGGACAGTGGCGCCGGAGCTCCATTCGCATCACCGCGCCGGGTGACGAGCTCGCGACCGACTACGAGGGCCCGGACCAGGAGAGGGTTCCCGGGCTCATGAGCGAGTTCGTGGACTGGCTCGACGAGGGCGACCTGGGCAGTCATGTCCTGCTCCGCGCCGCCATGGCCCATCTGAACCTGGTGAAGATCCACCCGTGGTCGGACGGCAACGGCCGTATGTCCCGCTCACTTCAGACGCTTCTGATCGCCCGGGGCGGCGTCCTCGCACCCGAGTTCTCCTCGATCGAGGAATGGCTGGGCATGCCGGGCAACACCTGGGACTACTACAAGGTGCTACGAGAGGTCGGCGGCCCCGTCTGGTCGCCGGAGCGTGACACCTTGCCCTGGATCAGGTTCAACCTGCTCGCCTACCACCAGCAGACTCAGCGGGTACAGCACCGCGTCGACCGTTCCAACGACTGCTGGGTGCAGCTGATGGAGGAGACCGGCGCCAGCGGGGTCACCGAGCGGCAGGTCACCGCGCTGCACGAGGTGGCCATGGCCGGTCGCGTCAGGCGCAGCCGTTACGGGAAGGCGGAAGCGATCAACACGCAGCAGGCCACACGGGATCTGCAGGCACTGACCAAGGCCCAGTTGCTGACGGCCGTCGGCCGGACGAAAGGGCGCCACTACGTCGCCGGGCCGAAGTTCCCGGAGCGCGTACTGGCCACCGGCCGCCGGCCCCACATCATCAGCAACCCGTTCACTGCTTAGCGGAAATTGCCGCGCTCGCGTCCCCGTCCTCGGCTACGCTCGCCCCATGACCTCCGTACCGTGCCGGAACTGGTGGCGCTCCTCCTAGGAGCGGCCACCTCTTCAGCGCGGGACCAGGGCCGTTCGTCACGGACGGCCCTTTTCTCTGCCCTCTTCCGGTACGGGCTCCGAGCCCGGCGGGGGCCGTCCTCCACGCACACACCATCGCGAGGAGAGACCAGCCATGACCATCACCTACCCCGACAGCACCGTCACGCTCGACGAGCGGATCCAGCGGGACCCCGCCGCCTTCCGCGTCCTGACCGGCGACCGGCCCACCGGCGCGCTGCACCTCGGGCACTACTTCGGCACGCTCCACAACCGGGTGCGGCTCCAGGAGCTCGGGGTGGAGATGTTCGTCCTCGTCGCCGACTACCAGGTGCTCACCGACCGGGACGTGGCCGAGCGGCTCACCGGGACGATGGAGGGGCTGCTGCTGGACTACCTGGCCGCTGGTATCGACC
Source organism: Streptomyces sp. NPDC050422 (assembly GCF_044458665.1). NCBI lineage: Bacteria > Bacillati > Actinomycetota > Actinomycetes > Kitasatosporales > Streptomycetaceae > Streptomyces > Streptomyces sp. NPDC050422. Next base: position 80,601 of record NZ_JBITIE010000021.1, read on the forward strand.
CGGAAAGCTCGGTGATCTTCAACCACAGCGCCGTACCCGCGCTGAACCAGCTGCTGCTGCCCTTCCTCAGCCTGGTCTCCGTCGCCGAGCTGAGCCGCAACCCCACGGTCAAGGACGAGATCGCGCACTCCCGGCAGTCGGCCGTCAGCGGGCTGATGTACACCTACCCGGTCCATCAGGCGGCCGACATCCTGTTCTGCAAGGGCAACGTGGTGCCGGTCGGCCAGGACCAGCTGCCGCACCTCGAAGTGACCAGGACCGTAGCCCGGCGGTTCAACGAGCGCTACGGGCCACTCTTCCCGGAACCCGAGGCGCTGCTCTCCGCCGCACCGCTGCTGCTCGGAACCGACGGCACCAAGATGAGCAAGAGCCGCGCCAACTCCATCGCCCTGAGCGCCGACGAGGACACGACCGCCCGGCTGATCAAGGGGGCGACGACGGACGCCGAGCGGCACATCACGTACGACCCCGAGGGCCGGCCCGGGGTGTCCGGTCTTCTGCTGCTCGCCGCGCTCTGTCTCGGCCGGGACCCGCACACCGTGGCCGAGGAGATCGGCGGCGGGGGCGCGGCCGCCCTCAAGCGGACCGTGACCGACGCGGTCAACGCGCGGATGGCGCCGCTGCGGGCCCGGCGGGCGGAGTACGCACGGGACATGGGGTACGTGCGGTCCGTCCTGCGGGCCGGCAACGAGCGCGCCAACGCCGTCGCCGACGCGACCCTGGCCGAGGTGCGGGAGGCGATGGGAGGTCTGCTATAGGGACGCTCTCGTCAGCGCCGGGCCATCGAACCCCGCCTGCGCAGGAGTTCCGCCAGGCCCCGGCGGGTCGCTGCGATCACCACCCGGTCGGTCGGCTGGAGTACGTAACCGGGGTGCAGGTTCCACACGAGGCCGCCGGGGCCGGCTCCGGCGGCCTGCGGGGGCGGGGCGGGCGCGGCCGGGTCGGGCCGGCGGTCGGCGGGCGGGGCCACGTCCAGGGCGAGGACCCGCCACGCCCCGGCCCGGAACGCCTGCTCCACCGTCCGGCCCTCCAACTGCGGGTGCCCGGCCACCTCGACCGCGGCGAACAGCATCACCTTCCGCTCGACCGGCACCGCCCCGAGGATCTGCCGGCCCATCATGGCTACGGCGAACGACGGCGCGGCCAGGTGCGAGACCGACCGGGAGCGGGTCAGCGCCTGCGGGTGGGCGGTGCGCAGGGTGCGGTAGACGGCGGTGGCGAACTCGTCGTCGAACAGCCGCAGCGTCACCCGCAGATCCGGCTTGACCGAGCGGGCGTACAGCGCGGCCTCCAGGTTCGTGGTGTCGATGCTGGTCAGGGCGAGCAGGGCGCGGGAGCGCCGGATCTTCGCCGCCTCCAGCACGCCCTCCTGCGTGACGTCCCCGATGACCACCGGTACGTGCAGTCGCCGGGCCACGGGGATGCCGCGGGCGTCCGGGTCGTCCTCCACGCACACCACGGGGATGCCGAGTTCGCGGAGCTGGACCAGGACGCGGGTACCGATCTTGCCGAGGCCGAGCAGCACCACGTGCCCCGACAGGCCGCGCGGCGGGCGGCGCAGGGAGGAGGCCGTACGGAGTGAGCCGAAGGCCTCAAGCACCCCGGCCACCAGCAGCGGCAGCAGCATCAACCCGGCCACACCCGAGAGGAGTTGGATGATCTGGCGGGCGGTCGGGTCGCCGATCGCCGGGTCGCCCATCGCGAACAGGTCCAGCAGGGTCAGATACGTGGCGTGCAGCGGGTCGTCCCCGGTGGTGAACGACGACGCCACCGCCAGGCCCAGGACGGCCAGGCCGACGCCCAGCGCGGACCAGCGCAGCCGGCGCGAGAAGACCTGGCTCAGGGGTGCGCCCCTGCCGCCCATCCGGCGGCCCGGGGCGGTGGGGCCCGGCTGGCTGACGGCCTCCAGGACGATCGTTCCGCGCCCGGCGGCCGCGGCCACCTGTGCCTGGTCGGGCAGGAGCCGGGGGCCTTCGTCGCCGCTGCTGTCGGAGCCCTCGGTGCCGGCCGGGTCGTGCGTGGTGGAGGAGAGCAGGGCCAGCGTGCACAGGCCAGGGTCGGCGGCCTGGCCGTCCGGGGGCGGCGGGCGTTCGGCGGCGCGCAGGAGCAGGCCCTCCGCCTGGATGACCTTGCTGGATCCGGCGAGCGCGGTCGCCGCGAGGGCGGGAGCGGCGGTGTCGGCGTCGGACAGGACCGTGGTGGAGGCGTCCAGCGCGGCCTGGTCGAGCCCCGGCGAGGCGACGGCGGCCGCCTGGTCGAGCAGGGTCTCCAGGTGCTGGCCGAGCTTGCGGTTGTAGAGCCGGATCACCAGCCGGACACGGGGGTTGAGCCGGCGGGCGGTCAGCGCGGCCCGGATGTTGCGCTCGTCGTCGTCGTAGACGAGGGCCAGTGCGGCGGCCGAGTCGACGCCCGCCTCCTCGAACGCCTCGTCGGAGGGCTCGGCCGCCTGGAGGATGCGGACCGCCTCCACCCCGGCGTTGGTGTCGCCGTCCGCGCTGCCGCTCCCGGCGTTGCGGTTCATCGCCGACGACATCCGGCCGAACAGGGCCGCAGCCCGGCCACGCCCGGTCAGCGGCAGCTCGGGTCTGACCGTCCCGGGTTCCGGGGGCAGGACCAGGGTGACGCGCTCCCCGTAGACGTACCGCAGCTCGACGGCGAGCCGCTGGGCGAGCGCGTCGTCGCCGCAGACGACCATGTGTCCGGAGAACGGGGAGCGTTGGGGCTGCTGGGGAAGAGGAGGCACATGACCCAGCATGCCCTGCTCCCTTCTCGTGACCGGTACGGTCAGCGGTCCTCGTGTGTCCCGGAGTGTGTTTCAGGGCGTGTTTCGGAGGGTGTCCCGGAGTGCGCCCCGGACGGCGGCCGGGCGAGCAGGTGGCGCGGGTCGGCGGCCCGGCTGATCGCCGTCTCGACGGCCGCGATCCGGTCCGCGAGCAGGCCGAGTGCGGCCACCGCCCGGGTCAGGGGATCGCCGTCGGGGCCGCCGAGTGCCTGGGTGCGTACGTACGAGGCGGTGACGGCGGACCAGCGCGCGGCCTGTTCGGGGCCGAGCGTCCCCCGCAGGGCGGCGAGTTTCAGCAGGGCCGCCTCGGCGCCGCTGGTGAGCGTCTGGGCCTCGCCCGTGTAGTGGTCGTCGATGACGGCGGACAGCTCGGCGTCGTTCATCACGGGCACGATGCGCTCCGCGATGCGGTTCATGTTGCGGTACGAGCCCTGCAGCCGGAACGGCGGTTCGGTGCGCGTCGCGTCCGTCTGCGCGGCCGAGGCGATGTACGCGGCGTTGACGGCGAGGACGGTGTCACGGGCGTGCAGCAGATGGCGGAGCACGGCGGTGATCCGGTCCACCTCGGCCGGTGCGTAGGGGTGCTGGAGCCGGTCCGCGCGGGCGGTCGCGTCGGTGCCGGAGGCGAGCCGCAGCAGGAGTGCGAGGTCCTCGCGGGACCGGCCGGCGAGCGGAGCCAGCACCGGGTTGGCGGTCAGCGCGTTCTCGACGAAGCTCAGCGCGAAGGCGTCCTCGCGGCCGCTCAGCACCTCGCCCAGGTTCCAGACGTCGGCCCGGTTGGCGAGCATGTCGGGGATCCGGAACCGCTCTCCGGACTCGGTGTACGGGTTGCCGGTCATGCACACCGCGAACCGCTTGCCCCGCAGGTCGTAACTGCGCGGCTCGCCGTCCCGCACGCCCTCGATCCTGCGGGTGGCGTCGCAGAGCGGGATGAACTTCTGGAGCAGCTCGGGCGAGGTGTGCTGGATGTCGTCGATGTGGAGCAGGGTGTTGTTGCCCGCCTCCAGTGCGAAGTTGATCTTCTCGATCTCCTGGCGCGCGGTCGCGCTGCGGGCCTGCGCGGGGTCCAGCGAGGTCACGTCGTGGCCGAGGTTCGGCCCGCTGACCTTGACGAGGACCAGGCCGAGCCGGTCGGCGACGTACTCCATGAGCGTCGTCTTGCCGTAGCCGGGCGGCGACACGAGCAGCAGCAGGCCCTGGGAGTCCGTGCGCCGGTCGGCGTCGGCGGTGCCGAGCTGCTTGGCGAGGCTGTCGCCGATCAGCGGCAGGTACACCTCGTCGAGCAGCCGGTTGCGTACGAACGCGGACATGACCCGCGGCCGGTGGTCGTCCAGCCGCAGCCGGGAGCGTTCGGCGGCGACCAGGGAGGTGCGCCGGCGCTGGTAGGCGCGGAAGCCGGGGACGGCGTCGGTGCGGAACTCCTCGGTACGGGAGAGGAGTTCGTCGATCCGGACGGTCATCCGGCCCCGTGCGATGCGCGGGTGGACGCCCAGGAGGCCCTCCACCGTCACGGTGAGCGGGGCGTCGCCCTCGTAGCGGGCCAGGGCCGGCTCGGGGCAGAGTTCGACGGCGACGGCCTCCGCGAGGTCGCCCGCGTCCAGGTCCGTGCCGCTCGCCCGGGCGTACGAGGTGAGCCAGCCCTCGACGAGCTGGCGCCGGGCAGGCAGATCGTCCGCGAGGGCGGCGAGGTCCTCGTCGTACGCCGAAGTGCCGGTCGTACGACGGAACTTGTCCAGGAACGTGCGGACGGGTGCGCCCGTGACGAAGCCCTCCGGGCCGCTGGTCAGCTCTTCGAAGAGGTACGCGGCGACGGCCCGGGAGCCGTCCCCCGCGATGACGGCTGCCCACTCCTCCTGGAGCGCGGTGACGGCCGGCGTGAGACCGAACGTCTCGCGGGCGCGCGCCAGCGAACGGGCCCGGCGCGTCCAGGACGTCCGGCGGGCATCGTCCGTGCCGTACGCCCAGAAGAGCTGGGCGGCGGCGCGCACGGCCGGCGGGCAGCGCAGCAGCCCAGCGGTCGCGTGCAGTCGCAGCAGGGCGGACAGGATCGCGGTGGCGTCCTCGTCGTGCACTCCGCGCTGGTACCCCTCGTCGTACGCGGTGGCAGCCGAGTCCCGTACGAGGGAGGCCAGTTCACCGTCCTCCAGGGAGGCCAGCCGGTCCGCGCCGTGCTCGGCCAGGAGCCGGGCCGCCAGGTGCTCGCCCCGGTAGACGGACGGGGATTCGGAGGGCAGCAGCTGGTCCCAGTACCTGCGGGTGGCGGCGAAGTCCGGGTCGGTGACCGGCGCCCGGTAGTCGGTTCCGGTGACGGCGAACGCGAGCCCGTCCTCCTGCGGCACCAGCGTCAGCTCGAACGGCCGGGTGTTCACCGCGAACCGGTGCCGGCCCAGCCGGATGGTCGCCCCGCCGTCCGCGTACAGCTCGCTGCGGTCGCGCAGGGCCCGGCCGGCCTCCTGGCGGGCGGCCAGCAGCTGCCCGTCGAGCTCCTCGGCCCTGACCGTGTCACCGAGTCCGCGCAGCTCCTCGGCGGTGCGACGGACCTTGGCGACCATCGGGTCGGAGGCGAAGTAGGTGTGGACGGCGTCCGCGTCGGGCAGCGCGGTACTGCGGCGCGCGACGGTCTCCAGCACCCGGGCGGCGGAGGCCGCGAGGCGTTCGGTGCGGCGGGCGAGAGCGTCCTGAAGCGTCTGCCTGCGGGCCGAAAACGCCTCGTACACCTCTGTCCGACGTTCGCCCAGCGCGGCCAGGAAGTCGTCGAACTCGGCGAACCGGGCCTCCAGGTTCTCCAGCTGGAGCAGCAGCCGTGCGAGCTGGTCGTCGCAGGAGTCCGGGGTGTCCGCGGCGGCCAGCGCGGCCGTGACGGCCTGCCCCAGCAGGGCGAACTCGGCGGCGAACTCGGCCCGCCCCTCCTGGTCGAGCAGCGCGCGCCGGCGGGCGTCGAGCGTGGCGCGGGCCCGGTTCACCCCACCGAGGACCTCCGCGATCCGCTCCAGGATCGACGTACGGACCACGCCGTCACCGATGTCCAGCCCGGCGACGACGTCCGTCACCGTGCCCAGCCCGTCCGTCATCCCCGCCAGTCGCTCGCCGAGGGCGGTGGCGTCGGTGACGGTGGTGAGGCCCGCGGCCTGCTCGGTGAGCCGGGCGACGTCCTCGTGGTAGCCGGCGAACGCGTCGTCCCCCGACAGGAACGCGACCGCGCGACGGCCCGCCGCGGTGATGTCACCGGCGGTGGCGGCGGAGAGTTCGGCGATCCGCTCGGTGTCCGCGTACCGCATCTCGGTGAGGGTCGCCAAGTGGCCGTGAGCGGAGCGCAGTTCGGTCAGCCGGTCGACCCATTCGGCGGCGGTCCGGGGCGCCTCGCCGCGGACCCGCCGGACGAGTGCGGTGATCCGGTCCGCCGTCTCGGTGAGGGCGTCGGCGGCCCGCCGGGTCTGCTCCAGCACGGCCCCGAACTCGCCCACCACCTGCTGCGCGGTGTCCCGCAGGTCCGCCAACGGCACTCCGAGGGCGCCCAGTTCGCCGTCGTCCAGCCAGTGGTACCGGTCGGTGGCGCGCGAGCAGTCGGCCACCAGCTGCGCGTAGACGGCGGCCGTCGGGGTGGTCCCGTCGGCGCTGTGCGCGAGCGCGAGGCAGTCGGAGATGCCGCGCACGAGATCGGCGTTGCCGACCCGGGCGAGCGGGCCGGTGCCGGCCGGGCGGGAGGCGGCGTAGGTGTCGGAGACATACGGCGTCTGCCAGCGCCGCACCGGGTGAACACGGGTCGGACCGCCGTCCGGGCCCTCCACCGGGTCGCGCAGGAGGACGAGCGTGCCGTCGTCGAGCAACGCGTGTCCACGGCCCTGGAGCGGGGTGGCGACCTCCTGGCGGATCACGTTGTACGGGAGCAGCAGGCTGCGCCCGTCCTCCCGTGAACGGAACGTGTACAGGACGTCCTCGCCATTGGGGGAGCGCACGGCGCCCTCGAAGACGGGATCGGTGAGCGGATGGGCGATGTCGAAGGTCTTGGCGGTGCCGGAGGTCAGGTAGTAGCCGCCGGGGAAGATGATCCCCTGGTCCTCGGGGAGCCGGTGGCAGGAGGGGCCGATCCCGTCCAGCCGCTGCACGGTGCCGAGGAGCCGGTTGAGGACGAGGTGGCGCCACGCCTCCTCCTTGTACGGCCGGACGCGCAGCAGCACGAGCGGGCCGGACTCCGCGTACTCGACCTCGGCGTCGGCGAGCGACTGGAGGGGTTCGGTGACCGGCTCGCGGTAGATCCCGTCGGGGGTCTCCGTGTCGTCGACGGTCTTGATCGTGAGGTGGCCGCCGAGCGTGGAGACGAAGAGCGGGGCGGCCCGCTCGCCGCTCGCGCCGATGGCGATGTGCGGGTGCCGGCCGGCGATGTGCGCCTCGCGGCCCGCGGCGGTCCAGGTGAAGTCGTGCGACGGCGGGAACACGTGGTCGCGCTCGCCGCGGGCGTCGAGGAACGTGCCGGGCGACCCGTCGGCGTTCAGTGCCCAGCGCAGGACGCGGATGTCCTCGGCGTTCTCGCCGGTACGGAACACGGCGAGGAGCCGTCCGTCGGTCCGGCGCAGCCGCAGGAGGCGGGCGTCGCGGTAGTAGCGGTGCAGGCCGCGGAACTCGCGTACGAAGGGGGCGTCGGCGAGGAGGGGATCGGTGGCGGGCGCCAACTGGGCGTCGTACAGCGCGAGTACGTCGTCGACGGCGGGCTCTTCCGTCCGGCCGGGGCCGCGCTCGAAGCCGAACAGGAGGTGTCCGCCGATCGCGACGAGGTCGCGGGGGGTGGACGGCTGCGCCGTCCGGACCTGCTCGCTGCCGAGCAGTCGCAGTCCGGTGGAGCCGAACTCCTCGGTCCGGCGCGCGTTGAGCGCTTCGGCGCGGCGGGTGAGGTCGGCGGCCTGGGTGCGGAGCCGCCGCCGCAGCACGTCGTAGACCCCGTCCTCGGGGCCGTCCGGGGGCGGCGGGGTGGCGGTGTCCATGCGGCTCCTTACGGGGCGGGGTGGGTGGCCGGCGGCCGGCGGTGTCCTCGATCGCCGGACGGGCTTGGTTCGGGCCTCGGGTTGGGCATGGCCCGGTGTCCTCAGACGCCGGACGGGCTTGACTTGGCTCGGGTTCGGGCGTGGCCCGGGCTTGTCCTCAAGCGCCGGACGGGCTTGGTGTGCGGGCGTTTGCCGGGGGCCGGGTCGGACTCCGTGGACGTCCGTCCTCAAAACGCCGGACGGGCTGGATCTGCCCGCCCGGCCGGGCACCCCCAGCCCGTCCGGCGTTTGAGGACGGACGGTGCCCCGGGGCGCCTGCGGTGGCAGGGGCCGGTCCATTTCAGCCCGTCCGGCGTTTGAGGACAAAGGGGGGCAAGGGCCCCCGCTACGTCACCGGCGACCCGTTCCGGGGCACCGCGGCGGCAGCCGCGACCGGCGCGTCCGCCAGGCCCAGGGACCGCGCGTGGTCCAGGAGCTGGCGGACCTGGTCCGCACCCACACCGCCCCCCGGCGCGGCCATCATCCGCATCAGCAGCGCCGACACCGTCAGGTTCTGTACGTCACCCGACGACACGGACCCCAGCACCCGCGTCAGGTCGTCCGTGAACGACGACGTGCCGTTCAGCCACGCCCCGCCGAGCGCCTTCGCCGTGTCGGAGTTCTCCACGAACCCGTCGAGGCTCTTGCCCATGGAGATGGACGAGACCAGCCGGTCGAAGAAGACCGAATCTCCGCCGACGATGTCGATGTCGGCGTTCTCCAGACCCGTGGCCAGCACCGTCGCCTGCGCCTCTGCCACCTGGCGCTGGACCTCCAGGCCCGCGAGCCGGATCTCCTTCTCCGCGGCCAGCCGCAGCCGGTACTCCTCGTGCCCGCGCGACGCGTCGTCGAGCGCCGCCATCGCGGCCGCCTTGTCCGTGAGCCCCGCCGCCTCGGCCTTCAGCTTCTCGCCGATCATGGCCGCGTCGGCCGTCGCCTGGGCCTGCGTGCCCTCGGCCGCCGCGAGCGCCTTGAGCCGGGAGCCCTCCGCCTCGGCCCGGAGCCGGGCGGACGTCGCCTCGGCCTCGGCCAGGCCCGTCTTCTCGATGACCTCGGCTGCCGCGTCCCGCACCTGCACGTCCGCGAGTCCGGGCGCCGCCGACTCCGCCTGGACCCCTTCGGCCATCCGCAGTTTCGCCCGCGCGTCCAGGTCCGCGGTCTTCAGCCGGGCCTCCGCGAGCGTCAGCTGCTCGGCGGCCCGGTGGGTGGCCGCGGCCTCGGCGGCCTCCGCCGCCTTGATGTCCTTGACGAGCAGCTCCTGCGCCTCCGCCTCCGCGGCGATGATGACGGACTTGCGGGTGCGCTCGGACTCCTCGACCGAGCGCAGGGTCTTGATGGACTCCTCCTGCTCGGCGACCGTACGGTCCACCGCGATGCGCTCGCGGATCACGTCGGCGACCTCGCGGCGCTCCGCCTCGACCTCCTTCGTCGCGGCGATGCGGTTGAGTTCGGTCTGCCGTTCGCGACCGATGACCTCGATCATGCGGTCCTTCTCGATCCGCTCGTTCTCCACGGCGATGACCCGCTCGCGGTTCTTCTGCGCGACGGCGATCTCCCGGGCCTGGTTCTCCCGCTGGATGCCGAGCTGCTCCTCGGTCTTGATGAACGCGGCCTGCGCGCCCAGGCGTTCCTCCTCCTGGACCCGGGCGGTCACGGCCTCCTCGCGGGCCCGCAGTGTCTCCACCTCGCGGCGCTGCTTGATCTCGGCCTCGGCCTGCCGGCGCTCCAGCTCCAGGATGGTCTCCCGGGCGTCGACGTCCTGCCGGGTGATCTCCTTCTGCTCGGTGCGCTGGAACTCGTTGGTCCGTACGTGCTCGATCGCGGTCAGCTCGGTGATCTTCCGAATGCCCTGCGCGTCAAGGATGTTGGCGCCGTCCAGCTGCACCATCGGGGTCTGCTCGAGGAAGTCGATCGCCGCGTCGTCGAGGTGGTAGCCGTTGAGGTCGGTGCCGATGACGCGGATGATCCGGTCACGGAACTCCTCGCGCTTGGTGTACAGGTCGACGAAGTCCAGCTGCTTGCCGACGGTCTTGAGCGCCTCGGAGAACTTCGCGGCGAAGAACTCCTGGATCTCCACCTTGTCGCTGGCCCGCTGCGTACCGATGGCCTGGGCGACCTTGATGACGTCCTCGACGGTCTTGTTGACCCGGACGAAGAAGGTGATGTGGATGTCGGCGCGGATGTTGTCCTGGCAGATCAGACCCTCGCGCCCGGTCCGCCGGATCTCGATCGTCTTCACCGAGATGTCCATGGACTCGGCCTTGTGGAGCACCGGCAGGACGACGGCACCGGTGAAGGTCACGTCGACCTTCTTGGTCTTGGAGATGATCAGGGCTTTGCCCTGCTCCACCTTGCGGAAGAGCCGGGTGACGATCAGGAGCAGGGCGATCGCGATGAGCAGGACCACGGCGACGATCAGGCCGAGGCCCAAGGAGATGGCTTCCATGACAGTCCTTGGCGGCTGGTGGTACGGAACAAGAAAGCGGCTGGTGGTACGGAACAAGAAAGGGGAGGTGTGTGCGGCCCGGGCAGCGCGGCGCGGGCCGGTGCGGCGTGTGGTGGGGACGCGGCGGGCGCGCGCCGGATCAGGCGGTGCGGCCTGGCGGCGTACGGCGGCGCGGAAGCGGCAGGGCCGGTGGCGGTCCCGGGTCGAGCGCACGGTCGTACGGGGAGACCCAGAAGAACTCACCCGCGTCGTCGTACGCGTACAGCAGACCCGAACTGCCCGCCACGAACTCCGCGTCGCCCGGCTGCAGCTGGCGCACCTGCACGATCGCGGTGGATCCGTCGGCCGCGGCGACCTCGGCCTGGCCGAAGTCCGTACCGACCGAACCCGTGCGGATCGTGCAGACCCGGCCCAGGAAGTCCTGGCGCGATGGAGGAGGCTGGTCGGCGAAGAAGCGGCGGAAGTGGTGCACCAGCAGCCGCACCACGGCCCAGGCGGCCAGCAGCGCGCCGGCGAGGACGCCGAAGGCGAGCGCGGCCCGGGCGGTACCGGCGGTGCCGCTGCGGTGCAGCAGGACCGAACCGGTCAGGGCCGTGAACCAGCCGACGGCCACCATCACGGAGACCGAGATGCTGACGGGCACGCCGCCGATCCCGGCGAGATCGGTGTCGAGGTCCGCGTCGAAGGAGTGGTGGTCGGCCGCACCGGCCAGCACCAGCAGCCAGAAGGCGATGACGACGACCAGGGCCGCGGAGAAGAGCATGGCCGGAAAGGACAGCGCTGCGGTCAGAAACTCCTGCATCGGTCCACCCCCCTGCCTGCGCCGACTGTCCTGCCGGCGTCCGGGCGGGGCCCGGTGGTGACCCCGGAGCCGCGGCGCCGTCCCAACGGCACCGCGGCAGCCGGGCCTTCCCCCGTCCCCCTGCACCCCCGTGTTTCCCCCGTGGTCCCCCGGTTGGTGCTGACAGGATCGTGTCATCTACAGCCGGTCAGCCGCATTGCCGGAATCCGGCAATCTTTCTCCGTGCTCGATGCCGGGCACCGGCATGCGCGCGTATGCGTTGTGTAAATATCAGTGACTCATCAGGAGTGGAGGCGGGCACGTGGCGGAACCGGTGATTCCCGACAGCTTTCTGGAGGGCTACGCCCAGATCCTGGGCGAGGCCGCCGTCTCCGGCCGTCGGCTCACCCGGGAGGAACTCGACACCCGCCGCGCCCTCGGCAGGCAGGCCGCCGAGGCCGGGCACCAGTTGCGCGCGCTGGTCCGGATGCATCTGGCCGAGACCCGCGCCACCTGGCCGGCCGCCGTCCCCGGGGCGACGGCGGCTGCCACCGCCGCGTCCACCGAGAGCGTGCTGGCGGCGGTGGAGCAGACGGTCGACGCGTTCGCCGAGGGTTTCGAGCGGGCCCAGCGGCTCACCGTCCGGCGGGAGGAGGCGGCCCGCCGGGAGTTCATCGACGACCTGCTGTACGGGCGCAGCGACCTGGGCCGGCTCGCCGAGCGTGCCACCCGGTTCGGCCTGCGGCTCTCCCGCGCCCACGCCGTCGCGGTGGCGTCGGGCCCGGAGGCGTACACCGAGACCGACGTCGTACCGCGGCAGGTGGAATCGGCGCTGCTGGCCCGGTTCAGCGGCCGCAAGATCCTCCTCACCACGAAGGACGGCCGGCTGATCTGCATCGCGCCCGGCAGCCAGCCCGACGTCCTGCGGTACTTCGCCAAGCAGGCGCACGCGGCGACGGACGGCGGCCGGGTGGCGATCGGCCGCGCGCACCGGGGGCCCGGCGGGGTGGTCCAGTCGTACGACGAAGCGCTGGACGCGCTCGATCTGGCGGACCGGATGGGCCTGGACGACCCCGTGCTGTTCGCCGCGGACCTGCTGGTCTACCCCGTGCTGACCCGGGACCGGCAGGCGATGGCCGATCTGGTGCGCAGCGAGCTCGGCCCGCTCCAGCAGGCGCGGGGTGGCGCGGAGCCGCTGCTGAAGACGCTGTCCGTGTACTTCGACGCGGGCTGTGTCGCCGCCGAGACGGCCCGGCGCCTCGCCCTGAGCGTCCGGGCGCTGACGTACCGGCTGGAGCGGATCCACCAGCTGACCGGCTCCGACCCGTCCGACCCGATGCACCGCTACACCCTGCAGACCGCGGTGATCGGGGCCCGGCTGCTGGACTGGCCGGCCAAGGAGGTCTGAGCCCGGACTGCCGGGCAGATGCTGCCGGGTCCCGTCCCGCCGCCCTCTCCGCTGCCGGGTTCCGGCAGCATCTCCCGTCGGCGGCCCTCCCCCACATGCGGGGATGCCGACCTCCGCCTAGCGTGATCACTCGGGGGATTCCGGTGTCGTGTGCCGCGAGGGAGAACCGCACCATGGCCCGTCATGCACGCCAGCAAGGGGAACCGGCCGAGGACGGACAGCCGAGACAGGTGGCCACCGAGCCGGCGTCCCGCGCCGCACCCGGCCAGGAACGCGGGCCCTCCCACCGATGGTGGGTGCTCGGCGTGATCGGGCTGGCCCAGCTGATGGTGGTCCTCGACGCGACGATCGTGAACATCGCGCTGCCCTCCGCCCAGCAGGACCTCGGCTTCACCGACGGGAACCGCCAGTGGATCGTGACGGCGTACGCCCTCGCCTTCGGCTCGCTGCTGCTGCTCGGTGGGCGCATCGCCGACCTGGTCGGCCGCCGGGTGGTGTTCCTGATCGGACTGGTCGGCTTCGCGGTCGCCTCGGCCATCGGAGGCGCCGCCCCGAGCTTCGAGATCCTGGTGCTGGCCCGCGCGCTGCAGGGCATGTTCGGCGCACTCCTCGCCCCGGCCGCGCTCTCGCTGCTCACCACGACGTTCACCGTGCCCAAGGAGCGGGCGAAGGCGTTCGGGATCTACGGCGCCATCGCGGGAGCGGGCGGTGCGGTGGGCCTGCTGCTCGGCGGGGTGCTCACCGAGTACCTGAACTGGCGCTGGTGCCTCTACGTGAACCTGCTGTTCGCCTTCGTCGCCTTCGTCGGCGGCTGGCGCCTGCTCACCGCGGGCGCGCCCGCGAACCGCCCGAAGCTCGACATCCCGGGGACCGTGCTGGTCTCCTCCGGGCTCTTCTGCATCGTGTTCGGCTTCTCCAACGCCGAGACCCATCCGTGGAGTTCGGTGCAGACCTGGGGGTTCCTGCTGGCCGGTGCGATGCTCCTGGCCGCCTTCGCGTGGTGGCAGACCCGGGCGGAACACCCGCTGCTGCCGATGCGGGTGGTGCTGGACCGGGACCGCGCGGCGTCGTTCCTCGCGATGTTCATCTCCGGCGCCGGCATGTTCGGCGTGTTCCTGTTCCTCACGTACTACCTGCAGAAGAGCCTGTTCTACTCACCGGTCTCCACCGGTCTGGCCTTCCTGCCGATGGTCGCCGTCATGATCGTGACGTCCGTGACGACGACGAACACGCTGGTGCCGAGGTTCGGGGCCAAGCCGATCGTGCCGCTCGGCATGGGCATCGCGGCCGCCGCCATGATGTGGCTGACCACGCTGAACCTGAGCAGCAGCTACCTCGCCCATGTGCTGCCGCCGCTGATCTGCCTGGGTCTCGGGCTGGGCATGGTCTTCGCCACGGCGATGAACCTGGCCACCGCCGGGGTCGGGGCACGGGATGCCGGGGTGGCCTCGGCGATGGTCAACACCAGCCAGCAGGTAGGCGGTTCCATCGGTACGGCGCTGCTCAACACGCTGGCCACCAGTGCTGCCACGAACTACCTCGTGGGCCGCAGGCCGACCCCGGCCGCCGTCGCCCAGGCCCAGCTGGAGAGCTACTCCACCGCGTACTGGTGGTCGGCGGGCTTCTTCGCCGTCGGCCTGCTGGTCACGGTGCTCCTCTACCGCCGGGGCGCACCCCGGCCCCACCTGGTGGAGGAGCCGGAAACGGCGCGGGCCTGACGCCCCCGGCGGCCGGAGGTCAACGACCGCTCCGGGCGGGCCCGGCGCTCTCCACCAGCCGGACGAACGGGATCGACTCGCCGACCCGTCGGTAGTCCTCCGCGCCGCCGTCGACCGTGAACCCCATGAAGGCGCAGAGCCGGCGGGCGGTCCGGGGGTGGCGGGGCGCGTACCGCGCCATCAGCTCGCCGCCCTCCTCGGCCGGCAGGACGTGCGCCGTCACGGCGTGGAACCTGCGCCCGACCTGCACGGTGGCGTGCGGCGTACGGAGCAGGTTGCGGTACCAGTCGGCGCCGGGCCCGAAGCCGGAGGCGACCGTCCAGCTGCGCGGCCCGTCCGCGGCCGCGCCCTCGACGACCTCGATCACCGTCTGCCGGGCAAGACCCGTGGTGCGCCCGGTGTGGACGAGGAGCAGCAGGCGCCCCCGGAACAGGGGTCCGAGCCCCGCGCGGAACATATGGACGGGCAGCCGGGCGGCGGTACGCCGCGGTCCGGTCGGCAGCGCCGGGCGGTGCGGTTCGGGCGGAGGTGCGGGTTGAGGCGTCACTGTGCAAACGTTGCACAGTCCAAAGGTGGGTGTCATGTCTTGTGCCGAGGATTCGGTACCGGTTCGACACTGTTTCGGCCTCGGGACCCCGCCCGGGAGGGAAGCCGGTGATGTGCGGGCCTCGCCTCCACGCCGGGAACTACCCTCGCGGGCATGGTCGAACACGATGCCCTCAGTGTCACCCGCGAGGCCTATGACGCCGCCGCGCACACCTACGCCCAGCTGTTCAGCGACGAGCTGCGGGGCCGGCCCCTGGACCGCGCGATGCTGAGCGCCTTCGCCGAGCTCGTACGGGAGAACGGGGACGGCCCCGTCGCCGATCTGGGATGCGGGCCGGGCCATGTCACCGCGCTTCTGGACTCGCTGGGCCTTTCCGTGTCCGGGATCGACGCGTCCTCCGCGATGATCGAGTCGGCCCGCCGGGCCCACCCGGCCCTGCGGTTCGACACGGGCTCCATGGCGGCGCTGGACATCGCCGACGGCGCGCTGGACGGCGTCCTCTCACGGTGGTCCGTCATCCACACACCCCCGCCGGAACTGCCTGTCGTCCTGGCGGAGTTCCACCGTGTGCTGGCGCCCGGCGGCCATCTCCTGATCGGCTTCTCCGCGAGTGAGGACGCCTCGCACCCGACACAGGTCTTCGACCACGCGGTCGCACCGGCCTACCGGTGGTGGCCCGATCACCTCGCCGGGCTGCTGCGCACGGTCGGGCTGGGCGAGGTGGCCCGGATGGTGCGCGAGCCCCAGCCGGCCGACCGGCGGCAGTTCCGGGAGATCCACCTGATCACCCGCAAGGTCTGACCGGCGCCCGCAAGGTCTGACCGGCGCCCGCAAGGTCTGACCGGCGCCCGCGGGGTCTGGCCGGCGCCCGCGGGGTCTGGCCGGTGCCCGCGGGGTCGGACCGGCTCCCGGCGGGTCTGACCGGCGCCCGGCGGGCTACGGTGGCACGTCCGGATTCGAGTACGGCCGTCGCGCACGGTACAAAGAGGCATGGCCGCGCACGAACAGTCCTCCGAGGAACGACCGTCCGCCCCGGGCAGGGACGACGTCGACGCGGTGACGCGCGCGGTGCTCACGGCGTCACGCCTGCTGGTGGCCGTGTCCGCCCGTTCGCTGGCGACGGTCGAGGACCGGGTGACGCTGCCCCAGTTCCGGCTGCTCGTGGTGCTCGCCACGCACGGGGACGCCAAGCTGGTCTCGCTCGCCGAGCGGCTCGGGGTGAACCCGTCGACCGCGATGCGCATGGTGGACCGGCTGATCGCCGCCGGTCTGGCGGAACGGCAGGTCAACCCGGCCAACCGCCGGGAGACCTCGCTGCGCGTGACCCCCGAGGGGTTCCGGCTGGTGGAGGACGTGACGTCCGCCCGCCGCCGGGAGGTCGCCACCATCGTCGAGCGTCTCGCACCGGAGCAGTGCACCGCGCTGATCGAGGCGCTGACGGCGTTCACCGCGGCGGGCGGCGAGCCGGCCGTGCCAGGGGGCGGCTCGGACGCCTACCCCCTGGGCTGGGCGCCCGACCTCCCCGCCCCCGAGGAGACCTCTTAGGCAGTGTCCGCGGACGCGGCCAGCTCCGGCTCCTCCTTCGGGGCGGTCACCCGCGTGGCGGGAACCGTGCCGGGCGTACCGGCCGGGCCGTCGTCCTTGCCGCGCCACTTCCGGATCAGCTCGACCGCCGGCTGGGTCCAACGTGCGGTGAGCGGGCCGACGATGACGAGGATGAGGACGTACGCGGTGGCGATGGGCCCGATCCGGGGCTCGGTCGCCACGGCCAGACCGGCGATGACGATGGAGAACTCGCCGCGGGCGACGAGCGTGCCGCCGGCCCGCCAGCGTCCGCGCGATCCGATGCCGGCCCGCCGGGCCGCGTACCAGCCGGTGGCGATCTTGGTGAAGACGGTGACGACGGCCAGCAGCGCGGCCGGCAGCAGCACCGGCGGGATCTCCGCGGGATTGGTGGAGAGCCCGAAGAACACGAAGAACACGGCGGCGAACAGATCCCGCAGCGGGGTCAGCAGCTTGCGGGCGCCCTCCGCGACCTCACCCGAGAGCGCGATGCCGACGAGGAACGCGCCGACGGCCGCCGACACCTGCAACTGCTGGGCCACGCCGGCGACCAGGACGGTCAGCCCGAGCACGACGAGCAGCAGCATCTCCGGATTGTCGGAGGACACGGCCCGGCTGATCAGCCGGCCGTGGCGCAACGCGAGGTAGAGCACGAACCCGACGGTGCCGAGCGCGACGAGCAGCGCGATGCTGCCCCCGGCGAAGCCGACGCCCGCGAGCATCGCCGTGAGGAGCGGAAGATAGACGGCCATCGACAGGTCCTCGATGACCAGCACCCCGAGGATGACGGGTGTCTCCCGGTTGCCGAGCCGTCCCAGGTCCGCGAGGACCTTGGCGATCACTCCGGACGAGGAGATCCAGGTGACCCCGGCCAGGGCCACGGCGCCCACCGGCCCCCAGCCGAGCAGCAGGGCCGCGACGGCGCCCGGGGTCGCGTTGAGCACGAAGTCCACGGCGCCGGACGGGTACTGGGTCTTGAGACTGGTGACGAGTTCGGAGGCGCTGTATTCGAGGCCCAGCAGGAGCAGCAGCAGGATGACGCCGATCTCGGCGCCCACGGCGGTGAACTCCTCGCTCGCCCCCAGCGGCAGCAGCCCGCCCTCTCCGAAGGCGAGCCCGGCCAGCAGGTACAGCGGGATGGGCGAGAGTCCTACGCGCCCGGCGAACCGGCCGATGATGCCCAGTCCCAGGATGACGGAGCCGAGCTCCACCAGCAGTGCGGTCGTGTCATGCACGGTCAGCCCTCCGCAATGATCTCGGAGAGCGTGTCGACGCCCTCCCTCGTACCGACGGCGACGAGCGTGTCCCCGATGGCGAGCCGGAAGTCCGGCCCGGGTGACGGATGCGCGCTGTGGGTCCGCAGCACCGCCACGATCGAGGCCCCGGTCCGGGTCCGCGCCCGGGTGTCCCCGAGCAGCCGGCCGCCGTACGGGGAACGCGTCCCGAGCGGGATGTGCTCGGTGACGAGGTCGATGCCCTCGGTCCGCACGGCGTCGATCGGCGCCGCGTCGATGAGGTGGGCGAGCCCGGTGGCCTCCTGTGGAGTCAGGGGTACGGAGAGTTTGCAGGAATCGGGATCGTCCTGGTCGTAGAAGCCGATGAACCGGCGCCCGTCGTGGTGGACGACGACGGAGATGTGCTGTCCCGACTCGGTGGTGTAGTCGTACTGCACGCCGACTCCGGGCAGTGTGGTGCGGTGGGTTCCCATGGCTTCCTCCCGAGGAGCGCGGTGTGCGTCTCTGACGTACTTGGTGATCTCTTTAGTTCTCTTTAGCTCCGCATTACCCTATCCGGAGGCCCCCGCCGCCTTTGGGCCGGTTCCGGGCCCGCACACACAGGTGCCCGGCCGGTGATGCGGAACCGGCCGGGCACGTGAGGGCGGGGCGCCCTGATCAGTCGCTGATCTCGATCTTTCCGTCCGGCGCGACGGTCTCCTGCTGGGCGGGGACCTCCGGCTTCGCGTTCGCGCCCTTGAGGTTGCGCAGCAGCGCGGCGAGGTCGACCCCCGTGGTGGAGCTGAGGAGCTCCATGCCCTGGGCGACGTTGTCCGTGACCGTGCGCGACAGCTGGCTGGCGCCGTCCGTGGAGATGACGGTCAGCTTGTCGATCGCGCTCAGCGGCTCGGCCGCCTTGGCGACGACCTGCGGGAGCACCTCGACGAGCATCTGGAGGACGGCCGCGTCGCCGTACTGCGCGAAGGCGTCCGCCTTCTTCTGCATGGCCTCGGCCTCGGCGGAGCCCCGGGCGGCGATGGCGGCGGCCTCGGACTCACCCTCGATGCGTACGGCGTCGGCGAGTGCGGAGCGGTGCAGCTTCTCACCCTGACCGGTCAGACGCGAGCGCTCGGCGTCCGCCTCGGCCTCCTTGACCTGGGCGATGCGGCGGGCCTCCGCCTCCTGCTCGGCCTGGTAGCGCGCGGCGTCCGCGGGCTTGCGGACCTTGGTGTCGAGCTCGCGGTCGGTCAGCGCGGCCTGGCGCTCGGCGACCTTCTCCTGCTCCTGGAGGACCTCCTGCTGACGCGCGGCCTCGGCGAGCGGACCCGCGGCGTTCGCCTTCGCGGCGGCCGCTTCCGTCTCGGCCTTGATCTCGGCCTGCTTCAGGTAGAACGTCCGCTCGGCGATGGCGATCTCCTCGGCCGCCTTCAGCCGGGCCTGCTCCGAGGCCCGCCGGGCGATCGCCTCGGCGATGTCCGCCTCCTGCTTGGCGCGGGCGGCCTCGGGGCGGCCGAGGTCCTCCAGGTAGGAGCCCTCGGTGGTGATGTCCTGGATCTGGAAGGCGTCCAGGATCAGGCCCTGCCCGGACAGGCTGGCCTCGGCCTCCTCCGCCACCTGGCCCGCGAACGCGGCCCGGTCACGGATGATGTCCTCGACCGACATCCGGCCGACGATGGCGCGCAGCGCACCGGAGAGCACTTCCTGGGTGAAGCCGACGATGCCGTCCTGCTGCTGGAGGAAGCGCTGGGCGGCGGCCCGGATGGCGTCCTCGCTGCCGCCGACCTTGACGATCGCGACGCCTTCGAGGTGGGACTTGACCCCGCGCAGGGTGACGGCCCCGCGCACGGCGATCGGGATGTGCCGGCTGGAGAGGTCAAGGGTGAACTTCTGCTGGACGAACGGCACGACGAAGACGCCGCCGCCGACGACGACCTTCTGGCCGCTGTTGTCGATGCTGGCCCGCCCGGTCACCGGGTCCACGGACTTCTTGCCGCGGCGGCCGGTGATGATGAACGCCTGGCTGGGGCCCGCGACCTTGTAGCGGGTGATGACGGCGAGGGCGAGCAGGAAGAGGAGTACGACGACTCCGACGATGGCGATCAGGACTGGACTCATAAGGGTGTCCCCCTCTGCCTCCCGACGGGGACGGCAGTTGCGTGGCGAGCGGTGGCGTACCGGCGGCGTGCCGGCTCAGCGTTCGACGGGGCGGACCGCGACCGAGGTGGTCGAGAGCGTGGCCTCGACCCAGATCTCGGTGCCGCGTGCGACCGGCACCGGGCTCTTCGCCGAGAGCTTCACGGGCTGGCCCCCGAGTCGCAGCAGCACCTCCCCATAGCCGTCGGCCGGGATGGCCGTGACCACGGACCCCGACGTACCGACGAGGTCCTCGTCGCGCGGTGTGGCATGGGTCTGATCGCGCATCAGGGCCCGGCTGAACTTCCAGGTCAGCCAGGCCGCGACCAGCCCCGCGAGCGCTCCGGCGGCGGTGGCGGCGATCGCGCCGACGCCGGTCGTGCCGAGCACGATGGCGCCGCCGAACCCGAGCATCGAGAGGAATCCGGCGATCACGGGAAGGGAGAGCAGACCGCTGAAGAGACCGTCCAGCACGCCCCCGAAGAGCCCTTCGAGGATCCCGTCGAAGACCAGCGACAGAGCGAGGAGTACGACTCCCGCAATACCGAGACCGAGAAACAAGGTCACGTGATCACCCCTCCCGGCTTCGGAATCCCCCGAATGCTTCCCCGAACATTTTCCGTCGAACTGGCTGGATGGTCCCATACATCCCTGGCCGCCGACACTGCCGTATCCCGGCAGTGTTCTAGCTGTTACCGATGCCGGACAGCTGCTCCGCCAGCGTGTCCAGCGACTGGAACGTGGCCCCGAGCAGCGCCACGTGCTTCCAGCGGAGCACCCCGGCGGCGTCGATCAGGAACACCGCCCGCCGCACCCCGATACCGGGCGCCGCCACCCCGAACGCACGGGCCGTGGCACGGCCCGGGTCCGCCAGCAGTGGCATGCGCAGCCCATGGCCGCGGGCGAACGCCTCGTGGCTGTCCACGTCCTGCGGACTGATTCCCCAGACCTCCGCGTCGAGCCCTTCGAAGGTCTCCATGCCCGAGGAGTACGAGCAGAGCTGCTTGGTGCACACGGCCGTGTTGTCGCCCGGGTAGAACGCGAGGACCACGGCCCGGCCGCGCGCGGCGGAGAGCGTGTAGTCGCGGCGCTCGAAGGTGTCCCCGTCCAGGACGCCTCCCGCCAGCGTGAAGTCCTGGACCTGCGAGCCGATGTGGGGTGACGATGCCATGGAGTGTCCTTCGGTGTCCGGCGCTGCGTGAGGGTGCGGCCCGTGCTCCGTACAGCATGCTTGGTACGGATCCGATCACCGCACCCGGAGGTACGCATGACGCCAACTCACCCGCCGGCGGCTGCGGTGCTCCTGCTGCACGGCGGCCGGGAGACCGGCCTCGGGGGGCCGCCGCCCGGCCCGCTCAACCTGCCCTCGGTACGGATGCGGCCGTTCGCGCGCGGCCTGCGGGGCACGCTGCCCGACGACGTGCTGGTGCGGGCCGTCCGGTACGGGCACCGGGGCTGGAACGGGGACCGGGCGGACCCGCTGCATGACGCCGTACGCGCGCTCGACGGGTTGCGGCGTACGGCGGGGGAGGTCCCGGTCGTCCTGCTCGGGCACTCGATGGGCGGCCGCGCCGCCCTCGCCGCCGCCGGGCATCCGCTGGTCCGGGGTGTCGTCGGCCTCGCCCCTTGGTGCCCGCCGGGCGACCCGGTCGCGCAGCTCGCCGGACGGGACGTCGTCCTGGTGCACGGCACCCGCGACCGTGTCACGAATCCGGCGGACTCCCGCGTGCTCACCGAACGGGCCAGGAAGGACGGCGCCCGGACCTGTCTGGTCACCGTGGACGGCGGCGATCACGCGATGCTCCGGCGCGCGGCGGCCTGGCACCGGCTGACGGCCGTTCTGGTCGCCGGGCTGCTGGACCGCGCGCCGCTTCCGGGGCCGGTCGCCGAGGCGCTGCGGCTGCCACCGGGGGCCACCGCCGACGAGGGGGCGGTGGACCTGGACCGGCTGCTCCCGGCCGGCGGGCGGGGCTGATCAGCCGCCGGCGTCCGGGTCCGTCAGGAACAGGCCGAGCGCCAGGGCGAGGACCGGGATCGCGCACAGGATCGTGAACACGCCCTGCGGCCCGTACGCCTGGGCCGCCGCGCCGAGCGCGGGCGCGGCGAGGCCGCCGACGCTGACGGCCAGTCCGAGCGTGACCCCCGCGGCGGTGCCGGGGCGGCCGGGGAGGTAGTCCTGGCCGAGCTTGACCAGGACGGCGAACGGGATGTTCAGCGCGAGGCCCGTCAGGAGTGCGAAGAGGAGCGGAAGGACGGTGCCCGGGGTCAGCCGCAGCGCGATCAGGGCCGGTACGGCGAGGAGGGCGCCGAGCTGGACCGTACGGACCATGCCGATGCGGTCGGCGATCCGGCCGCCGAGCAGCGTGCCGGCCACGCCGCCCGCCAGGAAGCAGGTGAGCGCCGCGCCCGCCGGACCCCGGCCGGAGTGCAGATGGCGGATCCAGAACAGTTCGATGAACGTGACCGCGCCGAAGAACGCCGCCGACCGGACCACGGCGACGCCGGTGAGGACGAGGAACGGCCGCCACCGGTCCCGCCCCGCCCCCGCCGCCTCGCGCGTGGTGGTCGCGGCGGGGCGGTGCCGGAGCAGGACGAACGCCATCAGGACGGCGGGAGGGATGAAGAGCGCCGTCGCGCCGACCCCCATCGCGACGAGCGCCGGGGTCGCGAGCACCGGTGCGAGGAAGAAGCCGACGCTGCCGCCCGCCGCGAAGATGCTCATCGCGGACGCGCTGTCCCCGGCCGCCTCACGGGCCGCCTTGCCGGCCGCCGGGTGGAACATCGCCACGCCGAGGCCGGACAGCAGCATCAGCAGCCAGACGGCGGCGTACGGCCCGGCGAGCCCGGACAGGCCCAGACCGATCCCGGCGACGGCCAGCCCGGCGGGGGCCAGCCGGCCCATCCGGTAGCGGTCCACGGCGACGCCGATGAGGGGCTGCGGGACCGAACTCCCCAGGGCCGCCGCGAGGGTGAGCCCCGAGGCGGCGACATAGCTGTAGCCGCGGTCCAGCACGAAGTAGGGGACACAGGCGGGGACGAGGCCCTGGTACAGGTCGTCCACGGCGTGCGCGGCGCCCCACATCCGCATCCGGCGCCAGGCCGGCACGGGCGGTGCGGCGGGCTGTGCGGTGGTGCCGGCGGACGGGGCCGGGCGGGCCGTTGGACCTGTCATGAACGCGGCTCCTCGCTGTGGGGCCTCCGAGCATTCCTGCCGCTGCCCTCAGCGGGCTATCGATACTCTGCCGACTTATGTCGCCAACCCGCCGCACGCTCCACGGGCCGTCCCGGGTGCCGCTCGCGCACCAGGAACGCATCGAGCGCCACCACCACCTGGAGCACCAGCTCGTCTGCCCGTCCCGCGGGGTGCTGGAGGTGTCCACCCCGCTCGGGGTGTGGGCCGTACCGCCGCACCGGGCGGTGTGGATCCCCGCCGGAGTGGTCCACGCCCACCTGGCCTTCGGGCCCACGGAGCTGAGGGGGCTCTCCTTCGCCCCGGCGGACAACCCGCTGCGGCTCGACCGGCCGACGGTACTGGCCGTCACCCCGCTGCTGCGGGAGGTCGTGGCCTGCCTGACGGACGACGCGGAGCCGGCCGGGGACGCGCGGCAGCGGCGGAATCTGGAGCGGGTCGCGCTCGACCAGCTGCGCCGGGTCGAACCGCTCGGCGTCTGTCTGCCCTCACCGGCCGACGCGCGGCTGCGGGACATCGCCCGGATCCTGCGGGACGACCCGGCGGACGGGCGGACGCTCACCGAACTCGGCGCCGCCGTCGGCTCGGCCTCCCGCACCCTGAGCAGGCTGTTCCGTGCGGAAACCGGGATGTCGTTCCCGCAGTGGCGCACCCAGCTCCGGCTGCACCACGCGCTGACGCTGCTGGCGTCGGGCGGATCGGTCACCGCGGTCGCGGTGGCGTGCGGCTACAGCGGGCCCAGCGCGTTCATCCAGTCGTTCCGCCACGCGTTCGGCACCACGCCCGGGTCCTACGCGTCGGGCGGCACGGGCGGGGCGTAGTAGCCCAGGAACATGTCCACTCCCTGGGTGATCAGGCGGTCCGTGGCGTCGTCGTCGATCGTCGTGCCGTACGAGCCGAAGACCAGGTGCGGGAAGACCAGCAGCGCGTACAGCTGGATGATCGCCGTCTCCAGGTCGGGGATGACCAGCCGGCCGCGTCCGGCCAGTTCGCGCAGGGCGTCGGCGACGGCGGGGTGGTGGCCCTCGGGGCCGTGGCCCTGCCAGGCCTGCGCGATCTCCGGGAAGCGGTGCAGCTCGGCGGCCACCAGGTTGCGCAGGGCGATCACGTCGTCGTTGCCACGGACTGCGGCCACCCAGGTGCGGGCCGCGTCGACGAAGGCGGCCCGCAGGTCGGGGGCGTCGGCGAGGGCGGCAAGCGCCGTCGTGGACGCGTCGCCGAGCGGCTCGTCGAGCGCGCCCGCGATCACGGCGGTGAACAGCGCTTCTTTGCTGCCGAAGTGGTTGTAGACCGTCACCTTCGAGACGCCCGCCCCGGCGGCGATGGCGTCCATGCCGACGCCGAACCCGTCCCGCAGGAACGCCTCGCGGGCCGCCTTCACGATGGCCTGTCGCTTGGCCTCGGCGCGGGGGCCTGCGGGGCGGGGCTTGATGTCCATGCACCGATGCTAACAGCGACTTGAACTGAACAGTTGAGTTCAATTGTACTGAGCCGTACAGTTCAGTTATGACTCATGACGCTGCCTCGAAGACCACCGCACACGGCGACAGTGCTCCGCACGGACACCGCCACCCGCCTGCCGTCCGCCGGCCCGGGGTGATGCTCGCGCTCATCTGCGTGGCCCAGTTCATGCTGGTGCTCGACGTCACCGTGGTGAACGTCGCGCTGCCCGACATGGCCGCCGACCTGCACCTCGACCGCTCCGCGCTGACCTGGGTGGTCACCGCGTACACCCTCTGCTTCGGCGGGCTGATGCTGCTCGGCGGACGCCTCGCCGACGCCCTCGGGGCCAGGCGCACCCTCCTCGCGGGCCTGGCTGTCTTCACCGCCGCCTCGCTGGTCTCCGGGCTCGCCGGCAACGCGTCGACGCTGATCGGCGGCCGGATCGCGCAGGGCGTGGGCGCCGCCCTGCTGTCACCGGCGGCGCTGTCGCTCGTCACCACCTCGTTCCACGGCGCCGCACGCAACAAGGCGCTCGGGGTGTGGGCCGCGATCGGCGGCACCGGATCGGCGATCGGGGTGCTGGTGGGCGGCGCGCTGGCCGGCGGGCCAGGGTGGAGCTGGGTCTTCTACGTCAACGTGCCCGTCGGCCTGGCCCTGCTGGCCGCCCTGCCCGCCTTCGTACCGAAGCGCGCACCGCGGCCGTCGGCCCGGCTCGACGTGCCCGGCGCGGTGCTCGTCACGGCCGGTACCGGGGGGCTGATCTACGGACTGGTCAAGGCCGGGGACGGCGGCTGGGGCGCCCCCGCCACCCTGCTGCCGCTCGCCGCCGCCCTCGTTCTGTACGCCGGGTTCGCGGCGGTCGAGCGCGTGGCCCGGGAGCCGCTCATGGACCTGCGGATGTTCACCCGGCGCCCGGTGCTCGCCGGGGCGTTCCTGATGCTGATCGCCACCGGACTGCTGATCGCGTTCTTCTTCCTCGGCTCGGTCTACCTCCAGCACGGCCGCGGCTTCGGGGCAATGCGGACCGGACTCGTCTTCCTGCCGGTGGCGGTGGCCGTCGGCGCCGGCGCGCACCTGGGCTCCCGCCTCGTCACCTCGGTGGGGAGCCGGGCCACCGCCGTCGGCGGGATGGCGATCGCCACCGCCGCCTGCGCGCCACTGGCCCGGATCGGCGCGGACAGCAGCGTGTACGGGGTGCTGCTGCCGGGCCTCGCGGTGGCCGCCCTCGGCCTCGGGGCGGTGTTCGTCACCGCCACCACCACGGCGCTGGGCATGGTCGCGCACGAGGAGGCGGGGCTCGCCTCCGGAGTGGTGAACACCTTCCACGAGGTGGGCGGGTCGATCGGAGTCGCGGTCGTGTCCACGGTGGCCGCCGCCGGGATCGGCGGCGCGGCGGGCACGGTGGGCGGCTTCGCGGACGCGTTCCTGGTGTGCGCGGTGGCCGCGGGCGGCTGTGCGGTGGTGTCCGCGGTGCTGGTGCCCCGGGGGAAGCCGGAGACCGGGGGCGCGGTGCCGCTGCACTGATTCGGGCGGCGCGGCGGGCGGTCTGCGGATGCGGGCGGGGTGCGGCCGTCCGACGATGAAGGGCCGGGCAGTCGGGCGGCCCGCGCCCTGCCCCAGGAGGTTGTCTTGTTGGCCGATGCGCACGCCGACATCCCGTCGCCGCTCGACGTCGTCGCGCTCGCGGCCCTGATCGACGGCACCACGGCCGGGGTGGGCGTCATGGACACCCAGCTGCGGTATCTGTACGTGAACCCGGCCCTCGAACGGCTCAACGGCATCCCGGCCGCCGAACATCTGGGCCGTAGGGCCTCCGAGGTGCTTCCCGAGGTCGACGCCCGCGAGGACCTGATGCGCGCGGTCCTCGCCGACGGCCGGGCACGCGAGATCGCCTCCAGCGGCCGGACCCCCGCCGCGTCCGGCACCGCCACGCGCTACTGGCACGGCGCCTACCACCGGCTGGAGGTGGCGGGAAAGGTCGTGGGCGTCGCCGGGATCGTGCTGGAGGTCATGGCGTCCGACGAGGACCAGCGCCGGCTCGCCCAGGCACAGCGCCACCTGAGCCTCCTGGACAGTGCGAGCGCCCGGATCGGCACCACCCTCGACATGGACACCACCTGCGCCGAACTCGTCGACCTCGTCGTCCCTGGGCTCGCCGACCTCGCCACCGTCGAGGTCTTCCCGCCGGACGTCGCCCCGCCGGTGCGCCCCGCACCGCCCGGGGTGGTCCGGCTGCGGCGGGCCGCGCTGACGGCGGTGCCGGGGCTGCGCGAGCAGGTGGACCGGTTCGGCGGGCCCGGGACCTACGTCGACTACCAGGAGAACGCGGCCGTACCGCGCTGCCTGGCCGCCAACCAGCCCGTCGTCGAGAACCTCACCGGTGACGAGCAGCTGGGCCGCTCGGCCCCCTCCCCGGAGCGGGTCGCCGCCTACCGGGACCTCGGGATGCATTCGGCCGTCATCGTGCCGGTCTCCGTGCGCAGCGGCCCGATCGGCATCCTCGGCCTGGTCAGGGCCGGGGACTCGCCCGTCTTCACGGACGAGGACGTGGTGGTAGCCCGGGAGCTCGCCGGGCGGGCCGCCGTCGATCTCGACCACGCGCGCCGCTTCACCCACGAGCACACCATCGCCCTGGAACTCCAGCGCTCCCTGCTCTCCGAGCCGCGCCCGCCGCACCCGCACATCGAGATCGCCACCCGCTACCTGCCGGCCGACCGGAGCGTGCTCGTCGGCGGCGACTGGTTCGACGTCATCCCGCTGCCCGACGGCCGCCACCTCAAGGCGATCGGCGATGTGATGGGGCACGGCGTGGAGGCGGCCGTCGCGATGAGCCACTACCGCTCGCTGCTGCGGCTGCTGGCCGACGAGGAGCTGCCGCCGCACCGCATCCTGGAGCAGCTCGACCGGATGGTCGAACGGTCCGGGCTCGACCGGGCGGCGACCTGTCTGCTCGCCGTCGTCGACCGGGCCGGCGGGGTGTGCGAGGTGTCGAGCGCCGGCCATCTGCCGCCGGTGCTCATCGACCCCGGCCCGGCCCGGACGTATGTGGCCGATGTGCAGGCCGGCCCGCCGCTCGGCACCGGATTCGGCGGCTACCGGACGACGAGGGTGAACTGCGGTCCGGGCACGGTCCTGTTCATGTACACCGACGGGCTGGTGGAGCGGCGCGGCGAGGACATCGACGTGTCCGTCGGCCGGCTCGAGGAGCTGACCCTGCCGGAGAGCGGCGATCTGGAGGAGCTGCTGGACACGGTGCTCGACCGGTTCGGCCCGGGGGCCGAGGACGACATCGCGGTGATGGCCTCACGGTCCCGCTGGGCCCCGGAGGGTGGCTGCGCGACGGGCTGAGCCCCGGAACAGGCCCGGGGGCGTTGTCAGTGGCGGGTGCGACGATCGGGTCATGAAGCCGTTGCTCCTCGCCGACATCGAGGCCGCCGTCCGCAGCAGCTGGGGCGCCGACACCACCACGCCCGAGCACCGCCCGCACTGGACCCCGGACCACCCCGCCCGCGACCAGTGCGGGGTCACCGCCCTGGTCCTGCACGACCTGCTGGGTGGTGAGCTGATCCGCGGCGAGGTCCATGTCGACGGAGTGCGCACCGACTTCCACTGGTGGAACCGGCTGGGACCGGGGACGGAGATAGACCTGACCCGCGAGCAGTTCGCCCCCGAGGAGATCGTCTCGGGCGGCACGGCGATCGCCCGCCCGCCGCAGATCGTCCGGCTGCGGGAGGAGTACGAGCTGCTTCGCGGCCGGGTACGGGACCTGCTAGGGCCTGTCGTCACACTCCCGCCTGCCCCACGGCGCCATGCACGCGCTCTCGCTGCACCGGACACAAGCCCAAGTACATCCAGTACGAGGGCGTGCGCCCGGCACACCGAGAGCACGCACCTGACGCCGCAGGGCCGCCCTTCGGGCGACGGCGGGAGCGTGACGACAGGCCCTAGGCCGGTGAGCACACCGGCCCCCTCCCCGGCGGATCAACCCAGTTCGAGGCTGGTGATGCCGAACAGCCCGGCGTGATCGACGTCCGGGGCCGGCCCGGTGTACATGCGGGCCGTTTCGAACGACGGGGTGAGCCCCAGCTCTCCGGCCAGCCGCACCGCCGCCGGATTCACGTCCGGTACGTCCACGGCGACCGGCGCGGACGGGTCGGTCGCCGCGAGCGCACTCACCAGCGCGCGGGCGATCTCCGGCGTGGCCGCGTACAGCGGGCCGATGCGCGAGGACGTACGGCAGGCGCGCAGCACGGCGAGCCCCCGCACCTCGCCCTCGGACAGTGCGACCAGTGCGGTGCGGCCGGGCGCTGTCGTCCACGCCGCGAGGAAGCTGTCCCGCTCCTCGGGGAAGAACCGGCGGTCGTACGCGGTGACCTGGCCGAAGGGCAGCGTGCGGGCGTCCACCAGGGTGACGCCGGGCGGCGGCGCGACATCGACCGGGACGAGCCCCTCGTACCGCAGGTTCGTCCAGGCCGGACGGAAGCCGGACTTCCGGTAGTTGGGCTGCTGCTCGACGACCCCGTCGAGCCCGGTGTTCCGCCCGGCCAGCCGGGCCGTCCCGGTGGCCCAGAGCCGGCCCCCGTACCCCTGTCCGCGCAGTTCTGGGCGGGTCAGGTAGAAGCCCAGGAAGCCGAAGCCGGAGCCGTAGCGGACCACGGAGACACAGGAGGCGGGCACTCCGTCGAGGCGGCCGATCAGGAAGCCGCACGGATCGGCGGCGAAGAACGCCTGACCGTCGGTCAGCCCGGGGTTCCAGCCCTCGGCATGGGCCCAGTCCGCCATCAGCCTGATGTCGTCCGCGCTTGCTGTGGTGATCTCGAATGTCGGCACGGCACAACCATGGACCCCGCGCGCGGCCCGTTCAACGACCCCAGGCCCTTCCTCACCCGAGCAGGAACGCGCCCGCAGTCGCCGCGCCCAGCGCCGTCCCGGCCGTCACCTGGCCCACCGTGTGGTAGCCGAGCGCCACCCGCGACCAGCACACGGCGGCCGTCATCACGTACCCGAACAGCCACCACGGCGAGTGCACCGCGGCGAGCAGCGCGACCACGGCCGAGGCGACCGAGGCGTCCACCGAGATCTTCCAGACCGTGTTGACGGCCAGCAGGACGACGGTCATCACCCAGAGCCCGAGCATCGCAGTCAGGATTCCTGAGGGGGCGCCGCCCAGCACCATGACCGCCGAACCGACGCCTATGGAGCCGAGGATGACGAGGAAGATCGGGGCCCGCTTGGTCCGGTCGACGACATGACGGTCGCCCCAGGTGCCGCGCCCGCGCTCCCACTCGATGTAGCCGGCGGGGACGAGCCCGGCGCACAGGGCGCCGAGCAGTCCCCAGAGCAGTCCGGTCCAGTGGCCCGCCGCCGCGAGACCGATGGCGAGCATGCCGGCCAGCAGGAGGTTGCGGGGCTGGAGGACGTCCGTCACGGTGCGGGCGGTGGACGTGCCGGTGTCGTGGGTGGTGCTCGCGCTCATGCCTGCTGCTCCTGCTCCTGGACCGCTGCGGACGATGCGAGGACCTGCCGGGCCCGCTCCGGTGTGACCGTGCGGAACGCCGCCGCCACCCGGACCAGCCGGGCGACCTCGCCGTCCTGGTCGGTGGCGTGCTGGGTGGAGACGGCGGCCGCGTCGCCCGCGGGTGCCCCGGCGCTCCGGGCCACGAGTGCCGCCTTGATCCAGTAGGCGTCGGCCAGCGGCCCGGCCTGCTCCCGGTCGGTGGTCCCGTCCGCGGCGGCGGCCTCGGCGGCCGGCAGAGCTGCGTCGGGGACGTAGTGGCGCAGCTTCTCCACCGCGTCGGCGATGTCCGCGGCCCAGCGGTCGACCCGCAGGTCGGCCGGGGTGCCGAAGCGGGTCAGCTCGCGCAGCAGCGGCGCCGGGGGGTCGAAGGGCTGGTCGGGGAAGGCCGCCATCAGCTCGTACCAGAGCGCGTGCAGCTTCACCTGGGCCCGCCAGAGCTTCGCCCGGCGGCGGACGTTGCTGAGCGCGGGGATGGACGCGCCGACCGCGAAGAAGGCGAACAGCACCACCTGCGCGGCCTCGGTGATCTCGTCGAACTTCAGGGCGAAGGCCTCGCCCGGCCGGTCGATGACGCTGATCCAGAGGAAGAGCGTCCGGCTGACGGTGTAGCCGACGCCGATGAACATGGCGAACGTCATCATCCCCAGGCCCACCCGCAGATGCCGCCGCTCGGCGCTCGCGGTGGCGAGGGCCCACTGGTAGGCGCAGACGGCGGAGGCGGCGCCGAGGTAGAGGTAGAACACGCTCATGTAGAGCGTCGCGCCCCACTGCCCGGCGTGGTCGGCGACGAAGCGGTCCGAGGGTGTGGACCGGTCGACGACGGTGAAGAACAGCACTGTCAGCAGTACGAGCGTGGCGACGGAGGCCTTCGCCGCGACCTGCTGGATCAACCGCGCGAACCGTACGTGGCGCGGGACGTCCCCGGCGTCGGCGTACTGGCCGTAGATCGCGACGATGTAGCTGAGAATGGCCAGAATCGCGACCGTCGCCGTGTAGTGCTTGATCAGCACCGAGAGGTCGGTGACCGGGCTGTCGTTGAGCCCGATGCGCACGACGCGGGTCTTGGTCCACAGCGCGGCGGCGAACCCCGCGTAACAGCCCCACAGGGCCCGGCGGCGCCGGTCCTCCTCGTCGCCCCACAGGGCGGCCGGCATGCGCCACACGGCGACTGCTGTCATCAGGCCGGCTATCAGATAACCGGCGACGTCGAGCGGGGTCACGGGAGAAGTCCTTGTGGTGGGGGGACGGGGGAAACGCGGTGTCACGTACGGCGGAACAGGCCGCGGCGGCGGTGGGCGACCGGGCGCGAGAGCGAGTTGGCGAGCCGCCCCACCATGTCATCGCTCGTCACGTCCCTCGCCATGCGGGGGATGAGCGAGGCACCCAATTCGGCCACGCGTTCGTCATGGGTGTCGTACTGGGCGCGGGCCTGCACCGCGTCCGGACGCTCCAGTGCGTCCGGGCCGACGACCCGGGCGATCAGGGAGGTGTCGAAGACGGGCAGCAGCCGCCGCAACTGCTCCGCGTCCAGCGAGGTGCCGTGGTCGAACCACTCGTGGCACAGCTCGTGCAGGATGACGTGCTGGGTCTGGTAGGCGGTGGGGCGCCGGCGGTAGAGCACGAAGCTGGTA
Organism: Streptomyces sp. NPDC050422; assembly: GCF_044458665.1. NCBI lineage: Bacteria > Bacillati > Actinomycetota > Actinomycetes > Kitasatosporales > Streptomycetaceae > Streptomyces > Streptomyces sp. NPDC050422. The sequence continues at coordinate 111,993 of NZ_JBITIE010000021.1, forward strand.
GTGCCGGTCTTCAGCCGCAGCCCGCAGGCCGTGTTGACGCGGGCCAGCCGGTCCGGCATCTCGTGCAGCGCGATGGTGCGGCCGCGGGCCGCCTCCATGTTCGCCACCAGACCCTCGACGGTGAAGGGGGAGGGGAGCGGGAGACCGGTGAGGCCGTCCTCGCACTCCTTGCGGAGTTCGCGCATGGACACCGCGCTATCCCCGTGGTTCGCCGTCGGCCGAAGGCTCCCGGTCCTTGGCGTCCTGGAGCAGGGCGAGCGCGAACCGCAGGAGCTCCGGCGGCAGTCCCTCCTCGTCCAGCCCCCGCCCGGCCAGCCCGCTGATCTCGCCGGTACGCCGCCTCGCCAGGAACTGCAGCCCCGCGACGACGTCGTCGACGACCTCGGACTCCTCCTTGAAGAACCGCCAGTCCACGCCGAAGCCGAGTCCGAGCGCCTTGAGGATGTCCTCGGACGGCTGGGTCACCTTGCCGGCCAGGATGTTGGAGAAGTAACTGTGGGAGAGGGATCCGCCGCGTTCCTTGACCAGGTCGGCGAAGACCCGTCCCGAGATCTTGCGGCCGGGGAAGGTCTTCTCGACCATGTACTCGACCTTCTGCCGCAGCGTTCGCAGCTCCGGCGCGCGTTCTTCGCCGTTGTCCATCCGGCCCCCACGTTCACGTCCACCGCGCGGGCGTGTGTCCGGCTCCGCGCGGCGCTCGATTCGGTCAACGGGCTCGTACTGTAACGAACCCCGACGTGGCTTCCGGCGCCCGGGGAGTCCAGCGGCACACCGTAAAGGGATGTAGTGGAGCATCTTGCTCCGGTATTCGGAGCGGGCTTGCGCAAACACTTTACGTCACTGTTAACTCGAAAAAACATGGGCAGGGGACCACGAGGGGAGTCCCTTGCCCATGAAGACGCCTGCGTGAACCCGCCTCGTACGAGGGTCCGGCGCGCACAGGGGTGTAGCCCTTCACGACGGGGGATGCGTGAAGGGCTACGCCTGCATTATGACCCCTGGTCAGGCAGTCATCAACTGACCGGCCGGTCAGTGTTCTTGGCGAGCCCTCGTCCGGCCGCCCCCCGGGGGCGCCGGGAGGGCGGCCACCACGGCGGTACGACGGGCGCCGGGAGCGGCCCGGACCAGATTATTTTCCCCGTCGGGCCAGGGAAATCTGTCGCGACTATGCTAGAGACGATGGCTCGCACAATGAGAGTTTCTCGTTCCGACAACGAAGTCAGCGACACGCGGCAGGTGCACATGCCCCCCGAAACCCCTCCGCATGCCACCGACCGTCTCGACGACGACGACTACCCCGCCTACACCATGGGCCGCGCCGCGGAGATGATCGGCGCCACGCCCGGATTCCTCCGTGCGATCGGTGAGGCCCGGCTGATCACTCCCCTGCGGTCGGAGGGCGGCCACCGCCGCTACTCCCGCTACCAGCTGCGCATCGCGGCCCGAGCCCGTGAACTCGTCGACGGCGGAACGCCGATCGAGGCCGCGTGCCGCATCGTGATCCTGGAGGACCAGCTCGAAGAGGCACTGCGGCTGAACGAGGAGCTGCGCCGGCCCGCCCCGGGCCAACACCACGACACGGCCTGAGCGGCCCCGCGGCCGCCTCTCAGCGCGCGTCGTCCCCGCCGCTCCGCGCGGGCGCCGTGCTGCCCCGCTCGATCAGCCGGGGCAGCGGCACCTGAACGGTGCGCGTCGCGCCGCCGTCGAGCAGTGCGGTCAGCTCCCGCGCCGCGAGCCGGCCGAAGGCGACCGTGTCCCGGGACAGCGCGGTGAGCCACGGCGCGGTGAGCCGGCAGAGCGCCGAGTCCTCCCAGGAGACGACCGAGACGTCACCCGGGACCTGGAGGCCGAGGCCCGCCGTGACCGCCACCCCGGCCGCGGCCATCACGTCGTTGTCGTAGATGAGGGCGGTCGGCGGGTGGGTCTGCTCCAGTACCCGGCGGGTCACGGCCGCGCCCTCGGTGTCGGAGTAGTCCGTGGTCACCGAGTGCGCCTCGGTCAGACCGCGCCGGTCGGCCTCGACGCGCAGGGACCTGATGCGCCGGTCGGTGTGCGCGAGCGAGGGGAGGCCGGCGATGTGCACGATGCGCCGGTGACCCAGTTCGTGCAGCCGGCCGACGATGGCGGCCATGGCTCCCGCGTCGTCGGCGCGCACCTGTGAGAGGCCCGGGTGGGGGCCGGTGTCGGTGCCGGGGAGGGCCCCGATGACGACACCGTGCAGGCCCAGTTCGTCCAGCAGGGCGACGCGGGGGTCGTCGGTGCGGGGGTCGACGACGAGCACCCCGTCGACCCGGTGCTCGGCCCACCAGCGCCGGTAGACGGCGCACTCGGCCGCCACGTCCTCCACCACCTGGAACAGCAGGCCGAGTTGGCGCTCGGCCAGGACCTCCTGGATGCCGGAGATCAGCTGCAGGAAGAACGAGTCCACGCCCAGGTTGGCCGCCGGCCGGGCCACGACGAGCCCCACGGTGGCCGACCCCTCGCCCGACAGCGCGCGGGCGGCGGTGCTCGGCCGCCAGCCCAACTGCTCGGCCACGCGACGGACTCGGTCGCGGGTGATCTCCGAGACGCCCGGACGGTCGTTGAGCGCGAAGGAGACGGCGCTCTCCGAGACACCGGCCCGTTGCGCGATGTCCTTCATCGTCGGCCGGCGCGCCGGTACGCGTCTGGTCGAAGTGTCCCCGGCCGGCGGCCGCTTCGGTGTCACCCGGTGCCTCTTTCCCTGCGTTCCCTGTGGCGCTCGTCGGGTTCGCTCGCCCCCGGGGGCATCGTAGGCGTTCGCGAACCATTGGTCGAGTGATGTGGCGAAGCAACTAAAGCGCTTGAGCTGAGTGTACCTAAAGCGCATTAGTCATTGATCTTGAATGTACTGCATCATGGCTTTGACCTGCATGTATGCTGTTGAGCAGTGCAAATTTTCGGTGAATGTATTGACTTTCGACCAGGCTCATTGCAGGGTCTGCTGGGCGAACGCAGCCGACGGGTCCCGCACCCCCGGTTCGCCGTCCGCACGCCTGGTCCGAGCAAAGGAGCCGTTCACCGTGCGCATCTCCCGCAGGGCAGTCGTCACTGCCGCCGTCCTCGCAACCGTCCTGCCGTTGAGTGCGTGTGGCGGTGGGTCCGGATCGGGCTCGTCCGACGCCTCCGGCAAGGTCGAAGGCAAGATCACCTTCCAGACCTGGAACCTGCAGGCGAACTTCAAGGACTACTTCAACGGTGTGATCGGGGACTTCGAGAAGAAGTACCCGGGCACCGAGGTCAAGTGGGTGGACCGGCCCGGCGAGGGCTACGCGGACAAGATCAGCGCGGACGCGGCCGGCGGCACCCTGCCGGACGTCGTCAACGTGTCACCGGACCTGGTGGCCCCCCTGGCCAAGGCGGGCATCGCGCTGGACCTCGACAAGGCGGCCCCGCAGTACCGCAAGGAGTACCTGGACGGCGCCTGGAAGGCCCATCAGATACCGGGCACCGAGGGGACGTACGCCTTCCCCTGGTACCTCAACACCGGGCCGATGTTCTACAACAAGAGCCTCCTCAGGGATGCCGGACTCGACCCGGAGAAGCCCCCGACCACTTACGACCAGGTCTTCGCGGACGGTCTGAAGCTGGCCGAGAAGAGCAACGGCAAGGTCGCCACGCTCGCCAACGTGCCCACCATCGAGGACTTCGGCCGCTACGGCGGACAGCTGATGAACAAGGAGGGCACGGGATTCGCCTTCAACGACGCCAAGGGCATCGAACTCCTCACGCACTACAAGGAGTTGTACGACGCCAAGGCGCTCGACCCGCAGGCCCTGACCGCGACCCCCGAGTCGTCCGGCCACAAGTTCCTCACCGGTTCGGTGGCGATGAACCCCGGCAGCGCGCTGGACCTGGCCAACTTCAAGAAGCAGGCCCCGAGCCTCTACAAGAACATCGGGATCACCGACCAGGTCAGCAGCACCGGCAAGGCCAACATGTACGTCATGGGCGTCATGGTGAACGCGCAGACCAAGCAGAAGCCCGCCGCCGTCGCCTTCGCCCACTACATGACCGACGCGACGCGGCAGATGGACTTCGCCAAGCAGGTCGCCATCTTCCCGAGCACCGCCGGCTCCCTCGACGACCCGTACTTCACGAAGGAGGACGGCACGGACGAGACCCGTGTACGGGTGGCCGCCGCCAAGTCCCTGAAGACGGCGGTCAATTACACGCCGGTCCTGTTCAGCGAGCAGATGAAGACTGAGCTGCGCAACCAGATCGCCAAGGCGCTGCAAGGAAAGCAGGGCCCCAAGGAAGCTCTTGACAACGCTGTCAAGGCCTGTGACCGGCTGTTGCAGCAGAGCTGAGCTGAGCTTTTCCGTGAACTCCTCCACCCCCACCCCCGCGAAGTCCCGCACCGGGGCAGCCCGCACCGGAGCCCCGGCGAGCACGCCGGGGCCCGGCGCGGCGGACAGGGCGGCCCGGCGCACCCGCCCCGGCAGCCGCCGGCCCACCGGCCGGATCAGCCGCCATCTGCCCCTCAGCCCCTGGTTGTTCGCGGCGCCCGGACTCATCGTGGTCGGCGCCTTCAGCCTCTTCCCGTTCTTCAGCACACTGGTCAACGCCTTCACCGACCGGCGGACCCTGATCCCGGGCAAGTTCGTGGGCCTCGCGAACTTCCAGGAGCTGCTGCACGACGAGATGTTCTGGATCGGGCTGCGCAACAGCGCGCTGTACGTCCTCGGAGTCGTGCCCGCACTCGTCATCCTGCCGTTGCTGCTGGCGATGCTCGTCCAGCGGCACATCCCCGGCATCTCGTTCTTCCGGTCGGCCTTCTACACGCCGGTCGTCGCCTCCATCGTCGTCGTCGGCCTGATCTGGGTCTGGATGCTCGACGACCGCGGGCTGATCAACGCGCTCCTGGAGGCCGTGGGCATCGGCAAGGTCGGTTTCCTCAGCGACCAGTGGCTGCTGCTGGGCAGCGCGATGACGGTCACGGTCTGGAAGGGCCTCGGCTACTACATGATCATTTACCTGGCCGCGCTGGCGAACGTCCCGCGGGAGCTGCACGAGGCCGCGTCCGTGGACGGCGCCGGAGTCGTGCGCCGCTTCTTCACCGTCACCGTCCCCGCCATCCGCTCCACCATGGTGCTGGTCGCGGCACTGTCCTCGGTCTCGGCCTTCAAGGTCTTCTCCGAGGTCTACCTGATGGCCGGCCCCTCCGGCGGTCCGGCCGGCGAGGACACCACCCTGGTGATGCTCGTCCAGCGGGTGGGCACCGGACTGACCGGGCGGGTCGGTTACGCCTCCGCCATCTCGGTCGTCATTTTCGTCGTCACCGTCGGCCTGATGCTGCTGGTGCTCCGCGCCGACCGCAAGGAGGACGCGTGAGCTTCCTGAAGACCACCGATGCCGAAGGCCGCCGCATCGCTCCCTGGCAGCTGGTCCTGCGCTACGTGCTGCTGCTCGCCGTACTGGTGCTGACCGTAGGACCGTTCCTGTGGCAGCTCTCGACCTCGCTGAAGGGCCCGAACGAGGACATCTTCAGCTCACCGCCGAAGTTCCTCCCCAGCGACCCGACCCTGGGCAACTACAGCAGGGTCGCCGACACCATCCCGGTGTGGGACTACGCGTTCAACTCGCTGAAGGTCGCCGCGGCCAACGTGGTCACCAACTGCGTGGGCGCCGCACTGGCGGGCTACGCGCTGGCCCGGCTGCGCTACCGGGGCCGCAGGGCCGCGACGCTGGCGTTCATCCTCGCCATGCTCGTACCCGTCGAGGGCATCATCATCGCCCAGTTCACCACCATGCGTGATCTGGGCCTGAACAACACCCTGCTCGGTGTGCTGCTGCCCGGATCGATCGGGGCGATGAACGTCCTGCTGATGCGCAACGCCTTCCTGAACCTCCCCGAGGAGGTGGAGGAAGCGGCGTTCGTGGACGGCGCCAACGTCTGGCAGCGCTTCCTGCGGATCGCGCTGCCGTCGGTCAAGGGCACCCTCGCCGTCGTCGCGATCTTCGCCTTCATGGGCTCGTGGGACGACTTCCTGTGGCCGCTGATCGTCCTCAGCGACCCGGAGAACTTCACCCTGACCATCGGGCTGAACTATCTGCACGGCACGTTCGCGAACGACGAACGGCTCGTCGCCGCGGGCACGATCATCGCCGTGCTCCCGCTCATCGTGCTGTTCGCCGGGCTGCAGCGCTTCTTCTTCCGAGGTGTCGGCGAAGGCGCCGTCAAGGGCTGACCGATCCCCGCCTCCCCCCGCACCACAGAACCAGGACCGTGTTCCGTATGAGCTCCTCCCCCCTGCGCTTCGGCGCCAACTACACGCCCAGCGAAGGCTGGTTCCACCACTGGCTGGACTTCGACCTCGACTCCGTACGAGCCGACCTGGACTCGATCGCGGGTCTCGGCCTCGACCACATCCGGGTCTTCCCGCTCTGGCCCCTCTTCCAGCCGAACCGCACCCTGATCCGCCCGCGCGCCGTCGAGCAGCTCGTCCAGCTCGCCGACGCCGCCGCCGAACGCGGGCTCGACGTCAGCGTGGACGGGCTCCAGGGGCACCTGTCGAGCTTCGACTTCCTGCCCGCCTGGACCGGCACCTGGCACCGGCGCAACCTCTTCACCGACCCCGACGTGGTCGCCGGTCAGGCCGAGTACCTGCGCACGCTGGCCGCCGCCCTCGCCGACCGGCCGCACTTCATCGGGATGACCCTCGGCAACGAGATCAACCAGTTCTCCGGCGACCCGCACCCCGACCCGGACCGCATCACCCCCGAGCAGGCGGGCGCCTGGCTGAACCGGATGCTCGAAGCCTGTGAGGAGGGGGCGCCCGGCAAGCTCCATCTGCACGCCGAGTACGACGCCACCTGGTACCAGGACGACCACGCCTTCACCCCCGCGCACGCGGCCCGGACCGGGGCCGTCACCGCCGTGCACTCCTGGGTCTTCAACGGCACCGCCCAGCGCCACGGCCGCACCGGCACGGCCACCGAGCACCACGCCGCCTACCTGATCGAACTCTCCAAGGCCTGGGCGCTCGACCCGCACCGGCCGGTCTGGCTCCAGGAGGTCGGCGCCCCCGCCCCGCTGATCCCCGCCGAGCACGCCGCCGCTTTCACGGAGGCGACCGTCGAGAACGCCCTGGACTGCGAGGACGTGTGGGGCGTCACCTGGTGGTGCTCGCACGACGTATCCCGCTCGCTGGCCGACTTCCCCGAACTGGAGTACAGCCTCGGCCTGTTGACCAACGACCGGCAGGTCAAACCGGCCGGCCGGTCCATCGCCCGGATCGTCGAGGAGCACCGCGGCCGGACCCGCAGCCCCGCCCCCCGGACCACCGCCGTCATCGTCGACGCCGGCGACGACGACGCGACCGCGCCCCACCGCTCGGTGTGCGCCCCCGGCGGTCCCGTCTTCGAAACCTTCGCCCGGCTCACCGCGGACGGCGTCCGCCCCACCACCGTCCTCGCAAGCAACGCCGACAACGCGCAGCACCTCGCCGCACGGGGTATCACCGACGTACTGACACCGGAGCAGGTCCGCTGATCCTGCCCCCGCACCACCGGACACCCCGCACCCACCTCACAACGGAGCCCCCTCATGCACGACGACCGCAGCCTGGTCGAAGCCCGTCTGAAGCGCGTCCTCGACGAGCGCATCCGGCCGGCCGTATACCCGGAATCCGTCCCGCTGGACGTCGCCGTCTGGAACGCGCCGGGTGAGCCCGTGCCCGTCGCGGAGGGCCTGGCCGGTGCCACCGAGCCGATCGCGGTCGGCGACCGGTGGGGTGCTCCGTGGGGCACCTGCTGGTTCCGGGTCTCCGGTACGGTCCCCGAGGCCTGGGCCGGCCGGACCGTCGAGGCGCTGCTCGACCTCGGCTTCGACGAGAACATGCCGGGGTTCCAGTGCGAGGGCCTCGTCTACCGTCCCGACGGCACCCCGGTGAAGGGCCTCAACCCGCGCAACCAGTGGGTGCGTGTGGGCGCTCCGGCGGCCGGCGGCGAGGAAGTGCTGCTGCACATCGAGGCGGCGTCCAACCCGGTCATCCTCGACTACCACCCCTTCCTGCCGACCACGCTCGGCGACAAGGACACCGCGGGCGACGAGCCGCAGTACACCCTCGCCCGGATGGACCTCGCCGTCTTCGACGAGCACGTGTGGAACCTCGTCCAGGACCTGGAGGTGCTGGGTGAGCTGATGCAGGAACTGCCCGTCGACGGTGCCCGGCGCTGGGACATCCTGCGCGCCATCGGCCGCGCCCTGGACGCGGTCGACCTCCAGGACGTCAACGGCACCGCGGCCGCCGCACGCGCGCAGCTCGCCGAGGTCCTCGCGACCCCCGCCCAGCCGTCCGCGCACCGCATCAGCGCCGTCGGCCACGCGCACATCGACTCCGCCTGGCTGTGGCCGCTGCGTGAGACGGTCCGCAAGGTGGCCCGTACGACGTCCAACATGACCGCGCTCCTGGAGGACGAGCCCGACTTCGTCTTCGCGATGTCGCAGGCCCAGCAGTTCGCCTGGATCAAGGAGCACCGCCCCGAGGTCTACGCCAAGGTCAAGAAGGCCGTGGCCGAGGGACGGTTCGTGCCGTCCGGCGGAATGTGGGTCGAGTCCGACACGAACATGCCCGGATCCGAGGCCATGGCCCGCCAGTTCGTGCACGGCAAGCGTTTCTTCCTCGACGAGTTCGGCATCGAGAACGACGAGGCGTGGCTGCCCGACACCTTCGGCTTCGCGGCCGGTCTGCCGCAGATCATCAAGGCCGCGGGCTCCAAGTGGCTGCTCACGCAGAAGATCTCGTGGAGCCAGACCAACAAGTTCCCGCACCACACCTTCCAGTGGGAGGGCATCGACGGCACCCGGATCTTCACGCACTTCCCGCCCGTCGACACGTACAACTGCTCGATGAAGGGCAGCGAGATCGCCCACGCGGCGAAGAACTTCAAGGACAAGGGTGTCGCCCAGCACTCCCTCGCCCCGACCGGCTGGGGCGACGGCGGTGGCGGCACCACCCGCGAGATGATCGCCAAGGCCGCCAGGATGCGGAGCCTGGAGGGCTCGGCGACGGTGACGTGGGAGACGCCCACCGACTTCTTCACCAAGGCGGAGGCGGAGTACCCGAACGCTCCCGTGTGGGTCGGCGAGCTCTACCTGGAGCTGCACCGGGCCACGCTCACCAGCCAGGCGAAGACGAAGCAGGGCAACCGCCGCAGCGAGCACCTGCTGCGCGAGGCCGAGCTGTGGGCCGCCACCGCTGCGGTCCGGACCGGAACCGCCTATCCGTACGAGCAACTGGACCGCATCTGGAAGACGGTCCTGCTGCACCAGTTCCACGACATCCTGCCCGGCTCGTCGATCGCCTGGGTGCACCGCGAGGCGGAGAAGACGTACGCGGCCGTCGCCGAGGAGCTGAACGGCATCATCGACGCCGCCCAGCGGGCCCTGGCCGGTGACTCCGCGACGGGCGAGGTCCTCGTCTTCAACTCCGCCCCGCACGCGCGCGGCGGCGTCGGCGCCGGTGCGGCGACGGCCGTCCCCGCCGTCAGCGCCCCGGCCCCCGCCCCGCGCGAGGGCGGCGGCTACGTGCTGGACAACGGGCTGCTCCGGGTGGAGATCGACGCCCGCGGACTGGTCGTGTCGGCTTACGACATCGGCGCCGAGCGCGAGAGCGTCGCGCCGGGGCTGGCCGCGAACCTGCTGCAGATCCACCCGGACTTCCCGAACATGTGGGACGCGTGGGACGTCGATGAGTTCTACCGCAACACCGTCACCGACCTGACGGACCTCGACGAGCTCACCCCCGTCGAGGCCGGCGGCGCCGCCTCCGTACGGATCGTCCGCAGCTTCGGCGACTCGAAGGTCACCCAGCTGCTGACCCTCGCACCGGGCACCAAGCGGCTCGACATCGACACCGAGGTCGACTGGCACGAGACGGAGAAGTTCCTCAAGGCGGCCTTCCCCCTGGACGTCCACGCCGAGCGGTACGCCTCCGAGACGCAGTTCGGGCACTTCTACCGGGCCACCCACACCAACACGAGCTGGGAGGCCGCCAAGTTCGAGGCCTGCAACCACCGCTTCGTCCACCTGGAGGAGCCGGGCTGGGGCGTGGCACTCGTCAACGACTCGACGTACGGCCACGACGTGACCCGTACCGTCCGCGACTCCGACGCCGGTACGACGACCACCGTGCGGGTCTCGCTGCTGCGCGCCCCCCGCTTCCCCGACCCGGAGACCGACCAGGGTGTCCACCGCTTCGGGCACGCGCTGGTCCCCGGTGCGGCGATCGGCGACGCGGTCCGCGAGGGCTTCCGCATCAACCTGCCGGAGCGCCGGGTGACCGGCGGCGGCGAGGTGGCCGCGCTGGTGGCCGTCGACAACGACGCGGTCGTCGTGAGCGCGGTCAAGCTGGCGGACGACGCGAGCGGCGACCTCGTGGTGCGCGTCTACGAGTCGACGGGCGGCCGTGCCAAGGTCCGGCTCGCCACCGGCTTCGAGGCCGGCGGCGTGGCGGTGTGCGACCTGCTGGAGCGGCCGCTGGCCGATGCGGAGACGCCTGAACTCCGCGACAGTGGGGTGCAGTTGGCGCTGCGACCCTTCGAGCTGGTCACGCTCAGGTTCGCGCGCGGCTGACCTGTGCGCTCTCCCCCCGGCCCCGGTCCGGGGGGAGGGCGGGGCGCCGGGCCCCGGGCTCCGTAGCACGGAGCGACGAATATCTGTAGCCGCAAGCACAGAATTTTATGCAATGCCCGGTGAAGGTTTATGACGCGCCGGACGGAGCGAAATTACTTGCCGCGCCCGCTCGCATTCATTGTGCTACTGTAGATCTCAGTTGCAGTTGTGGTTCCCAAAGACTCCAAGTGCTCTCCTCAGCTAAATGGGCTGGTGGGTGCGCTTTTGTATTTTCCGGTTCATTATCCGGATGGGGTAATCATCGCGGCGACGTGGGACTGGCACAGTGCGAGTCCCCGGGCTCTGCCCCAGAAGGAGATAAAACATGGCTACTGGCACCGTCAAGTGGTTCAACGCGGAAAAGGGCTTCGGCTTCATCGAGCAGGATGGTGGCGGCGCTGACGTCTTCGCCCACTACTCGAACATCGCCGCCAGCGGCTTCCGTGAGCTGCAGGAGGGCCAGAAGGTGAACTTCGACGTCACGCAGGGCCAGAAGGGCCCGCAGGCGGAGAACATCACCCCCGCGTGAATCCGATGACACCGGCGCTTACGCGCTGAGTGAGCATCCACAGCTGGGGCCCGCACCTTGGGTGCGGGCCCCAGCTCGTTGCTTTTCCCGGGTCCGCCCCCGTGCACGCCGTGCCGGTACCACCGCCACGAGCCGCCGGGGAAGCGCACAGGACCCACGCTCCACACCGTGCGGCGGACGATCCGCCATGGCTCCCGGACCACCGGTCCGCCGGAGCCCCGTGACGAGACCAGCAGGACCGCATCCCGGCCCGGCTCGTCCGTCATTGCGAAGCGCCGGACCCGGCTCTGCCGGGCCCGTATCGGCTCAAGACCGGCTGCCGGGCTTCGTTCACGTATGCCAACGGCCCGTTCTTGCGATTCTTGTGCCGCTCGTCGCCGCAATGAATTCCTCGATACGCGCCATATCGAGGAAAGGTTCTGTATGAACCGCGATCGCACAACTCGTTCCAATGACCGTTTCGCCCGTACCACCCGCGGCGGTGGAGCCACCGGTTCCGGCGGCTCCCGCTCGGGCGGCGGCTTCCGCTCGCAGGCCCCGGGCCGCCAGGGCGGCGGGCAGGGACGCTTCGGCGCTCCGGCCCAGCGCTCCGGTGGTGGCGGTGGCTACGGCCGCCGCCCCGCGGCCAAGCAGGGCGAGTTCGCCCTGCCGAAGACGATCACGCCGGGACTGCCCGCCGTCGAGGCCTTCGCCGATCTGGACATGCCCGCGCCCCTGCTGGCGGCGCTCGCCACCGAGGGCGTCACCCTGCCGTTCCCGATCCAGGCGGCCACGCTGCCGAACTCGCTCGCCGGCCGTGACGTGCTCGGCCGCGGCCGCACCGGCTCCGGCAAGACGCTCGCGTTCGGACTGGCCCTGCTGGCCCGCATCGAGGGACGGCGCGCCGAGGCCCGCCGCCCGCTGGCCCTGATCCTCGTGCCCACCCGGGAACTGGCCCAGCAGGTCACCGACGCGCTCACCCCGTACGCCCGCTCGCTCAAGCTGCGGATGGCCACCGTCGTCGGCGGCATGTCGATCGGCCGGCAGTCCGCCGCGCTGCGTGGCGGCTCCGAGGTCGTCGTCGCCACTCCGGGCCGGCTCAAGGACCTGATCGAGCGCGGCGACTGCAACCTGGACCGGGTCTCCATCACCGTCCTGGACGAGGCCGACCAGATGGCCGACATGGGCTTCATGCCGCAGGTCACCGAGCTGCTCGACCAGGTGCAGCCGGAGGGCCAGCGGATGCTGTTCTCGGCGACCCTGGACCGTAACGTCGACCTGCTGGTCCGCCGCTACCTGCACGACCCGGTCGTCCACTCGGTCGACCCGGCCGCCGGTGCGGTGACGACGATGGAGCACCACGTGCTCTACGTCCGCGGCGCCGACAAGTACGCCACGACGACGGAGATCGCCGCCCGCGACGGCCGGGTGATCATGTTCCTCGACACCAAGCACGCCGTGGACAAGCTCACCGACCACCTGCTCAGCAGCGGTGTACGGGCGGCGGCGCTGCACGGCGGGAAGTCCCAGCCGCAGCGCACCCGGACCCTGACGCGCTTCAAGACCGGACACGTCACGGTGCTGGTCGCCACGAACGTCGCGGCGCGCGGCATCCACGTCGACAACCTCGACCTGGTCGTCAACGTCGATCCGCCGAGCGACCACAAGGACTACCTGCACCGCGGCGGCCGCACCGCCCGCGCCGGTGAGTCCGGCAGTGTCGTCACGCTGGTGCTGCCCAACCAGCGCCGCGAGATGACGCGCCTGATGTCCGACGCCGGGATCACCCCGCAGATCGCCGAGGTCCGCTCCGGCGAGGCCGAGCTGAGCCGGATCACCGGTGCGCAGGCGCCCTCGGGCATCCCCGTCACCATCACCTCGCCGGCATCCGAGCGCCCCAAGGGCGGCTCCTCCTCGCGCGGCCGGCGCAGCCGCCCGGCCCAGGCGCGTCGCTCGTCGTCGTCCTCGTCGTCGGCACCGTCCTCCTCCCAGCCGCGGGGCGGTGGCGCACCGCGCCGCGCAGCCGGCGGCCGCGCCGCCTGACCGACCGATTCCCGCGTTCCCGCCCGGTTCCGTACCCCGACCCCGTTGAGGCACTATGCGCTGCGTCATCGCCCGTTTCCCGTTCGACCTGTTCAAGCACGAGGTCGAGGAATCGATGAAGGGCATCAAGCCCGAACCCGTCACCGGGGAATCGGTGATCATCAGCCGTCGTGTGTACCCCGTCAAGCAGGTGGGCGAGGTCATCACCCGGCAGGACCGCCGCGACTTCTCGGCCGGTGAGGTGACCAGGGCGCTCTCGCGTCTCGGCTTCACCTGCCGGTCCGTCCCGGCCCCCGCCGCGCCCGTGGTGCTCAGCCCCCTGGAAGCGGCTTCGGCAGCGCTGGGGTCGCCCGGCCAGGACGTCTGAGCCGCACCGTCACACACACCGAGGCCCGGTCTCCCCGAGAGGGAGGCCGGGCCTCGGCGCGTGCGGCGTGCGGCCGTCTCAGGTCCAGAGCGCCTCGGCGAGCGTGACACCGGCGAACGCCGCGCCGAGACCCACGACCACGCTCGCCACCGCGTTGGCCGCCGCGTAGAACCGTGCCCCGCCCTCGGCCAGCCGCAGCGTCTCGTAACTGAACGTCGAGTACGTGGTCAGCGCCCCGCAGAGCCCCGTGCCGAGCAGCAGCTGCAGGTGCGAGGACGCGGCGCCGGCCGCCACCGCGCCGGTCAGCAGGCCCAGCACCAGGCAGCCGCTCACGTTCACCGTGAAGGTCCCCCACGGGAAGACGGTGTCGTGCCTCGCCTGCACCGCCCGGTCGGTCAGATACCGCAGCGGGGCGCCGACCGCCGCGCCGACGATCACCAGCAGCCAGTTCAACGGGGCTCCCCGGGATCCCGTCCCGGGCGGACGATCTCGCAGGCGTCCAGGGTGACCGGGCCGTCGCCCGTCAGTTCGGCGATCAGCGGCAGGAACGCACGGACCTTCGCCTCCGTGTCCACGATCACCACCGCCACGGGCAGGTCCTCGCTGAGCGACAGCAGCCGCTGGGTGTGGATCATCGAGGACGCACCGAAGCCCTCGATCCCCCGGAACACACTGGCCCCCGACAGTCCCGCCGCGTGCGCCCGGTGCACGATCTCCGTGCAGACGGGCCGGTGGTGCCAGGTGTCGGACTCGCCGACCAGGACGGTCAGCCGCAGGCCCGGTGCTGTGTCCGGCGTCGTCATGTCTGCCTCCACGCGAGTGCGCGGCGTGTCAGCCACACCGCACTCCACACCGCCGCGAGGGCCGCGAGCAGTGTCAGGCCCAGATACGCCAGACCGGTACGGACCCGGCCCCCGTCCACGAGACGCTCGATGTCCACGGCGTACGTGGAGAACGTGGTGAACCCGCCCAGCACCCCCGTACCGAAGAACGGCCGCACCAGGCGGTGGGCCGGCCACGCCTCGCTGATCACCACCATGAACACCCCGATCACCGCACAGCCGACGACGTTCACCACGAGGGTCGTCCACGGGAATCCGCCCGTCGCGGTGGGCCACAGCAGCGTGGCCCCGTAGCGGGCGGACGCGCCCGTCGCGCCGCCGAGCGCGACCACCGCGACGACGGCGGTCTGCGGGGTGCGGAACTTCGTGGACACACGTCTCCTGCCGGCCTGGGCGCGCTCTCCCCAGAATATCGCCCGTGTGCCGCGGGGCGGGTTGTCCTAGGGTTGCCGGGTGTATGCCAGCGGGGAGTCGCAGACAGCAGTGGGGGACACCGGACGGGGCCGCGTCCTCCGGGAGCGGAACGGTGAGCAGGAAGGCCCGGATCCGTGGTGGCGGCGGTACCGGGTGCCGGTCGTCGCCGTGGCCGTCGTGATTCCGCTCTATGCCGTGTGGGCGGCCGTCCTGGCCACCGGCGGCGGTGACCTCGCCGCGCAGCTGGCCTGGTCGGGGTTCACCGCCCGCCACCCGGGCGCGGCCTACAACCTCTCCTGGTACGGGGGGATGCACACGGCCAACTACAGCGTCTTCTCCTCGTACGTGATGGCCTTCTTCGGCGTCCGGGCGGTGTCCGTGGCCGCCGGGATCGCGGCCACCTGGCTGATGGCCCTGCTCTTCGTGCGCAAGGGGGTGCCGCACGCCGTCCTTCCCGCGGTCCTGGCCGCGCTCACCCTGTGGTGCAACGTCGCGTCGGGGCGTACGACCTTCGCGCTCGGCGTCGCCATCGGGCTCGTCGCCTGCCTGTACGTCCACCGATCGGTGACCGCCGTGGTGGCCGGGGCACTGGCGACCATGGCCAGTCCGGTCGCGGGGCTGTTCCTCGTGGTGGCGGGGGCGGCGTACCTCCTGGACCGGCAGTGGCGCAGGGGTGCGGTGCTGATGGTGCCGTTCTTCGCGGTCGTGGGCGCCACCACGGTGCTCTTCCCGTTCGAGGGCGAACAGCCCATGCACGCCAACAGACTGTGGATGCCGATCGTCGTCTGTGCCGTCCTCGCGGTCGCGGCGCCGTTGGGCCGGGAATGGCGTCTGCTGCGGTACGGCGCCGTGGTGTACGCCGTCGGCGTGCTCCTCACGTTCCTCATCGCCTCCCCGATCGGGACGAACGTGGAGCGGCTGCTCGGACTCGTCGCGGTGCCCGTGCTGTTGACGGCGGTCCTCGCGCTCGTCCGGGAGAAGGCGTGGGCGCGGGCCGCCATGATGGCGGTGGCCCTCGTGCTGTCCGCCAACTGGCTGGTCGACAAGACCGTGGACGACCTCCAGGTGTCCACCGCCGTGCCGTCCTGGGCGTCCCGCACCGAGGGCGTTGTCGGCGAGCTGCACCGCCTCGACGCCGATCTCGGCCGCGTGGAGGTCGTCCCGGCCCGCAACCACCGCGAGGCGGCCGTGCTCGCGCCGCACGTGAACATGGCGCGTGGCTGGAACCGCCAGCTCGACGTCGAACGGGGGCGGCTCTTCTACGACGGGTCGCTGTCCCCCGCCGACTACCGGGCCTGGCTGGACCGGTGGGCCGTGGGCTACGTGGTGCTGCACCACGGGCAGCCGGACGGTCCCGCCGAGGCCGAGGCGGCGCTGGTCAGGGCAGGGCAGCCCTGGCTGAAGCGGGTGTGGCAGGACGACGGGTGGTCGATCTACCGGGTGCGGGGCGCGAAGCCGCTGGTGGAGGCCCCCGCCGAGGTCGTACGCCTCGACGACGCGGAGCTGGTGGTGCGGATGCCCGAGGCGGGTTCGGTGACCGTCCGTCTCGCCCATTCGCCGTGGCTGCGGGTGCGCGGCGTCGAGGGCGCCACCGGGGGCTGCCTGCGGCAGGACGGCGAGTGGACGCGGCTGACCGTGCCGAGGGGCGGGACGTACCGGCTGGACTCGGCGTACCGGCTGCCGCGTCACGGGGGCTGCTGAAGCGGCGTACGGGCGAAAGGCCCTTGGACGGCCCGCCACGCCCGGCGCGCGGTCCGGACCAGCGGTTTCACCCGATCGGCCACCGCATCTGCGCGCCGGGCGGTCAGGCCGCAGGGTGGTCCCATGTGGCACCGATACCGACTCTGGCCGGCCGCCGCGGTCCTCCCGCTCACCCTTCTGATGCTGCGGGACGCCCCGGTGCGCCTCGTGCTGCCCCCGCCGCCTGACGCCCCGGTGCACGAGCGGGCGCGCGGGGTGCCGCAGCCGACGATCGTCACCCGGGCGGGCTGGCACGCGAACGAGAGGATGGTGCGGGAGCACGCGGTCTACACGGGCGCCGTGCGGGCGGTCTTCATCCATCACACGGGGGAGTCCAACACCTACGACTGCGCGGACGTGCCGCGCATGCTGCGGTCGGTGGAGGAGGCCCACATCAAGGGCAACGGCTGGGACGACATCGGCTACAACTTCCTCGTCGACCGGTGCGGCACGATCTACGAGGGCCGGGCCGGCGGCATCACGCGGCAGGTCCGCGGGGCGCACACCAGCGGCTTCAACGCCGACAGCGTGGGCATAGCCGTGCTGGGCAACTACGGGCGCGGGGCCAAGGTGCCGAAGGCCATCGTCCGGGCGCTGGCCGAGGTGGCCGCGTGGAAGCTGCGGCCCGGGTCCGATCCGCGCGGCACGGTGCGGCTGGTCTCGACGAACGACGCGAGCAGGTACCCGAAGGGCAAGGCGGCCGTGCTGCACGTCATCTCGGGCCACCGCGACGCGTACCAGACCAACTGTCCCGGCGAGGCGCTGTACGCGGAGCTGCCCGCGATACGGACCGCGGCGGCGGCCCTGCGCGAGGTGCGGACGGGCACGGAGGACGCGGAGACCCCCCACTGAGTTTCGTACTAGTACATAGATCTTTTCTGTCTAGTTCGAATGGGTTAGCATTCCGGCATGCCTGCCACGACCCCGCTCCCCGTGACCCTGACCGGCCGCCACGTCCGCGTCGAGCCGCTGTCCCCGGACCACCTCGACGACCTCTTCGCCGCCGGCGGCGGTGACGACGAGGTCTGGCGCTGGCAGGGCGGACCGACCCCGCACACCCCGGAGGAGCTCGGCGAGAAGCTCGCGGACCTGCTCGCGGCCGCACGGCGCGGGACGTACGTCCCGTTCGCCGTCATCCACCGCGCGAGCGGCCGGGCGGTCGGCTGGACCACCTACATGGACGTCGACGCGGCCGACGAACGCCTGGAGATCGGCTCGACGTGGTACGGCCGCGCCCACTGGCGCTCGGCGGTCAACACCGAGACGAAGCTTCTCCTGATCGGCCACGCCTTCGGCGAACTGGGTATGGGACGCGTGCAGTTGAAGACGGACCACCTCAACGTCCGCTCGCAGGAAGCGATCGCGCGGCTCGGCGCCCGGCGCGAAGGGGTGCTGCGACGCCACCGCCGGCGTCCCGACGGCACCTGGCGCGACACGGTCTACTTCTCGCTGCTCGCCGACGAGTGGCCCGAGGCGAGGGCCCGCCTGGAAGCCCGCCTGGAAGCCGGCATCTGACCGCACTTCGTCCGGTACGCGGCCCACCTCCGACGCCGTTACGGGGGATGGCCCCGGGGCCGTGTCCACCGGCCGGTGGACACCGGGTTCCACCGGGCGGGGCTGCCGGGGGGAGGGCCCCGCGAACCAGCATGGACGCATGAGAATGCGACCCGTACGTATGGCCCGTTGGAGCGCCCGGCACCCGTGGCGCGCGATCGTCGGCTGGTTCGTCTTCGTGCTGCTGTGCCTCGGCGCGGGCATCGCCGCCGGCAACAACCCGGCCACCACCAAGGACTTCTGGGTCGGCGAGGCGGGCCACGCCGAGTCGATGGCCACCGACGGCAGCCTCCAGCGCCGGCCCACCGAGCACGTCCTGATCCGCGCCAGGTCCGGCCCCCTGGACACGGAACGGGCCACCGCCGCGGCCCGTGACCTCACCGCCCGGATGGACGCGCTGCCCGAGGTGGACCGGGTGGTGCCGCCCGTCCGGTCGAAGGACGGCACGGCCCTGCGGGTGACCATAGTCATGAACGGCGCCGAACTCGACGCCAAGAAGAACGTCGTCCCGCTCCTCGACCGGACCGCGCAGGTGGCCGCCGCCCACCCGGACCTCGTCGTGGAGGAGACCGGTTCGCCCGCCATCAGCAAGGGCGTCAACGACCAGCGCGGGGACGACCTCGCACTGTCCGAGCGCCTCTCCCTGCCGGTGACGCTCGTCATCCTGCTCGTCGTGTTCGGCTCCGTCGTCATGGCCGGGGTGCCGCTGCTGCCGGCCCTCTCCTCGATCGCCGCGACGATGGGCCTGGCCATGCTGGCCTCGCACCTGATGCCCGACCCCGGCGTCGGGACCAACGTGATCCTGCTCATGGGGCTCGCGGTCGGCGTCGACTACACGCTCTTCTACCTCAAGCGCGAACGCGAGGAACGGGCCCGCGCGGCCGGCCGGCTCAGCCCCGAGGTGCTGCGGGCCGCTCCGCCGAGGCGACGGCGAGGGCGGTGCAGTCTCGGTGCTGTGGCGGGGCCTGTGCCGAGTGCCTGTGCCGAGGGCCTGTGCCGAGTGCCTGCGGGCCCCGGCCCTACAGCGCGTCCGGCCCGCGCTCACCCGTGCGGACCCGCACCACCACGTCGACCGGCTGCATCCACACCTTGCCGTCGCCGATGCGGTCGGTGCGGGCGGCGCGCACGATCGCGTCGATGACCGGTTCGGCCTCCGGGTCCGCGACGACGACCTCGACGCGGACCTTGGGGACCAGGTCGACCCGGTACTCGGCGCCCCGGTACACCTCGGTGTGGCCGTGCTGTCGCCCGTAGCCGCTGGCCTCGGTGACGGTGAGGCCCTGCACGCCCAGTTCCCGCAGCGCGGTCTTCACCTCGTCGAGGCGGTGCGGTCTGACGACGGCGGTGATGAGCTTCATGAGGCGGAGTTCCTGTCCTTGGGGAGCGGCGTCGGCCGGGCGGGTACGGCCTGCGGAGCGCCATGACCCAGGGCGCCGTGATCGTAGGCGCTCTCCGCGTGCAGTGTCTGGTCGAGGCCGGTGAGCTCCTCGTCCGCGGAGGCGCGCAGGCCCATGAACCGGTCGACGGCCTTGCCGATTCCGTACGTCATGAGGAAGGTGTACGCGGCCACGGCCAGGACGGCGACGGCCTGCCGGGAGAGCTGGCCGAACCCGCCCCCGTACAACAGGCCTTCCGCGCCGCCGGTCATCGTGGCCGTCGCGAACAGGCCGATGAGCAGGGTGCCGACGATGCCGCCGACGAAGTGCACGCCGACGACGTCCAGCGAGTCGTCGTAGCCGAAGCGGAACTTCCACGCGACCGCGTACGAGCAGAGGACGCCCGCGGTCAGGCCGACGGCGGCGCCGCCCAGGATGCCCACCGTGCCGCACGCGGGGGTGATCGCGACCAGCCCGGCGACCGCGCCCGAGGCGGCGCCGAAGGTGGTGGGGTGGCCGTCGCGCTTCTGCTCGACGAAGAGCCAGCCGAGCAGTCCGGTGCAGCCGGCGACCAGGGTGTTGAGGACCGAGGCGGCCGCCAGGCCGTTCGCGCCGAGTGCGGAGCCGCCGTTGAAGCCGAGCCAGCCGAACCAGAGCAGTCCGGCGCCGAGCATCACCATGGGCAGGTTGTGCGGACGCATCGCGTCCTTCTTGAACCCGATGCGCGGCCCCACGACGAGCGCGAGCGCCAGTCCGGACGCCCCGGACGCGATCTCCACGACCAGCCCGCCGGCGAAGTCGAGCGCGCCCAGCGCGTCCTTGATCCAGCCGCCGGGGCCCCACACCCAGTGCGCGACGGGGGCGTAGACGAGCAGCGTCCACACGGGCACGAGGACGAGCCACGCGGCGAACCTCGTACGGTCCGCGATCGCACCGCTGATCAGTGCGGCGGTGACGATGGCGAAGGTCAGCTGGAACGTGGTGAACAGCAGGGTCGGCACACTGCCGGTCACGCTGTCGGGTCCGATGCCGGCCATGCCGACGTGCCGCAGATCCCCGACGAGCCCGCCGAACGCGTCGTCGCCGAAGGCCAGCGAGTACCCGGCGAGCAGCCAGACGACGGTGACGAGAGCGATCGAGACGAAGCTCATCATCAGCATGTTGAGTACGTTCTTCGTCCGGACCATGCCGCCGTAGAAGAGCGCGAGCCCGGGTGTCATCAGCAGGACGAGTGCGGTGGCGGCGAGCAGCCAGGCGGTGTCACCTGTGTCGATGCCGGCCGCGGCCACGGTCGCGGGGGTCACGGGGGAGTCCCTCCTCGGGGCGCGTGCGGTGCGGGCGACTGAGAGCGTGACCGGTGAGCGTTTCGTCGGAGGGCCCGGGATGTTTCCGCCGTATTTCATTGCGTGGGGGTTGCCGAAATCTCACGGCCGCGGATGTCCGCACGGGTAGCTTGCGCCGTCTGGTACATTGCATTGCATGGAACCCGGTAAGGCAAGTGGTGAGGCGGGCGGCCGGACCTCGGGCCGGATCGAGAGCCAGCTGCTCAAGGGAGTGCTGGAGTACTGCGTCCTCGCGCTGATGCGGGACGAGGCGAAGTACGGGGTGCAGCTGCTGCGCGAACTGGAGGAGACGGGCGCCCTGGCGACCGGCCAGGGCACGGTCTATCCCCTGCTGTCACGGCTGCGGCGGGAGGAGCTCGTCCTCACGACGTGGCGGGAGTCGACGTCGGGTCCGCCCCGGCGCTACTACGAACTGTCCGAGGCCGGTCATGCCGCCCTCGCCCGCTTCACCGCCGTCTGGCCGGGATTCCGGCACGCCGTCGACCACCTCGTCATGCCGGGCAAGGGGCTCGGTGCGCACACGGAAGGGCACCACCTTGAAGACCGATGAAACGCTGACGCGCGACTACCTGGCGGCAGTCGAACGCGAGACGTCGACGCTGCCGGCCGCGGCCCGCCAGGAGCTCATCGCCGACCTCGGTGAGCACATCGAGGTCGCCCTCGCCGAACGGCCGGGCAGCGTGCGCGAGATCCTGCAGGAGGTGGGCGACCCGCGCGCCATCGCCGCGACGGCCCTCCAGGAACTCGGCGCGACTCCGGCCGCGCAGCCCCGCAAGCCCGGCCGCCGCCGCTCCCCGGCCTGGCTGCCGCTCGCGCTCCTGTTGGCGGGCGACGTGCTGCCGTACCTCGGGGGAATAGCCCTCAGCTGGATCGCCTTCGCGGTCAGGGCCGCCGCCGTCGTGATCGTGTGCCGGGCGCGCTACTGGACGGTGTCCCAGAAGTGGACCGGCCTGGCCATGACCGTCTTCATCCCGGTGGCCACCCACATCATCTGGTACTTCTCGCCCGTCCACCACCAGGGAAGTGCGGCGGAGTCGGTGGCGCGCTGGATACTCGTCGCCCTGGTGTTCCTCGTGACGCTGGCCGGTTGCGGATGGCTGTGGCGCAACAGGCGCCGCGCGTAGTCACGCGCGCGGGGCGATGAGCCGTCGGGACGCCCTCGGCGTCCTGGACCTCCGCGCGTAGTCACGCGCGGGGCGATGTCGCAGCCCCGTGCTTGACTCCCGGCCATGGACGAACGGGAGTGGAACACATCCGGCCGGCCCGCACCGCGGCCGGCCGGGCCGACGGCGGAGCCGTCCTGGGTGGACCGGGTCGTCGCCGTCACCGGTTGGGCACCTCCGCGAGGGAGCGCGCCTGCCAGCGCGTCGGATCGCCGTCCTCCGGTACCGCGACCTCCACCGCCGGGCCCCAGAGCGCCAGCCGCTCCTGGCAGATGCCGCACGGGGGGAGGATGAGGACCCGGCTCCGTTCGAGGTCCCGGCAGACGCAGGCGGAGGCGACGACGGCACGGTCCTGCGTGAAGGCCTGGATGAAGGCGCCGGTCTCCTGGCAGAGGGCGACGGAACCGTGCAGGTTGTCCAGCCCGACGCTGGTGAGGATCCCGCCGTCGGCCAGCCGTACGGCGGCGGCGCCGCCGGGTTCACCCGGAGGCCAGCGTCGGTCCATGAGTTCCGTGGCGGCGTCGATGAGGGCTTGGTCGAGGCTCATGGGCCGGAGTCCGGCACGGCCCTTTCGGGCAGCGCGATGGGGTGGTGCCTGTTCCCGTGATCCGTACCCCGGCAGGGTGAGGCAGGGAATGCCGAGGATGCGCATACTCGGTGACATGAAGAAGCAGGGGCGACTCGCCGACTTCCTCCAGGCACGCAGAGCCCAACTGCAGCCCGAGGAAGTCGGGTTGCGGACGTACGGGGAGCGGCGCCGGGTGCCGGGGCTGCGGCGGGAGGAGCTTGCGCTGCTCGCCGGGATCAGCGCCCCCTACTACACCCGCCTCGAACAGGGGCAGTCGCACAACGCCTCCCCCGAGGTGCTCGACGCCCTCGCCGGTGCCCTTCGGCTGGACGGGCCGGAGCGGGCTCACCTGCACGCCCTGGCCCGCTCACCGAGAGGAACGAGAACCGCCGGCCGGTCGAGGGCCGAACGCGTCACCGAGGCCACCCGGTCGCTGCTGGCCGCCCTCGACAGCACACCCGCCATCGTCCTGGGCCGCCGCAGCGACGTGCTGGCCTGGAACCGTCAAGGACACGCGCTGTTCGCCGGCCATCTCGACCCGAGCAGTCCCGACGACCCGCGCCAACGGCCCAACATGGCACGGATGGTGTTCCTCGACGCACACACCCGCGAGCTGTACACGGACTGGCCGGCCAAGGCCGGGGCCGTGGTGGGCAACCTCCGCCTGACCGCCGGGCGGCACCCGGACGATCCGCAGCTCGCCGCCCTGATCGGTGAACTTGCCATGCGCAGCCCGGAGTTCGCCACGATGTGGGCGGATCACCGAATCCTGGCCTGCGGCACCGCCGACTACGGGATGCGTCACCCGCTGGTCGGGGCCCTCACCGTCACCCAGCAGACGTTGCAGAGCCCGCAGGGCGACGGTCCGGCCCTGGTGGTGGCCACGGCCACCCCCGGATCGCCCTCCGCGACCGCGCTGGCCCTGCTCGCTCACACCGTCGCGCCGCGGGAAACCACCGCGCCCCGGCTCGACGCGCACCCTCGCACCACCGGATGACCCCGGACGGCCCCTGAGCCGTTCGGCCCGCGCCCACCGGCCGGCGGCACGACCGCCCCCGGACGCGCCTCCATGACCCAGGCACCGCACCGCGGCTGCCCCCTGCCCGAAACCGGAGAAGAACCATGTCCAAGCGAGCCATCATGGCCACCGTGTCGGCCTTCCTCGCGGCCGCCGCGGCCCTCACCACGGCCGCACCGGCCGGCGCGACGCCCGGGAGCGGCGAGCCGCTGACCGACGTCCGTATCGCCCGCCATTTCGACCTGTCCGCGCGGCAGATGCCGGAGAACATCGCGTTGCTGCCCGACGGCTCGGCGTACGTCACCTTCGCCGGAGCCCGCCAGGTCGCCCGCGTCACTCCCCGTGGCGCGATCCGCGTCCTGGCCACGCTGCCCGCACCCGCCGACGGCGCAGACCACACACCCGTCCTCGGTTTCGCCCTGACCACCGGCATCGTCCGCGACGCGGACGGCACCGTGTACGTGCTGTACGCCACCGGTACGGCCGACCTGACGGGCCTGTGGCGGCTGCGTCCGGGACAGGACCCGCAGCGCATCGCCGCCCTGCCCGCGGACGGGCTGCCCAACGGGCTCGCTCTGGATGAGCGGAGCAAGCGGCTCTACATCACCGACTCCGTCCTTGGCACCGTGTGGACCGTCCCCACCACGGGCGGGACGCCCACCGCGTGGTCCACCGCGCCCGAACTCGCCTCGACCGGGTTCCTCGGCGCGAACGGTGCGAAGGTGCACGACGGCGCGCTGTGGGTGAGCAACCTCGACCGGGGTACCCTCCTGCGCATCCCCGTCCGCCCCGGCAACCGTGCCGGCGCACCCGAGGTGAAGGCATCCGGCCTCGTCGGCATCGACGACTTCGCCTTCACCGGCCGCGGCGACCAGGTCCTCGCCGCACTCAACGGCCCCAACGAGGTCGTGCGCATCCGGCCCGACGGCACCAGCACCACCGTCCTCGACGCCGCCGACGGGCTCCAGGGGCCCACGTCCATCGCCCTGCGCCGCGACAACGTGTACGTGCTCAGCGCCGCGTACACCGCCACCGACCCCAACCTGCTGCGGGCCCGCCTGAACACCCGCCGATGACATCCAGGCGGGCGGGGGACTCCTCGCCCGCCCGCATGGCGCCGCCGCCCTTGGCTTACACCTTCGCGCCGTTCACCACCAGCGTGACGTCGATGTTCCCGCGTGTGGCGTTGGAGTACGGGCACATCCGGTGTGCCGTGCGGACGAGGTCCGCACGCTGGCCGGGGTCTCCCACCGACGGGAGCAAGATGTCGAGTTCGACGGCCAGCCCGAACGTCCCGGCCCCGGTCGGGAGGAGAGCCACCCGTGAGTCGATCGCGGCGTCGTCCGCGTCGAGTTCCCTGCTCCGGCCCACCATCGACAGCACGGTCGCGAAGCAGGCGGCGTAGCCGATCGCGAACAACTGCTCGGGATTACCGCCCTCGCCGTCACCGCCCAGTTCCTTCGGCTGCCGCAGGTGCAACTCCAGTTGGCCGTCGCTCGTCCGCCCGTGGCCCCGGGTGCGGCCTCCGGTCACGTGCGCCTCTGCCGTGTAGATCGGCTTCGTCATGCCCGGAGCGCCCCTCGTCCGTCGCGGAATCCCTGCCTTTGTCGCCGGTCCCCTGCAGGTTTGTCCGCGATCGGTAACCGAGGCAGCCACCAAGGGGGTTCGTGTGTCTTGATGGGTGCACAGCATCGGTGGAGACGGCAAAAGGGGCGGGCGACATGGCAAGGCACAAGGGAAAGGGATGGCACGGCCGGCTTCTCGCAGCAGCGCTCGGAGTGACCGCTCTGGCCGCGGCGACCTCCGTGTGGACCGCGCAGGCCGGCACCGTAGCGGCCGGTCAGCGGGCAGGTGTCTCGTCGCCCGAGGCCAAGCCCCAGGAGCAGGTGACCAAGGTGGCCGCGGACATCGCGCACGCCTCGGACCGCGGTGCCAAGGGCGTCAACATCACCATCGACGACGGACCTGACCCGACGTGGACGCCTCAGGTGCTTCAACTGCTGAAGGACAGCGGCGTGAAGGCCACCTTCTGCATGGTCGGCACGCAGGCCCAGGCGTATCCGAACCTCGTCAAGGAGGTCGTGGCGGACGGCCACCGGCTGTGCAACCACACGGTCTCGCACGACACCGGCATGGACAAGAAGTCCGAGGCCTACCAGGCCAAGGAGATCCTGGACGCCGAGCGCATGATCACCAAGGCATCCGGCGGTGTCCGGCCGCAGTACTACCGCGCCCCGGGCGGCGCCTTCACCCCGTACAGCCGACAGCTCGCCGCCTCGCGGGGCATGCGACCGCTGGGCTGGAACGTGGACACCAAGGACTTCGAGCACCCCGGTGTGGCCACCATCGTCGCCACCGTCAAGAGCGAGATCTCCAGCGGGCCGACCGTCCTCTTCCACGACGCCGGAGGGGACCGCTCCCAGACCCTGGCCGCGCTGCGCGAGGTGCTGCCCTGGCTGCGGGAGCAGGGGTTCGCCTACGGCTTCCCCGTACGGTGAGTGACACCTTGTCAGGCTGACTGCGGGGCGAGGAGCCGCCGCAGTGCCGTCGGCGTGTGGCCGAGGTACTGGCGCATCGTCCGGCAGAGATGGGCCTGGTCGGAGAAGCCCAGGTCGGCGGCGAGGGTGGCGAGACTGTCCTCGCCCGCGTCCAGCCGGTCGAGGGCCCGGCCGATACGGACCCGGTTGCGGTAGCGGGTCAGCGACACTCCCAGTTCGCGGGTGAAGGAGCGGCTCAGGCGGTACGGCGAGACGCCGAGGAGCTCCGCGAGCGGCAGCAGCCCCTCGGACGCGGGGTGGGCCGCACCGATCGCATGCCGGGCCGCGGCGACGAGCGAGGCCTCGTCCCGGCCGGGACGGGCGCCGGCCGGCACGGCTCCGTCGACGGCCCGGCCGACGGTGGCGGAGAGCAGGCCGAGGAGTTCCTCGGTCACCGCATGGTCCACGTCACCGGTGCGGGCGGACGCGAGGACGCGGCGGTGGGCCAGATCGAGCCGGGCGCCCACGTACACGCTCGACCGGGCGGGGCGGGCGTCCTCACCCGCCACGACCCTCCACAGCGCGGGTGTCAGGCTGATCGATGTGCACGCGTCGCCCCCGCCCGCCGGATGCGCGAAGCGCTCCTCCTCGCCCGGGACCCCGAGGTAGGCCATCGTCAGGTCGACCTCGGCCGGTACGCCGCCTGTCTGCCTGCGGAACCGGCCCCTGCGCACGAGCACCACCCGGTAGTCCGCGCGGACCTCCGCCGGTGACCAGCGGGTGTGGTCGTCCCGGCAGTTCACCGCGGTGATGCTGAAGTCGGGCCGGGCGGCGAGGACGGTGGAGGTGAGCACTCCTGAACGCTACGCCGGGGGTCGGACAGTGGCCCGCGCAAGAATCTTCAAGACCGGGACGGGGGCCGGCCAGCAGGCTGAGCGCTGTCGCACTTCGCGCTGCTCCACCGCCGACGCCCGAGCAGTCACCCGACTGGAGAAGACCACATGGCTCACATCCGCAAGGAATTCCTGATCGACAACGCCCCGGAGAGCGTCTGGGAGGCTCTGCGCGACGTCGGAGCCGTACACGAGCGCCTGGCGCCGGGCTTCGTCACCGACACCCGCATGGAGGCGGACGTGAGGATCGTGACGTTCGCGAACGGTGCCGTCGTACACGAACTGGTCGTCGACATCGATGACGAGGCCCGCCGGGTGGCCTACGCGGTGGTCGGCGGCTCCATGGCGCCGAAGCACCATCACGCCTCCATGCAGGTCGTCGCCGAGACCGGCGGGCGCAGCCGCTTCGTCTGGACGACCGACGTGACGCCCGACGAACTGGCAGGCCCCATCGGCGAGATGGTCGAGCAGGGGTCGCTCGTCATGCAGGAGGCGCTGAACGCGTAGGGGCCCGCAGGCGGCGCGTATCCGTCAGCCGGTCCGGACGACCGGGCTGTGGCGGTACGCGTCGCCCTCGTCGGACTCCGCGGCCGTGACGGGCCTGTCCTTCGAGGCTGATCCCGCAGGTCTCGTACGGCGCACCCTTGGTGGTGAAGCCCCGGGGCGTGCTCTCCCTGTTGCCCCCGGCCTTCCCTGGCGATGCGTCCCGCCCCCAGGCCTGCCGGAGCCGGTGGACGTAGGGGCTCCGGCACGCCGCCCCGGCCAGGACCCCGCCCGCACCGCCGGACAGCCCTTGGCTTCGCCGGAGAGCCCTTAGGGCCTTTCGTTTGGATCACGCCGGGCTCGCGGGGCCGGCACGCGCATCTGCGGCGTTGTCGTCGGTCGCCAATGCTCCGCAGTGACTCCCTCCTCCGCCTTGGAGCTGCACGCACCGGACCCCGCTCCCTGATCCGGCCTGATCCAAACGAAAGGCCCTAGCTCCGCCAGAGCTTGCTCGTGGCGATCTTCTGCAGTTCGGCGAGCGTCAGGGCGGGCTCCTCGCGGGTGGCGGCCTCGTTCTGGTTCGCCGTGTTGAAGGCGGAGATCACCACCCGGAGGCCGTCGGGGCGGATCGTGTCGACCTGCCTCATCTTCACGCCCTCGCCGCCCTTCTCGCCCGGCCCCTCATGGGTGGCGACCTTCGTGCCGTCTGCCAGGACCTTCGTGTCGGAGCCGAAGAGATCACCCTCGACGTCGGACATGTCCGGCTGGACGTTGATCTGCACGAAGCTCTTGCCCCGGCCGTCGTCCACCACGACGTACGCGTACTCCGTCCCCTGCTTCCCGGACGCCTTCACCGTCAGGCGGTCGGGGAGCTGCCTGGTCAGCCTGTCCAGGATCACGTCACCGCTCAGACCTTGCGGGCCCGGCGGCGAGGGCACCGGCTTCGCGGGCTCGGGACTGGGGAGGGCATCGAGGATCGGGAGCCACTCCTCGGCCCGGGCCACGGCCTTCATCCGGTCCAGCGACAGCGGCGGGGTGGGACGGCTGATAGGAGCGCCCTTCTCCGCGGGCGCGTTCCATTCGTACACCTGGACCCGGTAGCCCTCGGGCGTCAGCAGGTCCGCGTACCACCACTTGGTCTCCTCGCGACGGTCCGGGTACTCCCAGCCCTTGTACAGCACGAGCCGTGAGCCGTCCTTCGACGTCGTGGCAGTGCAGTCCTCGTACGTGTTCAGATTGCGGTCCGGGCAGGAGAGCTCGTCCTCGTTCAGCTTCTGGTCGGGGTCCTGCCGGCTCAGGGACACCGACAGGGCGGCCTTCCCGTGGCCGTCGTCGTACACGACGGAGGCGGCCGGCGGGCGCGGGCCCTTCAGGTCACCCGTACCGCCGCTGCCGGGCTGCTCGCTGAACCTGCCTTCCGGCAACAGGTCTTCGAGCGTCCTGCGCACCTGCTCCTCGGGGGAGAGATTCGCATACGGTCCCTTGACCTTGCCCGCGGGCCGCGTCGACTGCGCACCCACCGCAGCTCCGTTGCCCTCGTCCCGCGAGGCGCCGATGTCCCCCGTGAGGAACGATCCGCCGAGCCCGATCGCGGCCAGCGCCGCGACGCTCCCGGTCACCGCGGCGCTGCGGCGCAGCACCGCCCGGCGCCGGCCGCGCGCGACCCCGCCGTCCACGAGGGGGCCTCCTGCGACGGAGAACCCCTCCCCTGCCTGCTTCATTGCCGAGCCGAGCTCGCCCTCGAAGGAGTCCGAGTCCTTCTGCGCACCGTTTTCGTGCATGCCGACCACCACCGTCCCCACACCTGTGGATAAAGAACGAAGAAGAGAGAATGAAGAGAGTTCAGTGCGCGGCAGGCTCAGTACGCGGCCAGCTCGCCGATGCTGCCGCCGAGTTGCTCACGCAGCCGGGCGAGCGCACGGGTGCTGCGGGTCCGTACCGCCGCCGAACTGACGTGCAGCGCATCCGCGGTCTCCGTGACCGACCGGTCCTCCCAGTAACGCAGCACGATCACTGCCCGGTCCTTGGGCGGCAGGTCGCGCAACGCGTCTAGGAGCGTCATCCTCAGCGACGCGTCGCCCGCCGACTCACCGGCCCGGTCCGGCAGTTCGCCACTCGGCCGTTCCCCCGCCGACCTGCGCCTCCGGTGTCCGAGATAGCACCGCACCAGCACGGTCTGCGCATACGCCGCAGGGTTCCCGACACGCGACGTGCGCCCCCAGACCGTGTACATCCGGCCGAGCGTCTCCTGTACGAGATCCTCCGCGAGATGTGTGTCCCCACCGGTCAGCAGGCACGCCGAACGGAACAGATGACCCATGCGGGCTTCCGCGAACTCACGGAAGGCACCTTCCTTGGACTGCCTCAACCGCCACTCCCTCTCACCTACACCCTTCTAGATGCGGTGGCCGCCGGGAAATGTTTCACCCGGCGAGGCGTACTCGTCGGGCACCCGCCAGGACCGGCGACAGAGCACGCTGGAGATGCTGCGGAAGCCGCTCCCGTACGTCGTACGCCGCAGCCGGAGGCACGGTGGGGCAGCCGAGTTCGAGGGCCCGGCCCGCAGCCCGCCCGGCGCACCTTCCGTACGGCCGTCGGCTGCTCCGTGGCCGTAGCGTTCGCCAGGTCGTCCGGGCAGGACAGAGGGTGTTCCGGACGATGACGTGTACGGAGCGTGCACGGCCCCTCGTCCGCCCGGACGGAAGGGTCCGGCCGTTCGGCCCGGAAGCATGGCCGGTCGGCCGACGCGGAGCAGGAGCGTGCGGGCTAGCGTCCTTCTCGGCAGGTGACAGCACGGAGAAGAGGGCCCGATGGATCAGCGAACGTCCGAACGCGATGCCGGTGCGACCACCGAGTTCGAGAGCGACGTCGTCAGGCTGTTGCTGGAGGCGATGAACAAGGTGGACAAGCAGGAACGCGAGGACGTCGGTACGGAGAGTGTGCTGGCCGCGCTCGTGTCGGGTGACTCGGCCGCGGGCTCCGCGATCGCCCCCGGTATGAGGGCCGCCGGCTCGCTCGACGGGTCGATCGGGTGCCGGGGTACATCCGTGTGGGTCAGCGACGACGCGGGTGACGGCACGGTGGGAGCTCCGGAAGCTCCGGACGACGAGCGGGAGATCGACGCCGTCTGGCGGGAGGTCCGGCAGGACAGGGCCAAGAGGCTGCGTTGGAAGAACCGGAAGAAGGAGGAGGGGGAGGAGCAGGAGAGCCTCGAACTCCCTCCCGTGACCGGCGCGTTGCGCGCATGCCTTCGGGACGCGCTGAAGGCCGCGCGGGAGGAGGGCACCCTTTCGGTGGGCGTCCGCCATGTGGCGCACGCGCTGATCGAGCTGCCCGGTACGCGTGCCCGCGAGGCCATGGTCGTGGAGAAGCTGGACGTCTCCGCCGCCTCGGCGGCGCTCGGCGCGTTGCGGGGGAGCGACGTCCCGCCGGAGCCCGGATCGGTCCTGGTGCTGCGCAAGTCGGGGACGTTCGGGAAGAGCGGCAATCCGCTGACCAGGAAGTTCAGCGCCTGGATCTTCGGAGGTGGCGCAGGGTTCGGATCCGCGGTCGTGAGCGCGGTGCGCGCGGAGGCGCTCCGGGGAGCGGTGCGACGCGGGGCGCCGGTGCAGGAGCCCGTCGACGTACTGCTGGGCATCCTCGCGCTGGACCGGTCGTTGAGCGTCGCGGGACGTGAGCTGCCCGAGAAGCTCACGGGAGCGAACCAGGGGGCCCGGCTGCTGCGCCGGCACGGCGCACGGCAGGATGCGGTCGCCCGAGTGCTGTCCTCCTCCGCCGGGGCCGCGGCGGGGGCGGGGGCGCCCCCGGTGGTCGACGGCGCCGCCGATCACGACCGACGGCTCCTGCACGTCACACAGCTCACCGCTTCCGCCCAGGGCTCGCCCACGGTCGGCACGACCCACCTGCTGGCCGCCCTGCTGGACGAGACCGGGACGGACGCGGAGTCCGTGGCGGAGATCGAGCGTGTACTGGCCGGGAGCGGAGTGGACGTCGCCGCGCTGCGCGCGGAGCCGGAGCTCCGGGTGCCGGGAGGAGCGGCACGAGCTGCCTGAGGCCCCTGCCGGCCCGCCAACACGTACGACGAGCGGAGCCGTTGGGAACGGCACCTACACGGAGGAACCATGAGCCAGGCAGTGCAACCGTGGAGGCGGATGCGCCGCGAGGCCGCCGCGCTCCGGGACGCGGTGCGCGCCGCGCCCCGGCGAACCGTCGTCACGGAGTCCGTATGGGCCGCTCTGGCGCTGCTGTGCGCGCTGGCGCCGATCTGGCTGATCCCGCCGGCCCACCCGGTCATGGCGGCCCTCCTGGGGGTGTGGGCGGTGCTGCTCGTACCCGCGCGGCGGGTGTACCCGGCACTGGCGGTCCTGTGCTGTGTGCCGGTGGTCGCCGGGGCCAACGTGTGGGCGGTGGTGGTGGTGCCGTGCGTCGTGTGGTCCGCTGCGCGCCGCATCGCGCCGGCTCGGCGCGCCCGGGGGGTGGTCGGGGTGAGCGCGGCCGGCTCCGTGTTCGCGTCGATTGCCGCCCAGTCCTTCAGCGGACTCCCGGAAGTTCCGTACCTGCTCGCCGACGCGGGCGTGAGCGCGCTGTTCATCCTGCTGCCCGCGCTGTCCGGCCTGATGCTGGGCCGTCGCCGGCCGCTGACGGGGCTGCTGCGGGAACGTAACGCCTACCTCGAACAGGCCCGCTTCCTCACCGAGAGGGCGGCCCGCATGGAGGAACGGGCGCGCATCGCCGGCGAGATGCACGATCTGCTCGGACACCGCATCGGCCTCATCTCGATGCACGCCGGGGCCCTCCAGCTCGCCGCGGAACGACAGGCGCCCCCACTTGCCGCCCAGGCCGAACTCCTGCACTCCACCGCGGGAACAGCCATGCAGGAGCTGCGTGGCATCCTCGGCGTCCTCCGCCACCAGTCGGACGGGGAGACCGGTGAGCGAGGGACCCGCGAGGATCTCTCGGCCCTCGTCGCGGATTCCCGGAACGCGGGCGCCGACGCCGAACTGCACTGGAACGCGACCGGGCCCGCGGACGCGGACGCCCGCACCCGGCAGGCGGTCCACCGTGTCACCCGCGAGGGGCTCGCCAACGCGCTGAAGCACGCGCCCGGCGCCCCCGTCCGCGTGGGGTTCCACGACGAGGGGGACCGGGTGGTGGTCACCGTCGTCAACGACGCCCCGCCGGTGCCCTGTTCACCCGGGGACGGCAACCGCAGCGGGCTTGTCGGCCTCCGGGAGCGGATCAGCCTGCTCGGTGGCGCCCTCGACGCCGGACCGCGTCCGGAGGGCGGCTTCGCCCTCTCCGCCCGCATACCGGCCCGTCCCGACGTGCCGCACGTGTACGCCATGTCGTCCGAGGCCGTGTCAGGCGGGGCGGGGTCCCGTCCCCTGCTGTCCACGGAGGTCCTCACGTGGCCCCGACTCCTGGGCGGGGGCTGCGCGGCGATGCTGGTGCTGCTGCCGACGGTCGCAGGCACCCTCGCGCTGCTGATCATGGCGGTCCTACACTGAACCGATGATCCGAGTGCTGATCGCCGACGACGAAGCGCTGATGCGCGCCGGGATCCGGCTGATCCTGGAGAACGACGACGAGGTCCGGATCGTGGCCGAGGCGCAGGACGCCCGTGAGGCCGTCGCGGCCTGCCGCGCGCACCCCGTCGATGTCGCCCTTCTCGACATCCGCATGCCCGGCGACGGCATCACCGGTGCCGCCGAGATCCTCCGCCACTCGCCCCGCACCCGGGTGGTGATGCTGACGGCCTTCGGCGAGGAGCCGAGCGTCACCCGCGCCCTGCGTGCCGGAGCCCACGGCTACCTCCTCAAGGACACCGGCCCCCGCGAGCTCATCGACGCCGTACGCCGCGCCGCCGCCGGAGAACCGGTCCTCGCCCCGCAGGTCACCCGCCAACTAGTGGACTTCCGGACGCGGTCGGGCCACAACAGCGATGTCGCGGCACGCCGGATCGCGGACCTGACGCAGGCCGAGCGGAACGTCCTCCGGCTGCTGGGCACCGGGCTCTCCAACGCCGGGATCGCCGCGCAGCTCCACCTGAGCTCCGGCACGGTCAAGGCCCACATCAGCAGCATCCTCACCCGCACCGACTGCACCAACCGCGTCCAGGCGGCGGTACTCGCGCAGGAGGCGGGCCTGCACGACTGACCTGCCCACCTGCGGCGGCAGGGCTGCACCGGCCGACGGTGCCGCCGCTGCCGGCGGTGCTGCTCATCGGGCCACCGCGCCGCCTCGGCCGGGGCAACGTCAGCCGGACCGGCGTGAGCGTCGCCGCGAGGAACACCACCTGCGTGACGGTGCGGGGGAGAATCTCGTCCCGGCCCCGGCGTCGAGGTGCGGTGGAGAACCTGGGGGACGCCTCGATGGGCCGGAGCCGCCTGCGCTGCGGAGGCGGCTACGCCGAGCGGCTGCCACACCGTGTGGTGGTGTGACAGCCGCTGATGCCGCGCGTGGTGTGCGAGGGAGCCCTCAGCCCCCTCAGCCTCCTCAGCCCCCTTAGCCTCCTCAGCCTCCTTGCCGCGCTGCCGCCTCCTGCAAGTACGCGGAGATCATGGCGAGGTCATCGGCGATGTCCAGGACACCGTTGACGTCGGTGTCCGGGGTGGAGGCGCCGTTCACACCGGCGAAGAAGGCGTCGAAGCGGCCGTTGCCCTTGTCCAGGTAGCCGGCGATCGTGATGGCGCCGACGGCCAGGCGGTTGTTGAGCGCGTCCAGCCCGACGGCGGCGCCGGTCTTGGCGAACACCTTCCCGCGGGCGGGGCAGTGGGTGCAGTTCTCGGCCAGCAGACCGTCGACGCCGAGGATGGGCAGCGCATTGCGGAAGACCGCCGCCTCGGGGGTGTGCTGCCAGTACGTCAGCAGCTGCACCACGGCCTTGGGCGTGGTCCGGTCGGCGGGGTTTCCGCCCCGGCCGTCCAGGAGTTGGACCTGCTTGCGGTCGACACCCGCACGATCCAGGAAGCGGGCCAGCACCGGGAAGCCGTCCATGCAGTCCTTGCTGCCGACCGCGACCGCCATCAGACAGATGGCGAGGTTGCCGCCCAGGTTGTGGCTGACCTTGAAGATGAGCTTGGCGTACTGGGCGAACGGCGGCGAGGTGTACAGAGCCACGCGCGGCCGGCCCTTGTACGAGCCGGGGAGCTGCCCGACCGGGTTGGTGCCGGTCGGCTTCGCCGTCACCTTCACCCCGGCCCGTCCCAGCGCCTCGATCAGCGCGGTGCGTCCGAAGGCCGCGGGGTCGGTGATGGGCGACACCTTCAGAGCCGGGTCGGAGCCGGCCGCGATGGTGCCGGAGAGGCGGATCCGCGTGCCGTTGTCGGAGGTCGTCACCTCGATGTCCGTCGGACGGCCCGCCGCCACGGTCTTCACGGTGGACGTGACGCGGTACGGGGCGACTCTCGGCCGCCAGTCCAGTTGTGCGGGCGCGCCGGGGCGGGCGCCGGGGGTGGTCAGCAGGTCGATGAGATTGTCGTTGATGATCAGCGGCGTCGGGACGGGGACGAAGACCGGCTCGGGCCGGAAGAGCCGGTCGTCGACGATCACGTTTCCGTTGACGCGGGTGATGCCGGACTTCCGCACCTGCTGCGCGAGCTTGTTGATCCCGGCGAGCGGGTTCTCCGGAGTGAGCGTGGCGCCGGGGAAGTCGTCGGCGTACGTGTGGTCGAGGTCGGTGTAGTCGACCGTGCCGTCGGGGCGGGTCCTGCCGCCCATGGTCAGGTCGCCCTGGGCGACGAGGCCCAGATTGCCGTTCAGTGTGCTGCCGCGGCGCTCGCCGACCGCGTAGACCGGCGTCTTGAAGCGGTGATCGCCGCCGAGGGCGTCCCACGCTCCGGAGGTGCCGAACAGCTTGGCCACCGACCCGGGGATGAAGAACTGTTCGGCGAACCGGCTGTGGACGACCCGTCCGCTGTCCGGGTCCTGCTGGAGCAGGCCCCACTGGGCGTTGGGGTAGTCCGGCTTCCGCATGATCTCCGTGATCCGCGGGTCGAGGCGGTCGGCGGCGCCGCGGTCGTCGGGCGAGGAGGCCGCCTGGGCTGCCGCGCCTGAAGTCAGGGCGAGGAGCAACAGGGCACAGCATCCGGCGACCACGCGATGCCGAAGGGATCCGGGGTTCTCTCCTCGCACTGCAACACACACCGTTCGTCTCGGCAGTTTCCTGTCCATGGGGTCAGGTATGGACCTCGGAGGGCGCCGGATCCGAGCGGCGCGAACGGTTGTCACCCGAACGGCACGGCGCATGCGTCGGATTGCGCAGCGGAGGCCCGGCGGAGCACCTGGACGACCGGACCCCTCTCTTCACCCGGTGCGCTGTGTGTGGGGGCTGGGCGAGTTCGCACGAAGTTCGGTGAAGGAGATCACCGTCAAGTGCCGAATGGGTACACTCCGTGACCTGTATCGGTGCGGTCCGCTGTGGGGCGAGGGGTGGGGCGGTGCTGGTGACACCGGAGGCCGGGGACAGGATCGCCGACCGATACCTCTTGCAGGAGCCCATCGGCAGAGGCGGGATGGGTGTCGTCTGGTTGGCCTGGGACGAGCGCCTCGAACGGCGGGTCGCGGTCAAGTGCGCACGCCTGGAGGACGATCGGGCCGCACGGCGGCTCATGAGCGAGGCGCGCAACGCCGGGCGGCTGCACCACCCGAACATCGTGGGCGTCTTCGACTTCGTCGACGAGGGTGCCACCTGCTGGATCATCATGGAGTACGTCCCCGCGCGCAGTCTCGCGCAGCTCATGGCGGAGGGCGGGCTGCTCACGCCCGAGGAGGCCGGGTCGATAGGCTGCCAGATCGCGGCCGCGCTGGCGAAGTCGCACGACGAGGGTGTGGTGCACGGCGATGTGACGCCGGAGAACATCCTCGTGACCGACGAAGGCATCGCGAGGCTCACCGACTTCGGGATCTCGCGGGCCCTGTGGAGTGACGCCACACACAGCACGACGGGCAGTGTGCGCGGCAAACCCCGGTATCTGGCCCCGGAGGTGGCCAAGGGGCAGCCCGTGGGCGAGAAGTCCGACGTGTTCTCCCTGGGCGCCTCCCTTTTCGCGGCGGTCGAGGGCCAGTCGCCGTACGGGGAGGCCGACCACCTCATGGCGTATCTGGCCCGGGCCGTCGAGGGACGCATCGAGCCCATGCACCGGGCCGGCCCGCTGCACGGACCGCTCACCGCTCTGCTGGAGGTGGTGCCCGGGAGCCGGCCCGACGCCCCCAGGGCTCAGAAGCTGCTGACGCGCGCCACACCACCGCCCCCGCACGTACAGGAGCAGTTGCACGACGGCCGTACGCGGGACTTCGCGTCCCGCACGCTCCGCTTGTCGCGACTCCTGGGCCACTCGCGGGACTTCACGCCCTTCATGCTCCAGCCGCCACGGCCCGTACACCGGCGCCGCCACCCTTTGGCGGTCGCGACGGTGGCGCTGGCCGTGGCGGGTGCGCTCACGGCCGGTCTCGTCCTCTTCGGCCCGTGGGCCTCGAAGGACGAGGGCGACAAGGGTGGCCGTACCGGCGTGGCCGACGCGAAACCGTCGGCCACGGCGCAGGCCGGCGCCATCGGCGACGAGCGAACGGCGAACCCGTGCGGGCTGCTCGCCGCGGCCTCGTTGAGCCGCTTCGGCAGCACAGCACTGGACCCTGACTACGGGGAGGTCGACCGGTGCGACGTCCTCGTGCGCAACAGCAGCGGGGACGACATCGCGGACATCGAGGTCAACCTCGACTCGGACCGGGACGACTTCCACGAGGTCCTGTCCACCCGCGTGGTGGGCAGTGTCACGGTCGTGACACTCAAGCGTGACGGGGAGGACTGCGAGCGGGCCGTCCTGACCCCCGACGGCAAGCAGATCCGCGTCCGGGGCAAGCAGCTCAACGAGGCGGCGCCCGACCCGTGCCGGATGGCCGACGCCGCAACCGATCACGTGGTCGGCGTGCTGGCGGATGGCCCGGTGCCCCGGCGTTCGCCGGCGCCGGCAAAGAACTCCCTGGCCCGGCTCGACACGTGCACGCTGCTCGGCGCCGGCGATCTCGAGCGGCTTCCGGGCGTCGAGGTGGACAACCGGGACCGCGGCTTCGGTTCCTGGGACTGCGACTGGTCGAGCGACGACGGCAACCGGGCGGTGGAGATCCAGATCAGCCGTGACAACTCGCTGGACGCCGACGACGGAACGCCGGTGAACGTCGCCGGCACGAAGAGCTACTTCATCGCGGATGAGGCCGAGGACGACAGTTGCACCGTACGGACTCCGCACCGCACCTACACGGACTCGGTCGGCGCCCGCACCACCGAAATCGTCCAGCTGACCGTGTACGCCCGGCAGCCGGCCGAGCAACTATGCAACACCGCAGCGGAGTTCGCAGGCATCGTCGTACGGAACATCGCGAAGCGACTGCCGCAGACGTGACATGACCGCCCGACCGCCCGACCGCCCGACCGCCCGACCGCCCGACCGCCCGACCGCCCGACCGCCCGACCGCCCGACCGCCCGACCGCCCGACCGCCCGACCGCATGGCTGCTTGGCTGCTTGGCTGAGCAGGGAATGACAGGGGCCCGGCGAACCGTCAGGCGTCGGCGAGGAGGCATTTCACCAGGGCTCGTAGCCCGTCCAGGTAGGTGTCCTCGGCGGTCAGGGACGCCCAGCCGTCCGCTACCTGCGCCAGGCGGGGGAGCCGGCTCGGGTCAAGACCGGCGAAGACCTGCTCCCCGTAGGTCGCGCGGTCATCACCTGCGCGCCGCCGGGCCGCTGTCGCCCGGACCGTGATCTCTCCGGCCATGACCGCACCGGCAGGGCCACCGGCCCCGCCGCGGTCAACGCGGTCAACGCGGGCTACGCCCTGGGCCTGGCCGTCACCGCCGGCCTCTTCGTGACCGCGGCGGTCGTGGCGATCAGCGTGCTGCCCCGGCATCGGACCGCCGCACCTGTCACGCAATCCACCGCAACTGCAGAGAACCGACTGGAAGGAACACCGTCATGACGACGACCCCCATCGATCTGTTCGCCTCGGCACTGCTCTTCCACACCGACGGCGACGTCCATGCCGCCGAACGCCGGATGACGAGCAGTGACCCCGACGCCTGGCAGATCGCGGCCTTCCGCGTGGCCGACGACGCCGACGTCCACGCCGACCACTGGGAGATGCACCCGGCGGCGGAGGAGGCGGTGTGCTGCTGACCGGCGGCGTGCGCCTCTACTTCCGCCCCACCGGGCCCGGTGCCACTGAGGACATGGTGCGTCTGCGTGCCGGCACCGCTGTGATCGTCCCCCGCGGCCGCTGGCACCGCCTGGAACTGGACGCCCCCAGCGAGCTGATGTCGATCACGCATCGCCACGGCACTCTCCTGGAGAAGCGCGCCCCCACGCACTGACCGTGTGCCGGCCCGGTGGTGGGCATCGTCCTCAGGGACGCGATGGCGGGGACAGACGGTCCGCAGGCGGTCCTCCGCAGACGTTCGTATCGCGCCGTTGTCCGTCGGCGTTCACGCAGCCGGACAGGCCCTGACCGTCTGGTGCCTTCGAGGTGATGTACGCGGCGGCGTTCGGGATGCGCAGGTATGCGCCCAGGGTGGAGAAGACGTTGACACCGACCCCACCGCCGTTCCCCTTCATGTGCGCGATCACGTGCTTCATGGCGGAGCCAGACGCCTGTGACATCCGTACGCAGCGGTACAGAACGTCATCATGCAGGACACGGTTTCAGTAGATGTGGCGGCATTCATCATACTGGCCCTGGTATTCGTCGAGACAGGGAGTTCTCCCCCATGCACAACGAGGAATCGATCCCGTCGGACGCCGGTAACAAGCAGTCGGTCGACGGGCGTTACCGACTGCTGTCGGTACTCGGCGAAGGCGGCATGGGCACCGTGTGGCGCGCCTACGACGAAGTGCTGCACCGTGAGGTGGCGGTCAAGGAGGTACGCGCCTCCGCCGAGCTGCCGGCAGAGCACCGATCGCGTCTGTACACCCGGCTGGAGCGCGAGGCGTGGGCGGCGGCACGGGTCGACTCCGTTGAGGTGGTGACCGTTTATGACGTGGTCACCTTCGACGGCCGTCCGTGGATCGTGATGGAACTCGTCCGCGGCCGGTCGCTGGCAGACGCCATCTCCGCAACGGGCGCGCTGTCACCGAAGGAAGCCGCGCGCATCGGCGCCAAGGTGCTGGCCGGGCTTCGTGCCGCGCACGGGGCAGGAGTGCTGCACCGCGACGTGAAGCCCGCCAACGTCCTGCTGGCCGAGGACGGCCGGGTGGTACTGACCGACTTCGGAATCGCCACCGTGGAGGGAGACACAGCGCTGACGATGACCGGCGAGATGGTCGGCTCCCCCGAGTATCTGGCGCCGGAGAGGGCGTTGGGCCGGACTCCGGACGCCACCTCCGACCTGTGGTCGCTGGGCGCGCTTCTCTACACAGCCGTCCAGGGCCGTTCGCCGTTCCGTCAATCGACGGCGCTGGCGACACTGCGCGCCGTCGTGGACGAGGAACTGCCGTCGCCGCACAGGGCGGGAGCACTCACGCCGGTCATCGAGGGCCTGATGCGCAAGGACCCGCAGGACCGGATGACGGCCGAGCAGGCCGCACAGAAACTACTGCTGATCGAACGGGGGCCGGTGGGGGAGGCACAGACCGAGGAGCGGGCGGAGGAGCGGGAGCGGCCCGCCACCGGGATAACTGTGGTGGCCCTGGCCGGGCAGGACGGCGACGGTTCGCAGGAACCGTCGGATGACCGCCGCTCACGCGGTCGCCGGACGAAGGTGCTGTCGGCTGTTGTGGGCGTGGTGGGTGTTGTGGCGGTGACCCTGATCACCCTGCCGTTCATGAGCCACGGCAAGGGATCGGCGGACGACACGAGCAAGGTCGCGGCTGTCGGATCGACCACATCGCCGGAGGCGGAGAACAGCCTGGCCGACGATCCAGGAGGGCTGGAAACCGCGCCGGCGACGCCCAAGAAGCCCGCAGGCAAGGGCAAGAGCCTCGCGCCCTCCGGGGCCCTCCCGAGCGCAGGGGCCCCGTTCCCCAGCACAGGGACCACGACGCACACCTCGCCGACGGGGCAGGCGACCGCCCAGGCCAAGATCCCGAAACACGTCGCGAGTGATGCCCCTGCGGCGACCCCGGCGCCGCTCGTCATCAAGCCGGTCGCGAAGCTTCACGCAGCCACGTCCTGGAAGTCCGGCCGACTGCAGTTGGGCATGCAGGCCGATGGCAACCTCGTGCTCTACGACCGGCAGGAAAAGCGGGTGATGTGGGCCGCCGGCACCTCCGGCAAGGACAACATGGCGGCCTTCCAGGACGACGGCAATCTCGTCGTCTACACCGCGGCCGGCCGAGCGATATGGGCTTCGAACCCCGCGGGCTTCACCAACGCCACCCTGGTCATCCAGCCCGGCGGCAACGTCGTCATCATGGCCGGTGGGAAGCAGGTGTGGGCCACGAACACGCACATCTGACGACGGTGAAGGGCAGGCTCATGGCTCCGAGCCATGAGCCTGCCCCCTCAGTCAGTGGAGGTGCGCCGGGAGAAGACCCGGCATGCTCCCACGGAGGTGCACCCCGCACTCCGAAGTGTTCGGAGCCCGGATCCTAGTTGCGGAGCTGGTTGTAGGCGCCGTAGGCCATCGCGTACTGGCCCCACCTGTTCGGGTGCGCCGGCGCGAGCTTCGTCTCGAGGGGCTCGATCCACCGGTCGGCTTCGTTTTTGCACATGTCATGGCCGATGGTCATCGCGTACGTGTCGGCGTACTCCGCGCCGGCGCTCTTGGCCCGGTCGGCGAGGGCCTGGTTGAGCTTCTTGTTCACATCGCGGAGGTAGGGCACGTCGCCGTCCGCGAACGGGACGCCGGGACGGCAGGCCTTACCGTCGTCCGGAACGAGCGACGGATAACCGACCACCAGGACCCGGGCCTTGGGCGCAAGGGCGCGTATGTACTGCAGGGTGACCGTGAGCTTTGCCGCCGTGGAGTTGATGCGCGTGGTGATGGCATCGCTGCCGGACGCGTTGTAATGCGTCTTGCAGGGGCTGCCGGTCGGATCACTGAAGCTGCCGACGACGCAGTTGGTGATGATCTCGGTGAACCCGATGTCATTGCCCCCGATGGTCAGCGTGACCAGATCGGTGTCGGCCGACAGGGCGCTGAGTTGGGCCGGGTTGGTGCCCTGAGCCTTGGCCATCTCTGCCGTGGTGGCACCACTGCAGGTGACGTTCTTGAAGGACTTCGCCTTCACTGCCCCGGCAATCACCGCGGGATAACTCTCTCCGGTGCGGTCGCAGTCGGCGTCATCCACCGAGCTGAGACCCGCACCGGAGGCGTATGAGTCGCCGAGCGCCACGTAGTTGTCGTAGGTCGGCTGGGCCGACTCGGCAGCAGACGCAGTCGGGGCCATGAAGCCACCGATGAGCCCGGCAGTGGTGCCGAGCGCCGCCGCCGCCAGTGACGCGGTGCGGAAAGTACTACGGAAAGTGCGTGCGAGTTGAGTCATCGTGCCTTCAGTGAGAGGGAGTTGTCGGTATGCGGCACCGACTATGAAGGGATTCGGATATCCCGGGTTCCCTGTCGCGAACACCACTTCCGCTCCGCCTCACTTCGTCTCGGCCAACCCGGGGCACGGAGGCAGGAAGCAAGTGGTTCACCCGCTCGGCGAGCCGAAAATGGGGCACCGTCACCGGGTGGGCCACCTGGAGCGGCCGACTCCGGCGAGAGAAGTCCTTGCCGCGCGAAGCGGGGAAGCCGGCCGATGTCAGCTCGCCTGTTTCAGCGCAGCCGGCTTCAGAGACTCGGTGCGAAGTGAAGTGCCGCGTGGAGCACGAGGCGAGGACGGTGGGCTGCTGCTCATAGATCTCGACGAACTCTACGGTGGGGCGTTCCGGGCACCGCTCCATTGACCGGGCATGGGGCGCGGATCGGGCACGTGGTACCTGTCCGGACCAGACAGCAACAAAGTCCCGGGCCTGTGGCCTCTGACCCGGGACTTTCGTACGGAGCGGGTGCCGAGAATCGAACTCGCCGTCTGAGCTTGGAAATCAGCGGTTCTTGGACAGCCAAAACCGACCTCACCTGCAGGTTCGGCTGGAGGGTGCGAGGTCGGTGCGGTCTCTGCGTGCCGCACGTGACCGCTGTTGTCCGCTCCGAAGGGCACGGATGGGGCACGCCGACGGCAGGTCATCAACCTGAGGTGATGTGCCGAAGCGGTGGCAGGAAGAGGAAGCCTCCCGTGGTGCAGACGCTGCGGTGACGCAGGCGTCAGGCCCAGAAGGCTTCGGTGACGACGATCTGTGGGTCGGCGTGGCGGCGCATGAAGGTGTAGATGAGCCAGCCGCGTCCGCCGGCCAGGTCCACGATGTGGGGGCCGCCGGGGTTCGTGGAAGCCAGTGGCCGGACGGTCATCCAGTGCGGGAGCGAGGCGTCGGCGTCGATTCCCCGAAAGTATGGGTCTTCAGCGGTGATCAGTTCCGCACGAGCACTCATGACCAGGTCACTGCCTTCGGCAGGCATGCTTTGGAAGTCGTGCTGCGCCTGCTTCGTCCAGTCCATCTGCCAGGGCGGCCGGGGTGGTTCGTCGATCACTCT
Organism: Streptomyces sp. NPDC050422; assembly: GCF_044458665.1. NCBI lineage: Bacteria > Bacillati > Actinomycetota > Actinomycetes > Kitasatosporales > Streptomycetaceae > Streptomyces > Streptomyces sp. NPDC050422. Next base: position 154,978 of record NZ_JBITIE010000021.1, read on the forward strand.
CCGGGCTTCCTCTCGGCGGCTTCGTGCCGGAGGCGGCTGTACTCCTCCAGGAGCCGGATGGACTCCTCGGGGTCGTCGGACTCGGCGGCGCGGGCTTCGAGATCGCGAAGGTGCGAGTCGAGTGCGGGATTTCGCGCGATGGCGTACTGCGTCCACCACAGGCGCATGAAGGCAGGAACGGGGGTGATGTTGAAGGCGTCACCAATGACGCGCTTCCAGTGGGCCTCGAAGTCCGGGAGGAGGTGCGGGGCGTGTTCCTGAATGGCCAACCTGAGTGCCTGAGGCGTGCGTTCGGGCATGGGTGGCAACCGCAGGGGTTCCCCCTCGTACCCATCGAAGTGGAGTGCATGGGCGGGCATGGTCCGGGCTCCTTGATATGAAGGGTGGGTCAGGCCGCCTCGTGCCGGTCCTCGTGCGACTGGTGCCGACGGGCCATCTCCTCGAACCACTCGGCCGGCACCAGGTAGGCGACCGTCTTCCCCTTGCGGGTGATGGCAGCGGCCTCACCGGCGATCCGGGTCCGGTCCAGGATCTCGCCCATCCCCTTGCGCAAGTCGATGGTTGTGTAGGTCTTCGTCTCCATACACTGAAGCATATAACAACTATCATAGTTGACATATGTGCTCGAGAAGCGCTGGCGACCCGAAGGAGCCGACGGACGCGTTGAGTGCATAACGGGCACACAGGGCACTCTCGATCGGGCTTGAACAACAACAAAGCCCCGGCCGCTGGCCTGGGGCTTTTGATGGAGCGGGTGACGAGAATCGAACTCGCGCTCTGAGCTTGGGAATCACGGGTTGATCACCGTGGAAAGTGCCATCTGACCTGTGCTTATTCGGCATCAGGCGTCACCTTCGAGCTGACTGTTGATCTCCCCTTTTTTCCCGTGGTTCCCCGTCGTGTCGGGCACGCAACGGGCACGAGCGTGAAGGATGAGGCAGGCGACCCATTCCGCACCCCGGGTCCCGCCCTTTGCCGTGCGGACGAGCTCATCACGGAGAAGCTTATCGACTGCTGTCGGTCGTGGCCTCATCCCTATCAGGTCGATGCCAAGGGTTGACGACCTTGGCCAACCGGCCGGAATCCACGGCTAGCGGTTCGTTGGAGTACGGCGCTGACCGCCCCCGTGCGTGGTTGTTGGTGTCAGCCGTGGATGTCACCGCGCACATCTGTCCGCCTCGGCATGCGGGAAGCGCACGCAACCTCCCCCGTCCTCTCGGCTCGGTGGTACTTGGGTGGCGCCCCATCTGGGCTACGAAATCTGTTGCAGCGACCTCAGGGCATACGGCCATACTCCGGCATGAGCAGATTCGCACAGGTCATCGTGTTGGCCCAACTGGCGCACGAGGTCATGGAGCCACTCACACAGGATGACGAGAAGCGCACCTGGCGAGGCCGATTCGTGCCGATAGAGGGCCAGTGGCCCGGCTTTGGCGTCGGTTGGGCCACGGAGTTCGAACGGATGCGACCGCGGTCTGGACTACTGCGGCACCTGGAGTCCCTCCCGTGGCCCTGCCCGGAAAGTGTGCAGGTCTTGATCCACGACCAGGACGACGAATGCTTCGGACTGTGGATGATCCATGACGGCAAGCTGGTAGAAGTGCCTCTTCCGCGCACGGAGCGATTCCATGAACCGGCCCCACCCACCGAGAAGCTTCCGCCGCACCCGGGCTATCTGCTCCGGACGGACACGGGCAGGGGCCTGCATGAGCAGACTCCGAGTGACCGCCGGGATCTGCGATCGGCCTGGTAGCACCGCGACCGTGCTGACCACATAACAACACTCATCAACTCGCCGCTGGCAATGGTATGTACTGTCTCGCCGAATCGGTGCCAGCCGAGCCGTTCGTACAAGCGGATCACTGCGGCATCCTTCACCAACACCTCAAGAACCAAGCGCAGTTTGGTCGCTCTGGCGTAAGACACCGCTGCGTCCATGAGGTGCTTCCCAGCAGAGCCCTTGCGTGCACCGCTGGCGACGAAGAGCCTTGCGAGTACAGCGACCTGCGAGGAGGTGGCGCCGCTCTTCTCGCTCCAAAGGCGCACGATGGTTCGAGCCGGCCAGTCCTCGGAGAAGGCGGCCATGAAGTATCAGTAATCCGACGTTGAGCGGCAGAAGGAAGTAGCCGCCGGCATTGATGCCCATGTAAGGGCGGCGCGGCTGAGGGAGAAGGCTGAGCAAGCCGAAGCGCCATCGGGCACGCAACGGGCACGGAACGCCTAGCGCGGTCTAGACAACAAAGAAGCCCCGGCCGCTGGCCTGGGGCTTTTTCATGGAGCGGGTGACGAGAATCGAACTCGCGCTCCGAGCTTGGGAATCAGCGGTTCTTGAGCGGCCTTTCCTGATTTGACCTGCACGGTTGGCCGAGACGCACAGGGTCGGGGTGGCCTCGATGCACCGTACCTGACCGCTGGTGCCCGTTCTGCTGGGCACGGATGGGGCACGAGCGGAGGCGGCGGCCAAGGGCTTCAACGGCCGAGTAGGGCAGTCCTCCAGCGAGACCTCCGGCCGCGTCCGTGACAGTCTCCAGGCGGGATGTAGATGCAGGGGTGGACGTCGTGAAGAGAGTTCTCGGGAGTAGATCGCGGAGCGCCGCCACGACGAATTCGAATTCGATGTCGAGTCCTGACCCGGAGACTCGGACAACGGGGTCAAAGATCGACCGTACAGCGGATACCGGCCCTGAATGCGCCTCCGAACTCGCCACCACCCGCCCAACCCGATGACCGGCGGAACCGGCGCGCGGGCCGACCCGCCGGTCTGCGTGCGGCGCTGGACGAGGAGACCGTGCCTGGCGGTCTCGGGGGTTACATCGGAGGCCGCACCCACGAAGCGAAGCTCTGACCGGGGGCTGCATTGTCCCGCCAGTACCTGAGCACGGTCTCGCGCACGACCTCGAACCGCCCTGCGGTGGTAAGGCGGGCGATGGGCTGCCAACCGCCCGCGTCCGCTTCGAACGCGACGAGAAGCGGCGGTCCGGGCGCCGCAGCGGCCGCTCAGAGGTGACCGTCCAGGAACTTTCGTACCTCGTCGATGGTCATAGGCCCCGTGCCGTGCGCCACCGCCGCTCCCTCCTTCAGCAGGAGGCAGGACGGGGCTCCGGTGATCCCGTATCGCTCGGTTGCCGCCGGGCAACGCGTGATGTCGGTGCGGACGACCGTCAGGCGGTCCGTGTAGGCGGCGGCGATGTCGCCCACGATGAAATCCATCACCCGACAGGGCTGGATTGCCTTGGGCCATGCCCCGGTGAAGTATGCGAGGACCGGAACCTTGCTTCTCCCGAGGATGAAATTGAACTCCGCGTCCTCACGAGGTCGGTGAACCAGCTTTGTCATGGGAGCTCCTGACCTCACGTTTCGTACTCCATCCCATCATCCCTCGCGCGGTGTGCCAGGTCGGCCCTGGCCGGCCGTCCGGCCGGCTGCCGGGAGGGAGATACGGGCCGTCGCAGGACGGCGGTGGTCCCTGGGACGAGCGGCCCGGCCCCTTGTCGCGACGACCGGAAAGCCGTTTTCCAGGGTCATAGCGGCTTGGCACCGGGAACGAGCACGATTTCTGGACGCTCGCGGACGCGGCGGTAGACGGGTGACGCGTCAGCGGACCCGGAGACCGACCGCCAGCGTCAGTTCAAGGACCCGGTGTGGTGATGCGAGATCGGGAAACAGCTCCCGCAGTTGCGACATCCGGTATCGAACCGTCTGGGGATGGACGAACAATGCCGCCGCGACCCCGTCCCGCCTGCCCTGGTGCAGCAGCCACGCTCGCAACGTCTCCTCCAGCCGTCGTGCGGTTGCGGCTGGCAAGGTCTGCAACGGTGCGAGGGCTCGGGCGCGCAGGTCCGCGAACGCGTCCTCGTCGGCGCTGAGCACCAGGTCGGGCAGGTGGTCCTCGGTGTCGCGAATGTCCGAGGAAAGGGAGCGCGCGCGTAGGGCTCGTGCGTACGAGGCGGACGCGTGGGTCCATGGCCGGGCCGGGCCGACCACGGCGGCGCGGTCGGTCAGCTGCCGTAGGAGACGTGATCGGTCGGCATCGGGGACGAGGAGCACACCGGTGGCATCCGGCAAATCGTCGAGGACGAGGGTGCTCGGGTCGAGTGTCCGGTAGGCAGGCCGGGCCTGGGCGGCGGGCAGCAGGACGGCGGTCAGCGAAACCGGGGGCTGCCACCTGGCCCGTTGGCCGGAGGCCAGCAGCACTTCCGGGCTCGCGCCGGCGAGGAGGTCGCGGGCCAGGTGTTCCAGGTGGCGCTCGTGGGCTCTGCCCCGGGCGGCCAGTTCGTCGGCGTGGCCCGCGGCGCTCGCGGCGGAGAGCTCGTCGATGTAGGCGAAGGTCAGCTCGGCGAACTTTGCGACCTCGGCGGCGGGCAGACCTGCGGGTACGGCACCCGCTGCCAGACATCGCCAGGCGACCCGGGCGCCGACGCGGTAGGCGCTGAGCAGGGCGTCCATCGAACGGCCGTCGCGCACCTCGCCGCGGCCCAGCTCGTAGGCGGCGTCCCCGGCGTCGCCGCCTGTGGCGTTCCCGCTTGCAAGGTCCAGGTAGTGCGCCAGGGCGGTGCGGACGGCTCTGCGGATGGTGGCGCCCATGCGGCCCGACAAGGCATGGGCGTAGGGAGGAACCTCGTCGATGATCGCTTGGACGACTTCGTCGGCGGTGGTCTTCAGTGCGGCCCGAAGGGCGGTGACCGTCGTCTCATCCAGGCTCAGTTCGCTGGCCCTCCGGATTGCATAGCTCATTTTTGTTCCCTGCGAACAATTCAGTCGACCAGATTTACGTCCTGTGGTCAGGACTTTACGCCTAGAGGCGCAGCAAGCTGGAGTCATGACGAGTGGAGCCCTCCGCAGTAGGGCGTGGAAACTGCTGGAGATGGTCACGACGCCGCTGCTGCCGTCGGACTACCTCGACCTGGTCAGCCCGCTGCGTGCGGGCGCTGACCTGTGTGGGCGCATCGAGGCCGTGCACTCCGAGACCGATAACGCCGCGACTGTCGTGATCAGGCCGGGGCGGGGCTGGCGCGGCCACACAGCCGGCCAGTACGTGAGGATCGGAGTCGACGTCGACGGAGTGCGCCTGTGGCGTGCCTACTCCATCACCTCGCCGACAAACCGCCGGGACGGCCGTGTAACGATCACCGTGAAGGCGATCCCGGACGGAAAGGTCAGCAACCACCTGGTCCGCAGGGCGAAACCGGGCACGCTGATCCAGCTCGACCAGCCGACCGGTGACTTCGTCCTGCCGCAGGCCAAGCCCGCCAAGGTGCTCTACCTGACGGCCGGCAGCGGCATCACGCCCGTGATGGGCATGCTGCGCGACATCGAACTCGACGACGTCGTCATGGTCCACTGCGCGCCACAGCCTCAGGACGTGATCTTCCGCAAGGAACTGCACAGTCTGGTCGCGGACAAGAAGCTTCGGCTCACCGAGGTGCACACCGACACGGACGGCAAGCTCGACATCGCCCGTCTCCAAGAACTCGTGCCCGACTGGGCCCAGCGCGAGACCTGGGCCTGCGGGCCCGCAGGTCTGCTCGACGCCGCCGAAGAGCACTGGACCGAAGAGGGCGTCCAAGAACGCCTGCACACCGAACGGTTCCGCCCCGGCATCGTCGTCGCCGGCGACGGCGGCGAGGTCACGTTCAGCGCCACCGGCAAGACCATCGACGCGGACGGCGCCACGCCGTTGCTCGACATCGGCGAGGAGGTCGGCGTGCTCATGCCCTCCGGGTGCCGTATGGGCATCTGCTTCGGCTGCGTCACGCCGCTCAAGGCCGGCGCTGTCCGCGACCTGCGCACCGGCGAGATCACCGAGGCCGAGCCGGGCGTCCTCATCCAGACCTGCGTGTCCGCCGCGGCGGGCCCCTGCGACATCGAACGGTAGGAACACCTTGACCGCCATCGCCCCCACCGCCCACCTGACCGCGGAGCAGATCGAGGAACTGGGCCGCGAGCTGGACGCCATCCGCGACGAGGTGATCGCCGACCGCGGCGAGAAGGACGCCGCCTACATCCGGCGGATCATCTCGGCGCAGCGCAAGCTGGAGCTGGTCAGCAGGGGTGTGCTGCTGTTCTCGATCTTCCCGCCCGCGTGGCTGATCGGCACCGCCGGGCTGTCCGTGGCGAAGATCATGGACAACATGGAGATCGGCCACAACGTCCTGCACGGCCAGTGGGACTGGATGCGAGACCCGAAGATCCACTCCACCACCTGGGAGTGGGATCACGTCTCGCCGTCCGATCAGTGGAAGCACTCGCACAACGAGCTGCACCACACGTACACCAACGTGATCGGCAAGGACAACGACCTCGGCTACGGCATCATGCGCGTCGACGAGGACCAGAAGTGGCACCCCTTCCACCTCGGCCAGCCGCTGTGGAACTTCCTCAACGCCTGCTTCTTCGAGTACGGCATCGCCGCGTACGACCTGGAGCTCGGCAAGAACCTCCACAAGCGCCGCCGTAAGAACCCGGAGTTCCGCGCGCGGGCCAAGGCCGTGGGCCGCAAGATCCGCAAGCAGGTGCTCAAGGACTACGTGATCCACCCGCTGCTCTCGGGCCCCTCATTCCTCACCACACTCGCCGCCACGTTCACCGCGAACCTGGTCCGCAACATCTGGACCCACTCAGTGATCATGTGCGGGCACTTCCCCGAGGGTGTGCAGGTCTTCGAACGCCGGTCGATCACGGGCGAGACACGCGGCCAGTGGTACCTGCGCCAGATGATGGGCTCGGCGAACATCAGCGGCAGCAAGGCCATGCACTTCATGACCGGCAACCTGTCGCACCAGATCGAGCACCACCTGTTCCCGGACCTGCCGAGCAACCGGTACGCCGAGGTCGCGGTGAAGGTGCGCGCGCTGTTCGAGAAGTACGAGCTGGAGTACATCACCGGCCCGCTGCCCAAGCAGGTGTTCTCCGCGTGGCACAAGGTCTTCCGGCTCGCGCTGCCGAACAAGCAGCCCAAGGTCGGAACGCCGGACCGTGAGCAGGACCTCATCGCCGCCTGACTCCCCGGCCGCACCTCAAGCCCTTGATGACGTCACTGCTGCGACACGACGGCCTACTCGGCCAGTGGACTTTCTCCGCTGCCCGGGTCCTACAGCTTGGTGAGCGCACGCCGGACAGCAACTGAGTGGGAGCTTCACTTCAACCTTGATGCTTCGGTCCAGGCACTACGGAGATGGCAAGGAGGCTGATGGCATCGCCGATTCGGCAGATCGTCGGGCAGCAATGCGCGAGACGGCTTCTGCCTCGCGCGTGGCGAACTCTCGCCGCTTGCGGGAGTGTTCAATGAACGGCGGATCCGATGATCAAGGAGACGCCAGATGAGCGACACCACCATCGAGCAGATAGCGGTCGAGGGACCGGCGGCG